>DATKEU010000586.1:0-2254 GCA_035544495.1 Polyangia bacterium | reverse complement strand
GACGTCCTTCGGCGCCTCTACGCGTCGGCGCGGGTGTTCGTGTTCGCCAGCCGCGTCGACACGCTGGGCCTGGTCAACATGGAGGCGATGTCAAGCGGCGTGCCCGTGCTGGTGCCGGCTGACGCTTGTATTTCCGAGTTCGTCACCAACGGCCTGTCCGCCGAATGCTACGAATTCGGCATCCAGCCGCTGGTGGCGGCCATCGCGCGCATCTTGGACGATCCCAAGCGGGCGGAAAATCTCGGCATGGGTGGGCGGCGAGCGATGATCCGACGCTGGAACGAGGTCCCGTTCTCCCGCATATGGAAGACATTCACGCAGCAGGCCTAGCGAGCGCGGCGCGAACCACCGTGGAGAGCCCGGCGCTGCTGGTATCGCTGCACGACGTATCGCCCCTGACGCTTCCGGCCTGCCAGCGCGCGTATGCGCTCCTGACCGAGGCGGGGCTTGCGCCGTGCCAGCTGACCGCGCTGGTCATCCCCTTTCACGAAGCGAGGGCGCGCCTGGACGAGGACGCGGCCTCGGTGCGCTGGCTGCGCGGGCTGGCCGACGACGGGGTCGATCTGGTCATGCACGGTCTCACGCACCGGATGGCAGGGCGGGCCTGGTCGCCACTGGGGATCGTTCGCGCCCACGTCTTCGCGCGCGGGCAGGGGGAGTTCTTCGCCTGCGACGAGGCGGACGCGCGCCGCCGCCTGGACGAGGCCGCGGCGATCTTGCGGCGCGCGGGGCTTGGCTCGGCGACCCGCGCTTTTGTCCCTCCCGCCTGGCTGCTGTCACGGGCGGCGGCCGCAGTGGTGGCGGCGACCGGCTTCGACTTCGTCGAGCGCTGGCGCGGTATCGTGGCGCGCGTCGCTTCGCCGCGGGCGAGCCGGGTGATCGGCTGGGGATCGCTCAGCGAGCTGGAAGCGCGGATGACGGCGCTGCACGCGACGCTGCAGGCGCGCCGGGCGGTCGCCGACACGCGGCTGGCGATTCACCCCGCCGACGTCGACCGCCCGTCACAGCGGCGCGCTGTGCGGCGCGTGCTGGAGCGCCTCCTGCCACGCATGCAGCCCCTGCGCTACACCGATTATCTGGGCATCCGAATCGCAAACTGAGCGCCGATCGGGGAAGGCACGGCGTTGGTTGGGCCGACGGAAGCGAAGGTTCGCGCCCTTGAGGGCACTTACCTGCAAGCTCAGTGTTCATTGTCAACGTCATCATCACGCTCTGTCTCTTGGTCGGCGGCGCGGTCATCAACCGGGCCGTCATGAAGTGGACTCCCCGAGCTGGGCGGAGCTTCCTCGTGCCCGCAGGCATGGCCGGGCTACTGGTGCTGTGTGGACTGGTGATGACGGTACTGGTCTTGGTCGAGGCGCGCGCTTTCAGCCGTTGGTGAGCGCGGGTCGCGTCTCGGAGCGCCGGATAATCAGGGCAACGGGTGCCGCTGAAAGAACTCCCAGGCGAGATCTGTCACCGCGGCCCCCTGCTGGGCCGCGCCGCCGTAAAGGATGTGTCCAGCGTTCGGTGAGCACAGAATGACCTCGGCGCCCGCGCCGCACTGGCCATGGACCTGACAGATCGCGCGCATGGGCAACGGCATGGCCGCGTCGGTGCACATATCCAGGTCGCTCCATTTCTTGAAATCGGCTTCCGCGCTGGACCAGTTGTGCTTACCGACGGCGATCATGCCCCCGTTGTACGGGACGATGTCGTCCTGCTTGCCGCGATACTCGAGGACCGGGATCGGGCGCGACGGCTTGCAATCGATCATGTTGGCGCACGAGACGGGCGCGATCGCCGCGAACAGATCGGCGGCGTCGCATCCCAGCCAGTGCGACATGCAGCCCCCGTTCGACAGTCCAGTGGCGTAGACGCGCTTGGCGTCGATGCAGCCGTCCTGGGCGACCTTGGCCACCACGGCGCGGATGAACCCGACGTCGTCGACCTTGTTGCTCTGGGCTGGATTGCAGCAGCACATCAGGATGGGACAACCGGGAGGTCCACAGTTCCATGACAGGTCCGTCCCTTGAGGCCAGACCAGGACGATCCCGACCGCGTCGGCCTTAGCCAGCCAGCCGGATGTCCCCATCTGCCCTTGCGGCGACTGCCCCTGGCCGTGCATGTCGAGGATCAGCGGCGCGCGCGTCTTTCCGTCGTACTTCGGCGGCACGTGAATGATGTACGAGCGCATGCCGCCGCCGAACGCGATCGTCTGCGTGCTCGTGCCGGGCTTCAGCGTTCCGGCGGTGCAGGCGCCCTGGGCGGCGTC
>DATKEU010000585.1:0-2514 GCA_035544495.1 Polyangia bacterium | reverse complement strand
GAGGCCGTCCTGGTTCGAGCGGTGCAAGTCCTGCAAAATCGCGCTCGGCGACAGGTCGGCGGCGGCCGCCTGGTGAGGCCAGCCCGGACCGCAAACCAGGACCGATGCCATGCAGAGTGAGAACAAGCAACGTTCGACCATACCGAAACAATAAACATCTTGGCTTGCCGATGGCGGTCTTTTTGCCGCCGCCAACGGCAATCCGATGAAAGATCCGCGATGTCCATGGCGCGCAGCGCGCGCCGCGAGCCGCACCTACCGGCGATCGATGTCGCGCTTCATGAAGATCGCGCCGTCGGTGACGATCTTTTCGCCGGGGGTCAGGCCCGCCACGATGCGCACCTGGCCGTCGGTGTCGGGGCCGACCTCGACCTTGCGCGCGCGGAAGACGTTTCCCTCCGTCGCCACCACCACCACCGACGCCTCGCCGTCGTTCAGCACCGCCTTCGATGGGACGGCGATGAACTTCCGGTTGCTCGCGTTCTCGACCACCATCTTCGCGAACATCTCGGGCTTGAGCCGGTGGTCGGCGTTCGCCACCACGCAGCGAACCTTCACGGTGCGCGTGCTGGCGTCGACGACGTCGCCGATGTGCTTGACCGTGCCCGCGAACGTCTGCCCGGGATACGCGGGCACGCTGACCCGCGCGGCGGCGCCCGGCTCGACGGCGCTGAGATCCTGCTCGTACACGTCGCCCAGCACCCACACGCTGTCCAGGCTGCTGATGGTCAGAAGCGGCGTCACCTGGTCGGCGCGGATCTCCTGGCCGACCAGCACGTTGCGCTCGACGACGACGCCCGGAATCTGCGCCCGCAACGCCACCGTCACGGCCGGTTCGCCCGGGTTCACGCCCAGCGCTTTCAGCTGCGTTCCGGAACGCGCGAAGTCGGATTTGGCCTTCTTGAAATCGCCTTCGACCTGAGCCGCCTCCTTGTCGGACACGGCGCCGTCGGCGCGCAGCTTGCCGACTCGCTCCAGCGCCTTGCGCGCCACGTTCAGATCGGACAGCGCCTTCAGCGCGTCGGATTGCAGCTGGCCCACCTGAGGCGACGACATCTCGATCAGCGGCTGGCCAGCCCGCACCTTGTCCCCGGGCTTGACCAGGATCTTCAGCACGCGCCCGTCGATGGGCGAGGCGACGCGCTGGGTGTGGTCCTCGTCGAAGGTCACGCGGCCCGGCAGCGCCACCTCGGTCCCTTTCGCCGACTCCTTGACCACCTCGATCTTGATGAACTCCATGCGCGGGCTGCCCGGATCCAGGCGAATGAAGTCGCGCGGCGCCTCGCCGGCCTGGGCCGCCGACGTCTCGCCTCCCGCGTTGCTGCCGCCCGCCTTGCTGCAGGCGGCGACCGCCACCAGCCACGCGGCTGTCATGACCACGCTCGCGCGCACGCCGGCTGGCCTCTTCCCGAGATTAAGCGTCATTTGATCTTCTCCCCGACCGCATGGCCGACATCGATGCTGGCCTGACGGTAATCGTGCAGGGCACGCACGTATTGCCCGCGAATATCCAGATACGTCCGCTGCGCCTCCAGCAGCTCCAGCAGCGAGATGGCGCCCGCCTTGTACGACTTCTCCGCCACGCGCAGCGACCCGTCGGCGCGGTCGATCATCCCGCCCCCCTCGAAGACGCCCAGCAGCGTCTGCGCGCGCGCCGCCCGCCGCACAGCCTCGGCCACCTCGCGCGCCACCTGCAGGCGCAGGCGCTCGCCGTCGTTCTCCGCCCGCCGGATGTCCAGCCGGGCCCGGCCGACGTTGGCCTGGTTGCGATCGAACAGCGGCACCGGCAAGGACAGGCTCAGGGCCAGCGTGTTCGGGTTGTCGCCCGACACCTGAAAATCACTGTGCGTGTAATTGGCGCCCAGGCTGATGTCCGGGAAGGCCTCGCGCCGCGCCGACGCCAGCGCCGCCTCGCCGAGCTCGCGCGCCGCCCGCGCCGCCCGCAGGTCCGGTCGCTCCGACAGCGCCACCGTCGTCAGCGCGCCCAGATCGAACGTCCGCCGCCAGTCCCACGCCGGCAGCTCCGCCGGCAGCGACGCCGCCGAGGGCAGCCCCATCAGGCCGGCCAGGTGCTGCCGCGCCAGATCCAGCTCGAGATCGGCGTCGATCTCCGCGTTCTGATAGCGCAGCCCCTCGAGCTCGATCTTGCGCAGCTCCGCCTCCGAGATGTCGCCCGCCCGGAAGCGCGCCTGCGAGATGCGCACCGTCTGGTCGTAACGGGCCACCACCTCGTGCGCCAGCCCCCGCTCCGCCTGCTCGCGCACGACGTCGGCGAAGGCCGAGCGCACGGCGTAGACGATCTCGCGCAAGGCGTCCTCGACCAGCCAGCGCCGCCGCTCGACGCCGCGATCGGCGGCGGTGATGCGCGCGCTGCGCTTCAGCCAGACATCGACGATCTCGCTGACGCCGATCGTCTGGACCGGCTGGCTGAAGACGCCCGGCCGCGCCGCCACCGTTCCGCCCTGGGTGTTGGCGTCGCCCAGCACGACGTTGGCGAGGGTGTACGCGAGCTGC
>DATKEU010000584.1:0-7337 GCA_035544495.1 Polyangia bacterium | reverse complement strand
CAGGGCTTCGACGCCAGCGGCTGCTACTGGATGGAGTACACGGCGCCGCCGGGCGCGAAGGGTCTCTATGCGCAACGGACCCGCCTGTGCGTCGACGCCAGGCTGGGCCTGCCGGTCAAGGTCGAAGTCCACGACGGCCAGGGTTTCCTCGAACGCTACGAGTACACCAACGTGCGCGCCAACCAGACGATCGACGCGGCGCTGTTCCAGAAGGTGTGAGAGGACGCGCCATGCCGGCCTCACCCCCGACGACCGTCCGCAGCCTCGGCGCGCGGCGCGGCGTCTGGAAGCTCTACCTGCCGCTGGTGACGTTCGTGGTTCCGACGGTGATCATCGGCTTCGGCGTCCTCATTCCACGCAGCTGCATCGCCGGCTTCAACGAGCTGACGCTGGGCTTCGGGTCGACGGTGTTCTTCGCCTGCGTGACCTACGTCGTCGGCGTCCGCGCCGCCCTCAAGGGCTGACGCCCTCAGAACCAGGTCGCCCGCCGGTACGCGCGGTAGCGATCGCCGAACTGCTGCAGCAGCACGGCGTCCTCGCGCCGGATGCGATAGAGCTGCAGGACGACGACGGCGGCGACGTAGGCGTCGAAGAAAATGTTGCGCAGGCAGATCGCCGTCCCCACCAACACCAGCGTCGAGAAGACGTACACCGGGTGGCGGATGCGCGCGTAGAGCCCGTGCGTCACCAGCTCGCGCGCCTCGGCGCCGAGCGTGAATGACCGCCCGAGCTGCCAGCGCGCCAGCAGCCACAGCGCGAACGACGGCACGGCGATGCCGGCACCGATCCAGCGCCCGGCGTCGTTCGGCGCCCGCCAGGCGGCGGCGACGAACAGGATCAGGTAGGCGACGAAATCCAGCAGATAGCGCCGGGGCACGCCGGACAAGCGCGAGGTGGCCGCCGGCATGGTCAAACCGCGGTCGGCGCGCGCGGCGGCGGAGGCGGCGGCGGCAGCACCGGCAGCGCCTTCAGCTTGGCTTTCAATAGAGCGCGAAAATCAGCGGCGCCCGTGCCCTCCAGCGGCACGTCCAGCCACAGCAACGCCGGGGAACCGTGAGCCAGCCGCCGCGCCTTCTGCGCCACCGGCGACAGCCCGGCCCAGTCGACCTCCGCCAGCGCCGCCGGATCCAGCGCCACGATGCCCAGCAGGCCATCCTGATGGATCATCAGCGAGCAGATCGACTGCTGGCCGTCGCGCACATAGCGGAACGCCCAGCCGGTCTTGGGGCCGAAGAAATAGAGCTCCTCGCCGATGCCCTTCTGCTTCTTCAGGAACGCGCGCACCATCTCGAACCGCTTGCCGACCGCCAGCGGCAGGCGGGCCGCGAACTCCGCCTCCGTCGGAGGCTGGTTCTTCTTCGGAAAGGCGACCTTGGCCCGGGACGGCGCTTTCGCCGGCGGCGCGGCCGTCGCCGCCGCTTTCGTCTCGGCGGGCGTGGCCGCCGCTCTCGTGGCGGGCTTGGCCGCCTTGGCCGCCTTGACCGCCGTCTTCGCGCCGGTCTTCTTCGCGACCTTGTTCGCCATCGCCACGCGCGATCTACGCCGAGACGCCCGGGGTGCCGGCCTTCACCTTCTTCCGATTCATCGCCCAGCTCACCATCCCCGGCAGCAGCGAGACGAAGATGACCACGATGATCACCTTGTCGATCTGCTTGGTGATGGGCGGATAGATCGTGCCCAGCGTGAAGCCCAGCATCGTCATGCTGAACACCCAGCCGACGCCGCCGAAGATGTTGAAGGAGACGAAGCGGCGATAGTTCATCTTGCCCACGCCCGCCACCACCGGCGCGAACGTGCGAAGGATGGGCAGGAAGCGCGCGATGATGATGGTCTTGCCGCCGTGGCGGTCATAGAACTCTTTCGTGCGCAGGAGGTGCTTTCGCGAGAAGAACAGCGACTGCTCGCGCGTGAACAGCCTGGGCCCCGACTTGGCGCCGATCCAGTAACCGACCGTGTCGCCGACGACGGCCGCGAGCATGGCGGCCAGGTTCAGCGTGACGATGTTCAGCAGCGGGGCCTGCTCGGGCGTGGCGCTGGTGCAGAACAGCCCGGCCGTCACCAGCAGCGAATCACCCGGCAGGAAGAAACCGACCAGCAGGCCCGTCTCCGAGAAGATCACGGCGGTGAGAGCGATGAGGCCGCCCCAGCGGACGATCCCCTGCACGTCGTAGATGCGATGGAAAAGATCGAGCAGCTGCTGCATGGCGGTTCAGCACTTTGGGCCAATTGGCTCTGGATGTCACGTTCTGACGGTCACGTCTGCCGTCATGGAATCTCCACCGCCACGTCGCCGCCGCTGACGCGCGTCTGACAGGCGAGACGCACCTTGGTGATGAAATAGACGTTGCCCAGGTGCCGCCGCTCGTCGGCGTTCAGCGGCGTCAGGTGCTGCTCGCCCGAAACGATCTTCACGCGGCACAGGCCGCAGCTGGCCTTGCCGACGCACGACGTGGGGATGCGGACGCCCGCCCGCCGGCCCACGTCGAAGATCGATTCCCCGTCGGCGCACGCGACGCGCGGACCGTCGGGGAGGAAGGTGACCGACGGCATCCGCGTCAGCCGCCCGCCGCCGCGCCCGCCTGCGGATCGGGATAGTGCGAAAGCCCGATGCGGTTGCCCTCCGGGTCGCGGACATAGAGCGTGAACGCCGTGCGGTGATAGATCGCCACGCCCGCCGCCTGCAGGCGCGCCTCCCAGGCCGCCCGCTCGTCGGCGCCGATGCGCAGCGCCAGCACGGGCGGACCCTCCGTCGCGGCGCGCGCCGCCCGCACGTCCGGCGTCGCCTGTCCCGGTGCCGTCTCCAGCGCGACGAACGCCCCGCCGCCCGCGTCCAGCCACACCGAACGATCGTCGATGGCCCCGGCCGCGCCGGCCGCGCCCGCCGCGCCGCTGCCGCCACCGTCTTCCTTGGGCCAGCGCCGGAGCACCGGCAGCGCCAGCACGTCGCGATAGAACGGCTCGACGCGCGCGAGATCGTCCACGCGCAGGGCGACGTGGTGCACGCCGCGCGGGGACCTCACGGCGCGACGCCGTTCTTGCCGCCGCTGCCGCCCAGCTTGACGATCGTCTCCCACTCCTTGGCGCTGACCGGCTGCACCGACAGGCGGCTCCCCTTGCGCAACAGCACCATCTCCTTCAGCGCCGGCTGGGCGCGCAGCTCCGGCAGCGGGATCGCGCGGCCGAACACGCGCCCGAGCTTGATGGTCACGCCGAACCAGCGCGGATCGCCGGGCGGCGAATCCGGATCGCGGTGCGACGACCGGGCGTCGAACTGCGTCGGGTCGGGCGCGCCGGCACCCACCACCTCGGCCGTCCCCGCCACCGCGGGCGGGTCCGCGCTGGAGTGATAGAAGAGCACGCCGTCGCCGACCTTGATCTCGTCGCGGAGCAGGTTGCGGGCCTGGTAGTTGCGCACGCCGTCCCAGAACGTCGTCTGGCCGGGCGCGCGCTCGAGATCGGCGATCGAGAAGGTCTCCGGCTCGGACTTCAGCAACCAGTATCGTCGGGCCATGACTGGCCGCCCAGTGTAAGACCTCCGGCGCTCAAGCGAGATCGAAAACCAGCACCTCCGCCTCGCCGGGGCCGGTGGCGCCGATCTCCAGAGTGGCTTCGTCCTGGATGGCGGCGCCGTCGCCCTCGGACAGCGGGCGGCCGTTCAGCGCGACGTGGCCGCGCGCCACCTGGACAAACGTCGAGCGCCCGGCCGCCGGCTGGTACGTCACGCGCTCGGCTCCCGACAGCAGGGCCGCGTACAGGTTGACGTCCTGGTGGATGGTCACCGATCCGTCGCGCCCGTCGCGCGAGGCGACCAGGCGCAGCCGGCCGCGCTTGTCGTCGGCGCCATACGTCTTCTGCTCGTAGCCGGGCTTGATGGCGCGGCGCTCGGGCAGGATCCAGATCTGCAGGAAATGCACGGGATCGGTGCGCGAGGCGTTGAACTCGCTGTGGCGCACGCCGGTCCCCGCGCTCATCCGCTGCACGTCGCCGGGGCGGATCACGCTGCCGGTCCCCAGGCTGTCGCGGTGCTCGAGCGCGCCGTCGAGGACGTAGCTGACGATCTCCATGTCGCTGTGCCCGTGCGTGGGAAAGCCGCCGCCCGGTGCCACGCGATCGTCGTTGATCACCCGCAGCGTGCGGAAGCCCATGTTCGACGGGTCGTAGAACTCGCCGAAGGAGAAGCTGTGCCGGCTATCCAGCCAGTCGATGTGGGTCGTGCCGCGCTCGGCGGCGGGCCTGATCTGGATCATGGTCGGGTGTCCTTTCGCTCGCAGTCTGATGCCCGCGGGGCGGCCCGGGATCCGCGCTCGGCTCGCTGGCCGCTCCGCTCCCTCCATTGACGATCGCGATTTGGCGTTTAGGCTTTTACAACGGACGTGAGGCATATCGCCCACGTCGACATAGCCCGCGGGGAGCTGATGGCCTCCGCGAAAGGAGACAGAGACGATGCATCCAGGAATGATGTACTGGTGGAAGGCGCGCCAAATGGCGGCAAACGGCTGCGGTTCGGGGTGGGGCGCGGAGGCGTGCGGGCCCGGCGGCGGCGGCGGTCGCGGCCACGATGACGAGCGTCAAGCCAGCAGCGACGGCGACGACGGTGGCTTCGGAGGCGGCGCTTTTGGCGTCCGGCGGCCGTTGCGCTTTCTGGCCTACAAGCTGGAGCTGGACGAGCGGCAGGTGGGCGAGCTGGCCCGCATCCTGGACGAGCTCAAGACCGAGCGCGCCCAGGCAGAGGTGGATCGCCGGCGCACGCTCTCGGCCTTCGCCGACGCGGTCGGGGCGAGCGCCTTCGACGGCGCCCGCGCCAAGGAGGGAGCCGACCTGCGCGTGGCCAGCGCCGAACGGCTGCGCGACGCGGTGACCAAGGCCCTCGGGCGCATTCACGCGCTGCTCGACGACGATCAGCGCCAGCGCCTGGCGTACCTGATACGCACGGGCACGCTGGTCATCTAAAGGGCGTGGGAGGGGCAAGGCGTGGGAGGGGCCTGCTGGCCCTCCCACGGGCCCACCCCGACGCGACGAGAGCCGGGCCCGGATCTGGCTTGGCAGACGGTGTCTCCGGCGGGCAAAGCCCGCCTCCGATCCGCGTGGTCGGAGACGGAGGCAGAGAGGAGATTTCGATGGAAGCTGCGGCAGAGAACGAAAGGGTAATCGCGCCGGCGGCGAGGCGTGCCGACGCCGAGTTGCTGGACGCTTTTTCGAAGACGGTGGTGTCGGTCGCGGAGGAGGTCAGTCCGTCGGTGGTGAAGGTGGACGTGCAGGGGCCGCCGCCCCCGGCTGGGCGACGCCGGCAGACGGGCCCGAGGCAGCCCGACGAGGCGACGGGCAGCGGGTCGGGGTTCGTGTTCACGCCGGACGGGTTCGTGATGACGAACAGTCACGTCGTCAACCAGGCGCGCAAGATCGACGTGTCGCTGCCTGACGGGCGGCGCTTTCCCGCCCACCTGGTCGGCGAGGACCCGGACACCGACATCGCCGTGCTGCGCATTTACGCGCCCGAGCTGACGGCGGTGTCGTTCGGCGATTCGTCGCGCCTGCGGGTGGGCCAGATCGCGATCGCCATCGGCAACCCGTACGGCTTCGATGCGACGGTGACGGCGGGCGTGGTCAGCGCCCTCGGTCGATCGCTGCGCACGAAGAACGGGCGGCTGGTCGATGACGTCGTGCAGACCGACGCCGCGCTGAATCCCGGCAACTCGGGCGGGCCGCTGGTCGATGCGCGCGGGCGGGTCATCGGCGTCAACACCGCGATGATCATGCCGGCGCAGGGGCTGTGCTTCGCCATCGCCATCAACACCGCCAGCTTCGTCATGGGTCGGCTGATCCGCGACGGGCACATCCGGCGCGCGTACATCGGCCTCGCCGGCCAGAACGTGCCGCTGCACCGGCGGGTGATGCGCTATCACGAGCTCGCGACCGAGAGCGGCGTCTTCGTCGTCTCGCTGGAACCGAACGGTCCGGCGGCGGCGGCGGGCGTGCGCGAGGGCGACCTGATCGTGAAGTTCGGCGACACGGCCATCGCCGGCATCGACGACCTGCACAAGCTGCTCACCGAGGAGCGCGCCGGACAGGCCGCGGAGCTGACCGTCATTCGCGATATGCGCCGCAAAGAGGTCCTGACGGTGACTCCCACCTTCCGTCATTGATCGCGCCGGCGCGCCGGGATCGAATCGCCCGGCGCGCCGCGTGCAACCGCCGGCCGGTCGCGATATTCTCGGGTTGCCATGGTCTCGATCGAAGCTGTCGCCGTCCGCAAGCCGCGTCCCAAGAGCTCCGAGCTGGTGTTCGGGCGCATTTTCACCGACCACATGGGGCTCATCGACTATGAGGAGGGGCGCGGCTGGCTGAACCCGCGCGTGGTGCCCTACGGCCCGCTGACGCTGGATCCCGCGGCGGCCGTGCTGCACTACGGCCAGGCGCTGTTCGACGGCCTCAAGGGGTTCTGGGGCGTCGACGGCCGGGTGCGGCTGTTCCGCCTGGATCGCCACTGCCAGCGCATGGCCGGCGGGGCGGGGCGCCTGTGCATGCCCGCCATCGACGTCGAGCTGATGCGGGAGACGTTGCTGGCCTTCGTGCGCACCGACAAGGACTGGGTCCCGGTCGGCGACGGGACGGCGCTTTACATCCGGCCCACGCTGATCGCCACGGAGCCGTTCCTGGGCGTGCGGCCGTCGAAGCAATACACGTTCTTCGTCATCGCCTCGCCGGTGGGGGCCTATCTGGGCGAGGCCTTCAGCCCGGCGCGCATCTGGATCGAGGACAAGTACGTCCGGGCAGCGTCCGGGGGTCTCGGCGCCGTGAAAGCGGGAGCCAACTACGTCGCCAGCCTGCTGGCCGCCGAGGAGGCCAAGCAGCGCGGGTACGCCCAGGTGCTGTGGACCGACGCCGTCGAGCACCGCCACTTGGAAGAGGTGGGGACCATGAACCTGGTCGTGCGCATCGCAGACGAGTTCATCACGCCGGCGCTGGACGGCACGATCCTGAGCGGCGTCACCCGTGATTCCGTGATCACCTTGCTGCGCGGCTGGGGACACCAGGTCAGCGAGCGCTCGCTGGGGATGGACGAGCTGTTGCAAGCGCATCGGAAGGGGACGCTGCGCGAGGTGTTCGGTTGTGGCACCGCCGCCGTCATCACGCCCGTCGGGGAGCTGGGCTGGAAGGGGGAGCGCATCGTCATCAACGGTGGTCAGGCGGGTGAATCCGCCCGCCGCCTCTACGACGCCATCACCGGCATCCAGTATGGCCGCATACCCGACCCCCACGGCTGGATCACAATCGTCGAATAGCAATTGCCCGACGGTGCCCGGGCGATCGGTGGTAGGATGCCGAGACATTCGGCC
>DATKEU010000583.1:0-2687 GCA_035544495.1 Polyangia bacterium | reverse complement strand
GCGTCTACGAGGCCCTGCACCGGGATCTGAAAAAGCGCGTCGCCATCAAGATGCTGCTGCCCACGCTGGCGGCCAACCCCGACGCCAAGACCCGCTTCCTGCGCGAGGGCGAGGCGGCGTCGCGCATCCGCCACCCGCACGTCGTCGACGTCACCGACGTTGGATCGGAAGGGACCATCATCTACCTGGTGATGGAGTTCCTCGAGGGCGAGGATCTCGGCAAGGTGATCGCCCGCAAGGGCGCCCTGCCCATCGGCGATGCCGCCGACATCATGTTGCCGGTCGCCGCCGCCATCGCCACCGCGCACGAGCAGGGCGTGATTCACCGCGACCTCAAGCCGGAGAACATCTTCCTGGCCCGCGGCGGCGGCATGGGCGGCGTTTCGCCGAAGGTGCTGGATTTCGGCATCTCGAAGGTCTCGGGCGATCTGCGCACCATGGCGCTGACCGGCACCGGGGCCACCTTCGGCACCACGTTCTATCTGCCGCCCGAGCAGCTGCGCGGCGCCAAGCAGGCCGACGCGCGCAGCGATCAGTATGCGCTCGGCACGATCTTGTACGAGTGCGTGACCGGCCAGCGAGCCTTCGAGGGCGAGAACCTGTACGCCGTCCTCAAGGACATCGCGGAGAGCCGTTACCGGCCGGCGGTGACGCTGCGGCCGGATCTTCCGCCGGAGCTGAACGCGATCATCAACCGCGCGATGAACCTGGAGCCGGCGGCCCGCTTCCCGTCGGTGCGGGCGCTGGGCGCGAGCTTGTTGGCCTACGCCAGCGCGCCTCCGCGCATGATGTGGACGCCGTTCTTCACCGCGCCGGCCGCCGAGCTAGAAGCTGCGCCGGCGAGCGAGCTGTCGATCGACGCGCCCGAGGTGACCGCTCCGACGCCGCCGCCGGCGGGGGTGGCGCGCGGCCCGGGCTTCGCCGCGGATCTGGCCATGGCCGCCACGGCGACGCCGCCGCCCCAGGAGTCGCCGCGCAAGATCACGGCCGGCGGCACGCGCCCGCTGCCGCCGGACAGCGGCACGCCGCCGCCCGACGGGCGCGGCCACCCGGCCCGGCTGGAGAGCAGCACCACGTTTCGCCACGCCACGGGCGAATCCTCGTCGCTGCTGCCGACGCTGCGCCCGGCCCGCTCGCGCATGCCGTGGCTGGTGTTGCTGGGCGTGGCGGCCGCGGTCAGCGTCGTCTTCGTCATCATGCGCCCCGACCTGCCGACGGCGCAGCCGCCCGCGCCGCCATCGGCGCCGGCCCCGCCCGAGCCGAAGCTGTTCCGGGTCGAGGTGGTGACCGACCCCGGCTCGGCGGTCATCGAGCTCGACGGCCAGCCGGTGGGCACGGGCTCCTTCGCGCGCCGCCTGCCCGCCGACGGCAGCGAGCACGAGATCGTCGCCCACGCGCGCGGCTTCCGGAACGCCTCCGTGCGCTTCGTCGACACGCCGCCGCCGCGCGACCTGACGCTGGAACCGATCGCCGCGCCCGCGCCCGCGACGCCGCCCCCGCCCGCCACCATCGAGCCGGCGCGCCCGCGCGACCCGGCGCCCGAGGCGAAAGCGCTGGCCGGCGCCGGCGCGAAACCCGACAAGTCCGGCAAGGGCCACCATCATCATGGCGGCGGCAAGCCGACCGCGGAGGCGCCTCCCACCACCGACAGCAAGCCCGCGCCGGTCAAGCCGGCCGGCAAACCCGGCAAGGGCGATTCGGGCCTGCTGCCCAACAACGCGCCCATCGTCGAGTAGCTCGCGCGGGCGCGGAGCCTTCGATGGGCCCGCAATAGATGAATCACTATTGCGCACGCCGGCCCTTTGCTGGCAAGCTCCGGCGCGCGGGGATGGGTGCAAATCGCTTAGGATTCGCGGGATTGGCGGGTGGGTGCGCGGTGACCGCCACGATCGCCGCCGCGTTCCTCGGGGGGTGCTCGCACACGCCGCCACCGCCCACGCCGTGCACGACGCCCGAACCGTTGCGGGTCAACCTGCGCGCGTCGGCGCGCCTGAACCCGGGCGAGAAAGGCGAGGCGCTGGCGACGGTGGTGCGCCTCTATCAGCTCAAGGGCGTGGGCAAGCTGGCCGGCGCGTCGTTCGACGATCTGCTGGATCACGACAAGGACACGCTGGGTGACGATCTCCTCGCGCAGCAAGAGCTCACCATCAACCCCGGCGATCAGGCCACGCCGCCCTTCAACCGCAACCCCGACACCGGCTACCTGATGGCGGTGGCGCTGTTTCGCCAGCCGGCCGGCACCAGCTGGCGCGCGGTGAAGAAACTCTCGCCCCCCGATCCCGATTACTGTCACGTGGCCGCCCGCGACGACGGCAAGAAGTCGCCTGCGCTGGACAGCAGCGCGCGCTTCTTCCTGGACGAGAACCGCATCGAGCTGCGCTGACGACGACAGACGAGGATTTCATGAAACCGCCCCAGAGAGTCGTGTGGTCCGAAGGGATGCTGGTCTCGCCCCAGCACCTGCAGCAGCAGGACCTGTACCACGAACGTCTGCTGGACGAGCGCATCGCCGCGCTGGCGCCTTATCGCTGGGGCGTGGTGGCGGCGGAGATCGACGCCGGCGCGCTGGGGACGGACATGCTGCGCGTGACCCGGTTCGTGGGCATCCTGCCCGACGGCCTTTACATCGGCGTCGAGGGCGGCGACCCGGAGTGCCCGCCGGCGCGTCCCATCGGCGCGCATTTTCC
>DATKEU010000582.1:0-4053 GCA_035544495.1 Polyangia bacterium | reverse complement strand
GTCGACCTGGTGCTGCCGCTCGGCCGCACCGACAGCAAGGGCTAATAAGAGCGCAGGAGGGCTAGGCCCTCCCGCGGGCCCACCCTCCCTCCGCAAGGTGAGCCGCGCGGGCAGAGCCCGCGCTCCTGGCTGGAACGGCGACGCCCACTACCTGGAGCGTAGCTGCGCTGGCCTAGGATCGGTGGCGCGTTTCCCGTGACCTCGGGCTCTTGCGCGAGACCGGCCGGCGTGTGGAGGCGGCGTGCGCTTCCTGCCAGTCTTGCTCCGTCAACATTCCATCGAGCGCGGCCATCGGGGCGCGCAGCGAGCGGCGCGCGGCGTCCATCTCCCGCCAGAGATCGCCAGCGGTGGCGAGGCGCGCGGGCAGGTTCCGCAGCGTGAAGGTGCGCGGGCCGGCCTCGGCGCGTTCGATCTCGTCCCAGGTGCAGGGAGCCGAGACCGGCGCCTCAGGCTTGGGCCTCACGGCGTAGACGGCGGCGAAGGTCGCGCCCGGGGCGTTTCGGCCGGTGTCGACGAAGATGCGCCCCTTGCGATCAGCCTTGATGAACTCCTGCGTGAACATATCCGGATGGCGCTTGACCAGGACGGCGCCCGCTCCGTGGCCGAAGCGCCAGACGGCGGCCGCGTCGTCGCCGCCGTCGAGCGGGACGACGACGTGATAGCCCTTCGAGCCAGAGGTCTTGACGAACGAGGAGAGGCCGAGCTCGTCGAAGAGCGCGCGCACCGCGAGCACCGCCGCGCGCAGCGCCCCTGGATCGTCATCAGACGGATCGAGATCGATCACGCACAGGTCGGGCTTGTCGAGGTGAGGCAGGCGCGACGTCCACACGTGCGGCGTGACCGAGTTCTGGTTGGCCATCCAGACCAGCGCGCGCGCGTCGTTGGCCAGCGGATAGTGGACGGCGCCGTCCGCCTTCGCGTCTCGCCGCTGGACCTCGACGCGTTCGAGCCAGGCGGGAAATCCCTTCACCACATCCTTCTGGATGAACCCTTGCCTTCCGACACCGGCGGGGTAGCGCTCCATCGTCACCGGCCGGCCGCGCACGTGCGGCAGCATCAGCGGCGCCACCGACTCGTAGTACGCGCAGAGCTCGCCCTTGGTTATTCCGCTCTCGGGGAACAACACCTTCTCGGGGTGGGTGATGGAGACGGCCGGCACGGGCGAGGTCGATCATAACGCGGCCTCGCGGGTCCAGCCGCGAGGCGGCACATATTCAGTGATCCGCCGCGCCACTTTGGGCGTATACGATCATGGCCAACCTGCCCATGAGCATGGAACGCACACCGTCATCCGGTCCCGTTGCGCCGCCGCCGCCCTCGCCGGTCGCCGCGCGCGCCGCGACCGCGACCGCGGCATCCGGTCCGACGACGCTGGACGATCTGGCGGCGCTGACCGCCGTCGAGCTGCAGGACGTCTACGCTGCGGCCGCCCCGCCGACGATCGCGGAGGTCACCGGCGACCTGCGCGGGCGCATGCTGGCCTTCAATGGCCTCGGCCGGGGCCTGCTGGCGCGGGCGCTGCGGGCCTTCGCGGGCTGGCGGTTCTTCCCCTGGCGCGGGAAAAGCTTCCAGACGCTGGGCCCCGACCACGGCGAGGGGATCAACCGCGTATTCGGCGATCGCAAGCCGCGCCGCTGGTTCCGGTTCGAAACAAAGATCGGCCCCTCGCGCGCGGGCGCGTTCGACGCCTTTCACCTCGACTACGACAACCCTGGCAACCCGTTCTACATCCGCGCCATCAAGGACGAGATCCGCCGCGTGCGCCCGGGGCTGTACCTCGGCCAGGCGTACCTGGTGACGCGCAAGCGCGCCCGCCTGGTCCTGTACTTCGGGCTGGCGACGGGCGCGTCGGGCGGGGCCTGACCCGCGCGATGGCCACGCTCAGCCGCGACGGCGTGGCCATCGCGTACGAAACCACGCCGGCGCCGCCGGGCGCGCCGACGGTGGTGTTCCTGCACAACATCATGTGCGACAGGCGCGTCTTCGCGCACGCCGTGGCGGCGCTGCGCCCGCGCTTTGGCACCGTCGCCATCGACTTTCGCGGCCACGGCGGCAGCGCGCTGCCCGCGCGGCCGTTCACCGTCGGCGATCTGGTCGGCGACGTCGTCGCGGTGATGGACAAGGAAGGCGTGGCGCGGGCGGTGGTGGTGGGGCTGTCGCTGGGCGCGACGGTGGCGATGGAGCTGGCGCTGCGCGCGCCGGAGCGGGTCGAGCGCCTGGTGCTGATGGGCGCCGACGCCGCGCCGGACAGGGCGATCAATCGCCTGCGCAACTGGCTGTTCTGCCAGCTGGTGGTGGTGCTGGGGTTGCGGTGGTTTCTCCTCCGCGGCGTGCTGCAGACCATCTTCGGCCGCTGGTTTCGCACCGAGGGCGGCGACAACTACCGCGTGCTGCGCGACCGGGTGGCGGCGCTGTCGCCGCGCGCGGCGCAGTCCGCGATGCGCGCCTGGGGCGGCCGGCGCCCGCTGCTCGCCGCCGTCGGCGGGCTGCGCATGCCCGTGCGCATCGTCGTCGGCGACGAGGACGTCTCCTGCCCGCTGCCCTGCGGCCAGCGCCTGCAAGCGGCCATCGCGGGCGCCGACCTGGTGCGCGTCCCCCACGCCGGCCACACCATGACGGCGGAGCGCCCCGAGGAGACCACGGCGGCCATCGCTTCGTTTCTCGGAGCCGCATGACCCGCAGGCGGGCCGGTTGCCCGCGCACGCGGAGGCACTACCTTGGACCGAGGAGGGCGTCGACCATGAACAGCAGCAATCAGCAGCGCGTCGCCAAGGCCGCGGTCACCATCGACGCGCCCGTCGAGAAGGTTTGGGATGGCCTCACCAACCCGGCGATCATCAAACGATACATGGCCGGGGCGGACGTCGTCTCCGACTGGAAGACGGGCCGCCCCATCACCTGGAAGGGCGAATGGAAGGGCAAGCCCTACGAGGACAAGGGCGTCATCCTGGAGATTGAGCCCGACCACCGCCTCAAGTACAGCCACTATAGCCCGATGTCGGGCGCGCCCGATCGCCCCGAGAACTACCACACGGTCACCGTGGAGCTGACGAAGGAGGGCGGGCACGTTCGCGTCGACCTGTCGCAGGACAACAACGACACCGACGAAGCGCGCCGGCACTCCGAGGAGAACTGGAAGATGATGCTCGCGGGGCTGAAGAAGGCAGTCGAGTCGTAGCTAGCGGGCCGTTGCCGATCCGTGCCGGCGCGGCTCGCCGCGGCGGCGAGTCGCGCGTCGGTCGCATGATCGCTTCTCGTGCTAGGTTCCGACGATTGTCGCGCGGGTGCTGGGACGGGCCCGGGCGAGCTGACGCTCTGGAGGCGATTCATGGACTTTGCGCATCGGGCGCGGCTTTGCGGCGCCGCCCTTCTGCTGCTCGTGGCCGGCGGCGCATGCGGCGGCGGCGGCTCGGCGGGTTCGGGTAGCGGCGGCGCGGGCGGTGGCGGCGCTGCCAGCGGCGGCGCGCCTGGCTCGGGCGGCGGCGGTGCGACGACCGGCAGCGGCGGCGCGAGCGGCGCGGGCAGCGGCGGCGCAAGCGCGGGAACCGGCGGCACGGCCGGCGGGGGCGGCGGCGGCAGCGCCCCCGACGGCGGCACGGGAGGCAGCGCCAGCGCCGACGACGGCGGCGGCGGTGACGGCGCGTCGGCCGCCTGCCCGCACGTGCTCTGCGACGACTTCGAGAGCGACACCGTGGGCTCGCCGCCGAACGAGACCCGCTGGCACCAGGACGGCACGCCCACCATCGTCGACGCGGTCAACCCCCACAAGGGCGCCCATGCCTTGCACGTGCTCCCGCACGTGGGAGCGCTGTGCACCGACGGCATGCCGTGCCTCGCCGCGCGTTTCGCGCGCCTCACCGATGCGTTTCCGGCGGCGCTGCACAAGCAGCATTACGGCCGTCTTTATTTCTATCTCGCCCAGATGCCGACGGATTTGAAGTACTACCACTGGATGGTGATGGAGGTGAACGCCAGCACCTCGTACTCCGGCGGTCTCGCGTTGCGACAGGGCGGCGAGATGCCGCAGGGCGGACCGCTGATGAACGGCGTGGC
>DATKEU010000581.1:0-8034 GCA_035544495.1 Polyangia bacterium | reverse complement strand
GGCTGGACAATCGAGAGATTGCCCGGGCGGCGCTGGCCGATCCGGGCTACGGGCTGCTGGCGCAGCGGCGCGACGAGCTGTACCTGTTCAAACATGGCCACGTCGCGCCGGAGGCGACCGCGCTGGCCAAGGCGCAGCTGGGGCTCTGAGGGCCATCCATTGCGGGGCGCTGGGCCGGCGTCATAGAAGGAGTCATGTCAATACCGGCCGCGGACGATGCAGCACGGAGGAGTCGGGAGTCGGCATTCCACGATCAAAGCGCGGAAGCCATCGATCTCGACTCCGTGCTGGTCGACCAGACGTTCACGGCCGTGACCGCGGTGGAGAATCAGTACGTCCTGTCCCAGTTCGGCGACGTGCGGGGCAAGCGCGTCCTGGACTATGGCAGCGGCCTTTCGGAGGGTGGGATCTATCTGGCCAAGCTGGGGGCCGACGTGGTCTCGGTCGACGTCTCGGCGAAGATGCTCGCTTCGGCGCAGGTCCTGGCCGGCCGACATGGCGTGAAGCTGGAGACCCGGCTGGTCACCGGCGAAACCCTGCCGGCCGAGACCGACGAGTTCGACCTGGTGTACGGCAACGGCGTCTTGCACCACGTTCCCCTCGAGACCGCGGTCCCCGAGCTGGTGCGCGTGATGCGTCGGGAGGCGCGGGGCTGCTTCATCGAGCCGCTGCCCGACAACCCGCTCATCAATGTCTACCGCAAGATGGCCAACAGGGTGCGCACCGTCGACGAACGGCCGCTGACGGAGGCGGATCGCGAGGGGCTGCGCCGGCACTTCGGCGCGGTGGCGCATCGAGAATTCTGGCTGACGACTCTGGCGGTCTTTCTCAAGTTCTATTTGATCGAGCGCGTCCACCCGAACGACCAGAAGTACTGGAAAAAGATCTACAGCGACGCCGACCGCCTGGCCGGTCTGTTCGCGCCGCTGTCGCGCCTGGATGAACGAGTGCTGGCGCGTTTTCCGCGGCTCGGACGGTACTGCTGGACGACCGTCATCACGGTCGATCGACCGCTGAAGACCAGGGAAACGACCGCCCGGTGAGGGCGCGGACCGCGAGCGGACGCCCGCTCGCCGCCGCCCGTTCGCCGCCGCCCGCGCGCCGCCGCGAGCGGCGAAGCCGCGTTAGTTCTTGTACCCGGAGCGGGCGCCCCGCGGCACGAAGACGCCGGTGGTCAGCGCCTCCTCCAGCGCGGTCGGCTTGCGCGGGCGGGTGGCGGGCTTGGCCATCGAACGGTCATCGACCGCCACCTCGGTCCGGCGTCCCGCGGCCTCGTCGCGCCGCTGCTGCGAGAGACGCTGGACGGCCTGTCCCAGCTGGGCCAGGGCCGCGTCGGCGGTCTGCAACGGGCCGGCGCTGGGCGCCACGTTGGTGCGCAGGCGGTTCACCTCGCGACGGACGTCGCCGGCGCCGACGACCGCGCGCTGGGCCAGGCTGCCCAGGTTGTCGACGAACGACAGCAGGATGGCGTGCGGTGAGATGCCGCGCGTGGTCTCGTTCGACGCCTTGAAGGTCGCGTCGACCAGATCCTCGGCCACGGATTCGAACACCGCGCTGATGCGGCCAAGCTCGGCCATGAGGCGGATGGTTTCGTTGACCTGGCCGCGCGCCTTGATCAGCTCGGCGTGCGCCTCTTCGATCAAGCGCGCCAGCTCGCTCAGCGCTTTCTCTTCGCGCGAAGCGCTGTCCGGCGCCGGAAAATCACCCGTACCATCGAACCCAGAGCTCGACATCGTTTGCCCCCTGTTGCAGTCGCTGTGGCCGCGATCGGCGATGATTCGATGTTAAACAGTTGGAAGCGCACAGGCGAGCACAATCGCCTCTATGTAGTATTCAGAAATACACTTTACGACATCGACATCCGGCGTCGCGGCCCGCGATTTTTCTGGGTTTTTGCGGTCGCTGGGTCGCCGGCCCGCGGCCGGTTAGAGTGACGCGGTGACGGCGCGCGCCCCCCGCAACCTCGATCGGCCTGGGCCGCTGTCCGCCTGGCTGGCCGCCGATCCACGAAGCCTGGGCCTGGGGCGGATCGGGCTCGGCGTGGCGCTGCTCTGTGATCTGGCCCTGCGGGCACCCCAGCTGACGCTGTTCTATTCGAACGCGGGGCTGCTGCCGAACCACACGGTCCTCTGGCAGCCCACGGTGCCGCGGCTGTTCTCATTGTTCTTCATGGTGTCGCTGCCGCACGAGGCGACGCTGGTGTTCCTCGCCTGCGGGTTCTGTTTCGCCGCGCTGGCGGTCGGGTATCGCACGCGTCTGTTCCAGGCGCTCAGCCTGGTCGCGGCCATCAGCCTGCACAATCGAATCATCTTCGTGGAAGGCGAGGGCAGTGTCGCGCTGGGCGCCCTCTGCCTGTGGACGTTGTTCCTGCCGCTCGGTCGCCGCTTCTCGGTCGACGCGCTGAGGGCCAGCTTGCGGGAACGCCCCGATCACGTCGCGGCTGATCTGGACCCGGCGCGCGCGCCGCGCGCCGCCGATGCGCCGGTGGTGTCGCTGGCAGTGGCGGGTCTGCGGCTGCAGTTCGCGGGAATGTTGATGCTGTGGTTCGCGCATCGATCGGGCGCGGCCTGGCGCGACGGGACGGCGCTGCACCTTTTGCTGCATCAGGATCGCGCGGTCACGTGGCTGGGGCTGTGGGCGCGCGAGCACCTGTCACGGTCGCTGCTGGCGACGGTCGGCCGGGCGATCCGGATTGCGCCCCTGGCGATCGGCGTCCTGCTTCTGTTGCCCTTGCTGCCGGGCGGGCGGGGGCGGCGCCTGGGGCTGCTGGTGCTGCTCGGGTGGGTGGGGCTGGTGGCGGCGCTGGTGAACCTCGGCAACTGGGCGGCGGCGTTGCTAGCCTACGGGCCGTTCTTTCTCGACCGGCGCGACTGGGACACGCTGGTGGCGCGCGCGCGCCGGCGCGACGGGGCCCGGCCGGCGACGCGCCTGCTGTTTTTCGACAGCGACTGCGGGATCTGTTTTCTCACCGCCCGCGTGCTGCGGCGGATGGATCGCCTGGGCCGGCTGCGCCTGCTGGCGAATGACGACGCGGCGGCGTTCCCTCCGGGATTCTCCGTGGACGCGGGGCTGCTGGAACGAACGGTGCTGGTGGTCGATCCGCTGTCGGGGCGGCGCTGGACGCGCGCGGCGGCGTTCGCCGAGGTGGCGCGCGTGTTGCCCGGCGGCTGGCCGGTGGCGCTGCTGATGCGGCTGCCGGTGGTGCGTGACGTCGCCGGTCTGGTGTATGACCGCGTGGCGTTCAATCGGTCGCGCATCTCGGCGTGGTTCGGGCTGGCGGCGTGCGGGGTGCCGGCGCGCGCGCCGCAAGCGCCGGCGCCAGCGCCGCCGGCGCCGCCTGCGGGGGGCGGCAGCTGGTTCTGCCGTGCCTGGCGCTGGCTGCGCGAAAAGCGCGGCCCGCTGCGCGAGCTGCTGGCGGCGCTGGTGCTGCTGGCGCTGGCGGGCGACGCGGCGGCGGTGAACCCGCCCTGGGCGCAGACGCTGGTCGGATACACGGGCCTCTTTCAACGCTGGACGCTGTGGGCGCCGGACCCGCCGCGCACCGATCGCTTCGTCTTCGTGGACGCGCAGACCGCCGACGGCCGCCACGTCGATCCCTTCAACGCCGCCGGCAGCCGGCGGAGCGACCTGCCCGCGACGGCCATCCCACCGCGCCTGGCCGAGTCGGCGCTGTTCGCCGAGTACGCGCGGCAGATCCCGGAGCGCGCCGTCTATCACCAGGCGTTCATTGAATGGGTGCTGCGCCATCCGGAGCGGACCGGCGACGCCCGCGACCAGATCGTCGCGTTCGACGCGACGGCGATCGACGACGACAGCCCGCCACCCGGCGAAGAGGTGGCTCGCAACGCGCGCGCGCGCGTTTTCCGGCACTGGGCGGCGGCCGCGCCACCATGACGAAGGCCGCCGCCACGTTTCGCCGCGCGCTCGCGCGCCGCTTGATGACCGCCGATCCGCGCAGCCTGGGAGCGGCGCGCATCGCGCTGGCGCTGGTGCTGCTGATCGATCTGCTGCGGCGCGTGCCCGACATCGACCTCTGGTATGGCAATCACGGGCTCCTCACCAACCACATGATGCTGTGGCGGCCGCCCACGCAGTGGATGTTCTCGCTGTTTTTTCTGGCCTCGTGGGCCGACGAGGCGGCGATCGGGTTCGTTCTGTGCGGCCTCGCCTACCTGGCGCTGCTGGTCGGGTGGCGCACGCGCCTGGCGCAGATCCTGTCGGCGATCGCGGTCATCAGCCTGCACGGCCGCGTCACCTTCGTCGAGAACGGCGGCGACTGGATGCTCAGCGAGCTGGCGCTGTGGACGGCGTTCCTGCCGCTCGGGCGGCGGTTCTCCGTCGACGCCGCGCGGGCGGGCGGCGCCGACCAGCGGCCGGTGGTGTCGGTGGCGGTGCTGGCGCTCCTGGTGCAGCTGGCGGTGTCATATCTCTTCAACGCGCTTCACAAGGGCGGGCCCACCTGGCGCCAGGGATCGGCGGTTCACTACGTCATTCACCAGGACCGGATGGTGACGGCGTTCGGCGTCTGGTTGCGGACGCACATGACGCCGCTGTCGTCGCGCATCCTCAGCTACGCCAGCCTGGTGATGGAGTCGCTGCTGCCCGCGCTGGTCCTGTCGCCGTGGCGCCAGTCGATCACGCGCCGGCTGGCGATCGCGCTCATCATCGCTCTGCACGTGGGCCTGCAGACGGTCATCAACGTCGGCGTGTTCTCGCTGGTGATGATCGCGTACGCGCCGTTCCTGCTGACGGCCGCCGACTGGCAAGCTCTGTCGAGCACGCGGCTGGGGGCGGTGGCGCGGTCCTGGTCCGCGCGGGCGGCGCAAGCGGTGGCGCGCGCGCGCAGTGCCTGTGGCGGCGCGCCGGTCGCGGCGAGTCCCGCGTCACCGCCGCCCGCGCCCGCCCTGGTTTTTCTACGCCGGCTGCGGACCGGCGCGCGCGAGGCGGCGGCGGCCTTGATGCTGCTGGTGCTGCTGACCGAGCTCTTCATCGGAAACCCGGTGCTGGCGACCCGCGTCCGGATGTGGCAACCGGGTTGGGTCAAGGCGCTGGTGGCATATCCGCGCCTGATCCAGGCCTGGAACATGTTCTCGCCCGACGTCCCCACGACCGACGAGACCGTGGTCGTCGACGCCGTCACCGCCGATGGGCGGCACGTGGATCCCTACAGCGCGCGCGCCGGCCGGTACCCGAACCCGGGGTCGGCGGCCATCCCGGCGCGGCTGGACAACGATTCGTTTTTCTTCAACTACTCGGCGCGCATCCCGTTCACGCCGGCGTACTGGGGCGGGTTCTCCGACTGGATCCTGGCGTATCCCCAGCGCACCGGAAACGAACGTGACGCCATCGTCAGCTTCACCGCCAGCATCGTCGAAGATGACAGCCCGCCGCCGGGCGAGAGCGAGCCGCGAAACGTGCGCGCGCGCGTGTTTCTGAGCTGGCCCCGTCGCTGACGATGGCCCTCGACAAGATCGCTGCGGGACCCTAAGAATCGTGCCATGGCGAACAGCTTCGGCACGTTGTCCACGCTCAAGGTCGGGAACAAGGAATACGAGATTCACCGCTTGTCGGCGTTGAAGAAGGCGGGCCTCGATCCCGATCGGCTGCCGTTCTCGCTGCGCATCCTGCTCGAGAACCTGCTGCGCACCGAGGACGGACGCACGGTGCGCGCCGACGACATCCGGACGCTGGCGGCCTGGCAGCCGAAGGCGGAGCCCGCCGACGAGATCGCCTTCATGCCCAGCCGCGTGCTGCTGCAGGATTTCACCGGCGTGCCCGCGGTGGTCGATCTGGCGGCCATGCGCGAGGCGATGCGGCGCTTGGGCGGCGACGCGCGCCGGATCAACCCGCTGCTGCCGGCGGAGCTGGTCATCGATCACTCGGTGCAGGTGGACGAGTTCGGCACGCCGCAGGCGCTGTCGCTGAACGCGGCCATCGAGTTTTCGCGCAACAAGGAGCGGTACTTGTTTCTGCGCTGGGGGCAGGCGGCGTTTCGCAACTTCGCCGTCGTCCCGCCCGACACCGGCATCGTTCACCAGGTGAACCTGGAGTACCTGGCGCGCGTGGTGTTCACGGCGGCGCCGGCCTCGCCGGGCGGGCTGCCGCTGGCGTATCCCGACACGGTCGTCGGCACCGACTCGCACACCACGATGATCAACGGGCTCGGCGTGCTGGGCTGGGGCGTGGGCGGCATCGAGGCGGAGGCGGCCATGCTGGGCCAGCCGATGTCGATGCTGATCCCGCAGGTGATCGGCTTCCGGCTGCACGGCAAGCTGCGCGAGGGATCGACGGCCACGGATCTGGTGCTGGTGGTGACGGAGCTCCTGCGCAAGAAGGGCGTGGTCGGGAAGTTCGTCGAGTTCTTCGGGCCGGGCGTGGCCGCGCTGTCGATCGCGGATCGGGCCACCATCGCCAACATGGCGCCCGAGTACGGCGCCACCTGCGGCATGTTCCCAGTCGACGCTGAAACGCTGCGCTACCTGCGCTTTTCGGGGCGGCCGCCCGAGCAGGTCGCGCTGGTCGAGGCCTACGCGAAGGAGCAGGGGCTGTTCGGCGCGGGCGACGGCAGCGGGAAAGCAGCGGAGTACACCGACACGATGGATCTCGATCTCGGCAGCGTCGAGCCCAGCGTGGCGGGTCCCAAGCGGCCGCAGGATCGCGTGCGCCTGGCGTCCGCGCGCCAGTCGTTCGAGCAAGCGCTGCCGTCGCTGATCAAGCCGAAGAAGAAAGCCGCCGAGGGCGCCGGCGCGGCGGAGGCTGGCGCGGGCGCGGGCGCCGCGGCGTCGTCGCCCGACGTGCGCCACGGATCGGTGGTGATCGCGGCGATCACCAGCTGCACGAACACGTCGAACCCGTCGGTGATGGTGGCGGCCGGATTGCTGGCGAAGAAGGCGGTCGAGCGGGGCCTCACGACCAAGCCCTGGGTGAAGACGTCGCTGGCGCCGGGGTCGAAGGTGGTCACGGAGTACCTGGGCGAGGCCAAGCTGACGCCGTATCTCGAGAAGCTGCGCTTTCACACCGTGGGGTACGGCTGCACGACCTGCATCGGCAACTCGGGGCCGCTGCCGGGGCCGGTGTCGCAAGCGATCGACGAGCGTGACCTGGTGGTGGCGTCGGTGCTGTCTGGCAACCGCAACTTCGAGGGGCGCATCAACCCGGAGGTGCGCGCGAACTATCTGATGTCGCCGCCGCTGGTGGTGGCGTTCGCGCTGGCCGGGCGCATCGACATCGATCTCGAGAAGGAAGCGCTGGGGACCGACACCGCGGGCAAGCCGGTCTTCCTGCGCGACATCTGGCCGACGTCCGACGAGGTGACGTCGACGATGACGGCGGCCATCAAGCCGGAGATGTTCAACCGATCGTACGGCGTGGTGTTCGAGGGCGACGATCGCTGGCGCAAGCTGGACGTGCCCAAGGGCGAGACGTACGTGTGGGAGGGCGATTCCACGTACATCAAGCACCCGCCGTACTTCGAGGGGATGCAGAAGACGCCGCTGCCGGCGACCGACATCAAGCAGGCGCGCGTCCTGGCCCTGCTGGGCGACAGCGTGACGACCGACCACATCTCGCCGGCGGGGTCGATCAAGCGCGAGAGCCCGGCCGGCCAGTACCTGATCGAGCACGGCGTCCAGCCCAAGGACTTCAACTCGTACGGCTCCCGGCGCGGTAACCACGAGGTGATGATGCGTGGGACGTTCGCCAACATCCGGCTGCGCAACCAGCTCGCGCCGGGCACCGAGGGCGGCGTGACGGTCATGAACGGTGAGCAGATGTCGATCTACGACGCTTCCCGCCGGTACATCGAGGAGGGCACCCCGCTGATCGTGCTCGGCGGCAAGGAGTACGGCTCCGGGTCGTCCCGCGACTGGGCGGCCAAGGGCACGCTGCTGCTCGGCGTCCGCGCCGTCGTGGCCGAAAGCTTCGAGCGGATTCACCGCAGCAATCTGGTGAACATGGGCGTGCTGCCGCTGCAGTTCGACGGCGGCACGAACGCCGCGTCGCTCGGGCTGACGGGCCGCGAGCGGTACGAGCTGA
>DATKEU010000580.1:0-6918 GCA_035544495.1 Polyangia bacterium | reverse complement strand
GATCACGTGCAGCTGATCGCCCGTTACACGCTCTACGTCAACGAGCTCGGCAACAGCACCGGCCACTACAACCGCCAGACGTTCCTCTTGTCTCTCGCCTTCACTTACGGCGGATAAAAAATCGGCGCCGCGATGATCCGCAGCGCCGATTCGACGTCCTCAACGCAAACGAGGCTGGTGGGGGGCCGTGGCCCCCCGCCCTCACATCATGCCGCCCATGCCGCCCATGCCACCCATGCCACCGCCGCCCCCACCCGGCGCGGCCGGCGGGGGCTCTTCCTTCGGCAGCTCGACCACCAGCGCCTCGGTGGTGATGAGCAGCGACGCCACCGACGCCGCGTTCTGCAGCGCCGAGCGCACCACCTTGGTCGGGTCGATCACGCCCGCCTCGACCAGGTCCTCGAACTCGTCGGTGGCGGCGTTGTATCCGAAGGCCCCCTTCCCCTCGCGCACCTTGTGCACGACGATCGAGCCCTCCTTGCCGGCGTTGGCCGCGATCTGGCGGCACGGCTCCTCCAGCGCGCGGCGCACGATGTTGACGCCCGCCGCCTGCTCCTCCGACGCCGTCTCCAGCTTCTCGAGCGACGACAGTGCCCGCAGCAGGGCGACGCCCCCGCCGGGGACGATCCCCTCCTCGACCGCCGCCCGGGTCGCGTGCAGCGCGTCCTCGACGCGCGCCTTCTTCTCCTTCATCTCGGTCTCGGTGGCGGCGCCCACGCGGATGACCGCCACGCCGCCCACCAGCTTGGCCAGGCGCTCCTGCAGCTTCTCGCGGTCATAGTCCGACGTGGTGTCTTCGATCTGGGCGCGGATCTGCTTGACCCGCGCCTCGATGTCCTGCTTCTTGCCGGCGCCGTCGATGACGGTGCAGTTGTCCTTGTCGACGGAGACGCGCTTGGCGCGGCCCAGATCCTTCAACGTCACGCCTTCCAGCTTGATGCCCAGGTCCTCGGTGATGGCCTGCCCGCCGGTGAGGACGGCGATGTCCTTCATCATGTCCTTGCGGCGATCGCCGAAGCCCGGAGGCTTGACCGCGCAGACCTGCAGCGTGCCGCGCAGCTTGTTGACCACCAGCGTCGCCAGCGCCTCGCCCTCGACCTCGGCGAGGATCAGCAGTGGGCGGCCCGAACGCGCCACCTGCTCCAGCACCGGCAGGAGGTCCTTCATGCTGGAGATCGTCTTCTCGTGGATGAGGATGAACGGATCGTCCAGCTTGGCTTCCATGCGCTCGGTGTCGGTCACGAAGTACGGCGACTGATAGCCGCGGTCGAACTGCATGCCCTCGACGACGTCCAGCGTGGTCTCCATCGACTTCGCTTCCTCGATGGT
Organism: Polyangia bacterium; assembly: GCA_035544495.1. GTDB lineage: Bacteria > Myxococcota_A > Polyangia > Fen-1088 > Fen-1088 > DATKEU01. The sequence continues at coordinate 5,589 of DATKEU010000580.1, read as the reverse complement.
GATGACGCCCTCCTTGCCCACCTTCTCCATGGCGTCGGCGATGATCTTGCCGATGAACTGATCGCCGTTGGCGCTGATGGTGCCGATCTGGGCGACGTCCTTCTGCCCCTTGGTCGGCTTCGAGATCTTCTTCAGCGCCTCGACGACCTTCTCCACCGCCTTGTCGATGCCACGCTTGAGCTCCATCGGGTTGTGGCCGGCGGCGACCAGGCGGCTGCCCTCGCGGAAGATCACCTGGGCCAGCACCGTCGCCGTGGTCGTGCCGTCGCCGGCGACGTCCGACGTCTTCGAGGCGACCTCCTTGACCATCTGCGCGCCCAGGTTGGCGAACCTATCTTCGAGCTCGATCTCCTTGGCGACGGTGACGCCGTCCTTGGTGACGGTCGGCGAACCGTATGCCTTCTCGATGACCACGTTGCGCCCGCGCGGCCCCAGCGTGGCCTTCACCGCGTCGGCCAGCTGATTGACCCCGGACAGGATGCGGGCCCGGCCGGCCTCGTCGAACAGAATCTCTTTCGCTGCCATGTTCGTCCCTCGTTGTTCTTGTCGAGTTACTTTTCGATGACGCCGAGGACATCGTCCTCGCGCATGATGAGATGATCGACACCGTCGATCTTGATGTCGTTGCCGCTGTACTTGCCGAACAGCACGCGATCGCCCTTCTTGACGGTGAGCGGCCGCAGCTTACCCTTGTCGTCGGTCTTGCCGCTGCCCACCGCGACGACCTCGCCCTCGGCGGGCTTTTCCTTGGCGGTGTCGGGGATGATGATCCCGCCCTTGGTCTTCTCTTCTTCGGCGACACGACGGACCAGGATGCGATCCTGAAGCGGACGGACCTTCATGGGTGACTCCTCGAATTTGGAAAGGGATAGCGGTCTAGCACTCATGCCCGGTGACTGCTAGGCGCGGACTCTATGCACAAGTCCTTTTCTGTCAATGCCTTCGCGGCGCGTCGCTGGCACCCGCCATGCTAGCCTGCCAACGTTAACGGCATGTAACCACTCGTAACTATTAACAAAACTTGACGAAGTGCCGATAGATCCCGTGTACTTTAGACATGCACGTCGCCGATTCGATTGCGGAGTTCTTCCGAGCCGAGGTGGATCGGGCTTTCAAGGAGCACGGTCTGCCCTGCGGCACCCTGACCGAGCACTACGTCGTCCAGCTGCTGGCGGCGTACGGGTCGCAGCCGATCGAGGGACAGCCGCTGGCGCTGCGGATGATGGCCGCCCTCGACGCCAACCCGCGCGAGCGGCGAACCAAGCTGCGCGAGATCGGCGACACGTCGCTGTTCGTGTCGGGCTTCTGGGCTGACAGCCTGGCCAGCAAGCCGGTCGACGTCGACTACTACATCGACATGGGCGGCAGCGCGTACGGCGAGCTGGCGCGCGGGGGCACGGGCTGGACAGGCGATCCGCTGGGGGACGTCTTCGGCGAGCTGGCGGCGAACTTCGTTCGCTTCGTCGAGGTGCTGATGCTGGTCAGCCGGCGCACCTCCCCCTGCGCGAGCAACCAGGACGTGATGCGCCTTTATCAGCGCTGGCAGCGAACCAGGAGCCGGTGGGTGGCGCGGCGGCTGGCGGCGCTGGGCGTGATCCCGCCGAAGCCCGAGGGCCCGCTGCAGTGAGCGACGAAGCGCCGCCTCCGTCGGTGCTGGCGCGCCTGCAGCTGGGGCTCGAGGGGCTCTATCGCGTGCGCACCGATCTCGCCGTCGACGCGTTCGTGATCGACGAGCGGCAGCGCCAGCAAGCGGGCGTCGCCCGCGCCCCGCGCGAGCAGCTGCTCCTGCGGCAAGCAGGGGACGAGCTCGACGTCGGGCTCTACGTCGATCCGGCGACGGTCGCGAACCTGGAAAAACAAGATCCGGAGCGCGGCCTGCACGACGGCAACTTCCACGACTTCTGCCTCGCCGTGGAAGGCGTCAGCCACTTCGTCTACGTCGCCATCTGCGCCGCCGGCGACCGCCAGGTATCCGCGCTGGAGCTGGAGCTGCAGGCAGAGGTCGACAAGTTCGCCTGCTGCGTCTTGCTCTCGAAGCGCGGCGCCCGGCTGCGGCAACGCCTCTACGACGGCGTCCGCCTGCACGACGATCTCGACGCCGACGAACGCGACCGCTACCGCACGGCGAACGACCAGGCGAACCGCTTTGCCGCCGGCCTCGAGCGGCGATTCATCGACACCGATCGCATGAACGACATGCTGGACGAGCTGCGCCGGTTCTATCGCCTGGGCCTACCGGCCAAGCTGCACCACATCGCGCGCGCCGACTAGCCGAGCCGCTGGCGCTCAGCCGAGCCGCATGTTGTCGATGAGCCGCGTGCGGCCGACGAAGGCGGCGACCAGCATGACCGCCGGTCGATCGAGGCGGGCCGCTGGCGCCAGCGTGTCGGCGTCGCGGAGCTCGACGTAGTCGACGCTGTCGGCCTGGCCGCGCAGCGCCTCGCGGGCGATCGCCACCAGCGCGGCGGCGTCTTTCTCGCCCGCGCGCGCGGCGGTCACCGCCGCCGAGAGCCCGCGCGACAGGGACAGCGCGCGTTCCCTCTCCGCTGGCGACAGGTAGCGGTTGCGCGAGGACATGGCCAGGCCGTCGGGCTCGCGGACGATGGGCATGCCGGCGATCTCGATGCCCATGTCGAGGTCGAGGACCATCCGGCGGATCACGGCCAGCTGCTGGTAGTCCTTCTCGCCGAACAGCGCGACATGGGGGCGGACAACGTTGAACAGCTTGCAGACGACGGTGGCGACGCCGACGAAGTGGCCCGGGCGGCGATCGCCGCACAGGCCCTTCTCGACCTCGCGCACCTCGACGAAGGTCTGGTAGCCGCGCGGGTACACCGCCGCGGCGTCGGGGACGTAGGCGACGTCCGTGGCGGCGCCGGCCGCCAGGCGCAGGTCGCCGTCGAGATCGCGCGGGTAGCGCGCCAGATCCTCGTGCGGGCCGAACTGCGTCGGGTTGACGAAGATCGACAGCACCAGCTCGTCGCCGCGGGCGCGGCCGGCGCGCAGCAGCGAGGCGTGTCCCTCGTGCAGGGCGCCCATGGTCGGCACGAAGGCGATGCGCCGGCCGCGGCGGCGCGCGGACTCGGCCCAGGCGGCCATCTCGGCCGGGTCGCGGATGACGGCGACGGCGGGCAATGCGGCGGCGGTCAATCCCAGCTCTCGTCCTTCGAGGGGAAGCGCCCCGCCCGCACGTCGTCGGCGTAGGCGGCGAAGGCCTGGCCGGCCGCGGCGCCCATCTCGGCATAGCGGCGCACGAAGCGCGGCTTCCACGCCGGCTCCAGGCCCAGCAGATCGTGCATCACCATCACCTGGCCGTCGCAGTCGGGGCCGGCGCCGATGCCGATGGTCACTGCCGAAACCGCCCGCGTGATGTCCGCGGCCAGCGCGCGCGGCACGCCCTCGATCACCAGCGCGAAGGCGCCGGCCTCGGCGACGGCGCGCGCGTCCTCCAGAATCGCCGCCCGCTGCTCGTCGGTGCGTCCCTGGATCTTGAATCCGCCGAACTTGTGCAGCGACTGCGGCGTCAGGCCGACGTGCCCCATGACCGGAATGCCGGCGCGCGTGAGGCGCCGGATCAGCTCCGCTATCTCGACGCCGCCCTCGAGCTTGACCGACTCCGCGCCGGCGTCCTTGACCAGGCGCCCGGCGGCGCGCATGCCGTCCTCGACCGACGCCTGATAGCTCATGAACGGCATGTCGGCGCACAAGTGCGCGCGCGCCGCGCCACGCGCCACCGCGCGCGTGTGATAGACGACGTCGTCCACCGTCACGGGCAGCGTCGAGGCCTGCCCCTGCACGACCATCCCCAGTGAGTCGCCGACCAGGACGACGTCCACGCCGGCCTGATCGGCCAGGCGGGCGAAGACCACGTCGTAGGCGGTCAGGGCGACGACCTTGTCGCCGCCCTTGCGGGCGCGGAGCGCCGGCACGGTGACCTTCGGCGCGGCGGTCGGTTTGGCAGGCGTCGACATGATTCGCGGATTATCCCCGACTCCAGTGGCTGGTGCCCGTGCGGGTGCGGCGAATCACCGAGACCAGCGCGGCGCGATCCTCGGCGTTGCCGACGAAGTCGATGTCGGACGCGTTGACGATCAGCAACGGGCCCTCGTTGTAGTTGAAGAAGAACTCCGCGTAGGCGCGGGCCACCTGTTCGATGTACTCGGCGCGGATCGGCCTCTCCTCGCTGCGCCCGCGCTTGCGGATCCGTTCCAGCAGAACGTCGGTGCGGGCTTGCAGATAGACCACCAGATCGGGCGCCACCGTGCGCGGCTTCAACATCTGGTAGATGCGGTCATAGAGCGCCATCTCGTCGGGCGACAGGTTCAGCGACGCGAACAGGCGATCTTTCGCGAACAGATAATCGGACACTGTCCCGCCGCGCGCGAACAGATCGCCCTGCGACAGCTCGGCCTGCTGGCCATAACGCTGCAGCAGGAAGAAGAGCTGCACCGACATCGCGTGGCGCCTGGGGTTTTTGTAGAAAGGGCCCAGGAACGGATTCTCCTCCGGGCTCTCACGGATGATGCGCGCCGAGAGCTCGTCGGCCAGGATCTCCGCCAGGCTGGACTTGCCAGCGCCGATGGGGCCTTCCACCGCGATGTACCGTGGCCGGTCGGTGCGCGCCATCGTCATCGTCCCCTATACCGCGCGATGGTCGCGGCGATCAATCGCACCGGTGGCCCGTCATCGGGTGGCACCTGGACTAATCCCCGATCAGAAGCTCGAGGCGCGCCAGCGTCGAGCCGGGCGGGCTCTTCCTTTTGTTCCCCGTCGACGGCGCGGGCGCGGGCGCGGCCAGCACGACCAGGCCGGCGCGCACCGACTGTTCGACGCAGTCAACGAAGGCGGCGTCGAGATCGGTGGGCCGGGGAACGGTCGCGCGGGTGAGCGCGCCGCGGGCGTCGAGCTCGAGGTCCAGCGGAACGCGAAAAGGCTCGTGGCCGGCCGGCGCGGTCGCGAGGCGCGCCAGGCAACCGTCGATCAGATTGGGGCGGCGGCGCCAGGCGGCGTCGATCAGCGGCGCCGGGATCGGACCGGAAGCGTGGGTGGTGGCGGTCGCCAGCACGCGCAGGGCGCCGCGTGCGCTCCGCCGCTTGCGCTGCGAGTCCAGCGCGCCGAGGTGCGCCCGCGCCGCTTTCTCCCACCGGTCGCCGGGGCGCGCGGCCAGAAAGGCGCGGAAGGCGTCTTCCGACTCGGCGGCACGTCCAGCCACCTCGTGCGCCAGCGCCAGGTAATAGTGGACGTCGCCGGGCGGCTCGAACGTGACGTCGCCACCCGGTTTCAAAGCCAGCTGCAGCATCGCTATCCCCGGGTCGAGGGCCAGCGCGCGCCCGATCATCTCGCGCGCGGCCGCCGCCTGGCCGTCGCGATCCAGCGCCACGCCGAGGCCGTAATAGCTCAGGGCCAGGCTGCGCTCGCGCAGCCGGCGCTCGGGTGATTCGCTGTCGGTGCGAATGGCCTCGCGGTAGCGATCCTCTGCCTCGGGAATGCGGCCGGTCGCCATCAGCAGCTCCGCCAGGTTCGCATACCCGGCGCCCTCGCTGGGGCCCAGCGCCAGTTGCCGCTCGGTGGCGGCGGCGGCTTCGGCGT
>DATKEU010000579.1:0-7862 GCA_035544495.1 Polyangia bacterium | reverse complement strand
GCGAGGTTACCGAACACGTGCCGGACCTCCTTGACGAAAATGACCTGCTTCGGCGCGCCCTGGCTCGCGACCCGCCGGCGGTCCGCGCCCTGGTCGATCGGCTCTCGCCCACCATCGAGCGCCGGGTGGCCGCCGCCCTTTGGCGCAGCGCCTCGACCCGGGACGTTCGGCAGGAGCTGGCCGACATGACCCAGCAGGTGTTCCTTTCCCTCTTCGCAGACGAGGGGAAAGCCCTGCGCGCCTGGGACCCCGCGCGGGGACTGTCGCTGGAGAAATTCGTCGGCATGCTGGCCCAGCATCAGGTCGCGTCCATCCTGCGAAACGGGCGGACGTCTCCTTGGCGCGATGACCCGACCGAAGCGGACGAGATCGATCGTCTGGTCGGTTCGGCCGCGGGCCTGGACGCCATCATTGGATCTCGCGAGCACCTTCGCGCGCTGCTGGACGGCCTGCGCGCCAGTCTCTCGCCGCGCGGCCTGGAGCTGTTTCAACGTTTGATTGTCGATCAGGAGCCGGTGGAGGCGGTCATCAAGGCCACCGGGATGACGCGCGAGGCGCTGTACCAGTGGCGAAGCCGCCTGCTCCGCCAGGCGAGAGAGCTGTCCGCGCAGATCGAGGCGGAGGTCCCGCGAGGCGCCGCCTCCGCGCTGCCGGCAGCCAACCGATTCTCCAAACCATGAGCGATGAGAGAGACGACCCGGATCCGGCCTCGTCCGTGCTCGGACGGCAGGAGGCCGATCGCGCCCACAGGGAGGAAGAATTGGGACAGCTACTCGCGGCTCTGACGGCGGTGGCCAGGGACGACGAGATGGCGGTCGCGCGCTTGCCCTCCGAAGCGTTCGCGCCCTTGTCCGCCGCGGACCGCGCCAAGATCGCCGACCGCATCCTGCAGCCGCAGGCGGTCGAGGCACAGCAGGAAAAACCGACGACCGCCGACGCTGTGGTGTCGATGGTCGGCCGGCGGCGAGGGAGCCGCGGGTGTCGGGCGGCGGCGCTGGCGCCGCTGGCCCTGGCCGCCGCTGTCATGCTGGTGGTGCGTTCGTTCTCGGGCGAGCGGCTGGGTCCGGTGCCGGAGTACGAGATCAGCGCCAGCGGAGGAATCAAGGAGCTGCGGGGCGGCGACACCCCGTCGTCGGAAGCGGCAGGGACGCTGGCCGAGCCGCAACGGCTGGCGCCACAGTCGCAGCTGGTGGCAATCGGGCGCCCCAAGATCGCCGTCGAGGGGCCCATGGCTGTTCGGGCGTTCGTTGTTCAAGGCGCCAAAGTGGAGGAGGTGTGGCCGCAATTGCAAATCGCGGCCTCGGGAGCGGTGGAGGTCCGGGCGCCCGTCGCGGCTGTGTTCGGGGATCGTACGGGACACTGGGAGCTGGTCGTGCTGGTCGGTCGAGCGGCGGCGCTGCGCCGAGCAGAGCCCGCGGCGGCGCTGGCGGGACCCTCCGACGGTACGTGGCGGCGGCTGGTCGTGCCGCTGGACTTCGAAGCAAGGTCATCCTCCGGCCCGTCGCCTGCCCCTGGCGCGCCCGCTTCGCCGCGGTGATCGAACCAGGCCTTTCAAGGCGAGACGATGAGGATCGCCGGCCCGGCTATTGCCGGACGTAACGGGAGACGTCCCCGTTCGCGACGGACGTGTCGTGGCGGCGCATCTCCAGCTTCGAGCCCGACACGCAATAGTCGAACGTCAGGGGTTTGTCGTCGCCCAGCATGGCCATCATCGTCATTCCCGAGATCGCGTACATGCCGGGTCCGTCGATGGGCGTCGCCGTGAAGGCGATCGTGCAGCGGCAGCCCGCGGCGCTGGCGGCGCATCCGCCCGAGCTCGCCTTGCCGCCCGCGAAACTGATCCGGCTCGCGAACATGGGCCCCGCGTCGGCGCACGCAATCGGCGCGCCGTTCGAAACGAGACAGGGGTCGCTCGCGGTCACCGTCGCGGTGCCGGACGTCGACAGATGCAACGACATCATGTGGTCGGCGCGGAAGGTCCAGGCCACCTGGGGCACGACGCCGGAGACGTCCCACGTCTCGCAGTTGCTGCCGCCGGAGGCCCGCGCCGGGGCCGCGCATGCCGGATCGGGCGTCCAGGTGCCCACGACGTCGCCGCCACAGGGGTCGAAGTCGGGGCATTTGACGCCCGCCGCGTCCGGCGCGCCGGTGACGCCTGCGCCGCCTCCGTCGATTGTCGTCGCGCCGCCGCCGCTTCCGTCGCAGGCGGAGAGGGCGAAAGACGCGAGCGCGGCGGTCAACCCTGGCAGGCCTTTTGTCGCCACCGCCAGATGATAGCCCTACATCTTCGTCAGCGTGTACGGCTGCATGAGCGATCGCCCGTCAGCGGCGATCATGTGTGTGGCGCCAGCGTGAACGAGATCGTCGCCCCCTCGCCCAGGGCGCCGACCGCCGAGATGGTGCCGCCGTGGCGATCGACGATGCGCCTGACCGTGGCCAGGCCGATGCCGGTGCCCGGGAAATCGGCGTCGCTGTGCAGGCGCTGGAACGGCGTGAACATGCGCGCGGCCTTGCTCATGTCGAAGCCGCCGCCGTTGTCGCGCACGAAGTAGACCGTCCTGCCCCCGTCGGTGCGCGACCCCACCTCGATGCGCGGCGCCGCCGTCTTCGAGGTGAACTTCCAGGCATTGCCCAGCAGGTTCTCCAGCACCGCGCGCAGAAGATGGCTGTCGGCGATCACCGTCATCCCCGGTTGCACGACGAGCTGCACCGGGCGGTCAGGCTCCTTGCGCTGCAGCTCCTCCGCCACCTGCGCCGCCAGCTCCGACAGGTTCAGCGGCGCGCGCGTCACCGCCGCCCGCCCGGCGCGCGACAGCTGCAACAGAGCGTCGATGAGCTCGTTCATGCGCTTGGCGGCGGTGCGGATGCGGCGCAGGTGATCCTTGCTGGTCTCGTCCAGCCGGCCCTCGCTGTCTTCCTCCAGCGCTTGCCCGAAGCCGGCGATGGCCCGCAACGGCGCGCGCAGATCGTGCGACACGGAATAGCTGAACGCCTCCAGCTCCTCGTTCTTGCGCTGCAGCTCCTCGGTCAGGGCGGCGCGTGTCTCCGCCACCTGCCGCGCGGCGCGCGCCTCCGCCGCGTCCAGCTCGCTGCGCAGCAGCTCCTCGCGGATCTTGCGGTGCTCGTCCTCGAACTGCTTGCGGCGCAGCTGCGCGCGCAGCCGCGCCTTCAGCACCGCGAACTCGCTGGTCTTGGGGATGTAGTCGTCGGCGCCGGCGCCCAGCCCGTCGATCATCGCCGCGCGGTTCTCCAACGCCGTGATCATGATGAGCGGGATCTCGCGCGCCGCCGGCGACGCCTTGATGCGCCGGCAGGTGTCCTGACCCGACAGCCCCGGCATCATCAGATCCAGCAGGATGCAGTCCACGGGCTGCGCCGCCAGCATCTCCAGCGCCTCCTCGCCCGAGCGCGCCAGCACCACGTCGTAGCCCTCGACGCGCAACGTGGCCGCCAGCTCTTGCAGGTACGTCACGCTGTCGTCGACGGCCAGGATGCGCTTGGGCCCGAGGAGGCTGTCGGCGTCGACGCGCTCGGTGCTCGGTCGCCGCAGCACCGCCGCCACGCGCGCCAGGATCACCGCCAGGTCCTCTTCCTTGCGCACGAACCCGTCCGCGCCGGCGTCCAGCGCGCGCAGCTCGGCCCCGCGATCATCGGAGGCCGTCAGCAGCAAGCACGGCGTGCCCCGCAGCGCCGCGTCCAGCCGCAGGCGGCGCACCACGGTGCTGCCGTCGATCCCCGGCATCTCGCCGTCGACAACGATGGCGCTGGGCCGGCGGGCGGCGGCCAGGCGCAACCCTTCCTCGCCGCTCGCCGCCGATTGCACCGCGTACCCCGCCTGCTGCAGCGCTTGCCGCAGCTCCTCGCGGAAGGTCAGGCTGTCGTCGATGATCAGGATGGTGGCCGGCTCTGCGGCGGTCGGGGCGGCGGTGGCCGCGGCGTCGTGCTCGCGCAGAAGCTCGCGCGCCCGCGCCAGCACGTAACCGGTGTCGTACGGCTTGCCGACATAGTCGTCGGCACCGGTCTGCAGGCCGCGGATGCGATCCTTGACGTCCGCCTCCGACGACAGCATCAGGATCGGAATGCGCGCCGTGGCCTCCGCGCGCCGGATCTCCTGCAGGAGGTCGATGCCGTCGCCGTCGGGCAGCACCACGTCCAGCACCGCCAGCGACACCAGCTCGTGCGCCAGCGCCTGGCGCGTGGCCGCCACTGTCGCGCAGGGCAGGGCGCGAAAACCCGCGCTGGTGAACGCGTCCGCCAGATCCATGCGCACGGTCAAGATGTCGTCGACGATCAGCACCGCGCCGTTCATGGCGACCGCCGATCCGGCCGCTGCGCCAGCTCTGTCAGCGCGCGTCCGATCTCGCCCAGCGGCAGCACCTGCTCCGCCGCCCCCAGCAGCGCCGCCTCGCGCGGCATGCCGTACACCACCGACGTCGCCTCGTCCTGGGCGACGGTGCGGCCGCCCGCCTGGCGAATTCGCAAGAGGCCGGCGGCGCCGTCGCGCCCCATCCCGGTCAAGAGGCACGCCACCGTCGCCGCGCCGATCTCCTGGGCCAGCGATTCGAACAGCACGTCCACCGACGGCCGGCACGAATGCCGTTCCGGCCCGTGCGTCACCCGCAGGCGGCCGCCCTCCACGACCAGGTGCGATCCCGGCGCCGCCATCACCACCCGCCCGGCGCTGGCGCCGAGCGGCTCGCCGTCGCGCGGGTAAGCCACCACGCGCCCCGTCTGCCCACCCAGCCAGTCGGCGAAGCTGGCCCCGAACGGCTCGTCGATGTGCAGGACCATCAGCACCGGCAGCGGGAAGACCTTGGGCACCGCGCGCAGCACCTGGACCAGCGCGCCCGGCCCGCCCGTCGAGGCGCCCAGCGCCACCACGCGCGCCTCCTGGCCGCCGCCGGCCGCAGCGCGCGCGAAGCCGTTGACGGGCGTGCTCCGCGCGGCGATCTCGCCCGTCGAGGCCCGGCCCATCGTACCCAGCCGCGCCCGCAGGTGTGTGATGACCTTGATCCGCGACACCAGCTTGACCGTGGAGACGAACGTGTGCTCCCACGCGCCGTCGGGCTCGTCGCCGCGGGGTTTCTCCAGCACGTCGACGGCGCCCGCCGCCAGCGCGTCGAACGTCTTGAACACCTCGCCGCGGTTGAACGACGCCGACACCACCAGGATGGGCGTCGGAAAGTGCGCCATCACGTACTCCGTCGTCGCCAGGCCGCTCATCACCGGCAGGATCATGTCCAGGGTCATCACGTCGGGGCGCAGCTCGGCGCACTTCTCGATGGCGCTCTTGCCATCGCCCGCTTCGCCCACCACGGCGATCTCCGGATCGGCGGCCAGCACCTCGCACAGGCGTCGCCGCACCGTCATCGAGTCCTCGACCACCAGCACGCGCACTTTCTCCATCGTCATCCCAGCAGGCCCCGGATCCGCTGTAGCAGATCGGCTTGATCGAACTCGCTCTTGACCACGTACGCGCTGGCGCCGGCGTCCAGGCCGCGGCGGCGATCTTCCGGCGCGTCCCGTGACGTCACCAGGATCGCCGGCACACCCCGCAGCGCCGCGTCGGCGCGCGTGCGCTGCACGAACGTGAACCCGTCCATGCCCGGCATCTCCACATCGACCAGGAACAGCCCGTACGGGCGGGCCAGCGCCTTTTCGTACCCCTCCTCCGCCGAGGCCGCCGTGTCGACGGTGTAGCCGGCGGATTCCAGAATGCTCTGCTCCAGCATGCGCGTGGTCATCGAATCGTCGACGACCAGGATGGGCGGGCGCGCGGGCGGCGCCTCGTCGTCGGCGGCAGCGGTCTGCGCGCCGGCCACCAGCTGCTCCGGATCGAGGACGATCTGGGGGGTGCCGGCGGCGTCCAGCGATGCGCCCACCACCACCGGATCGGCCGGGGTCAGCGCGGGCAGGGGCCGCACCACGATCTCCTCGACGCCCAGCAGCCGATCCACGCCCAGCGCCGCCTGCCGGCCGCCGTCGCTCTGGATCACCACCGCCGTCCACGCCCGCCCGGCGGTCTGCGCCGCCGTCGTCCCGCGCAGAGAACGCGACAGCGGCACGAACGGGATCATCCGACCGTCGAAGACCACGGCCGCGCCGGTCGCCGAGTGCGCCAGCTCGGCCGCCGTCAGCCGCACTGTCCGGCGCACCGCCGCCAGCGGAATCGCCACCGCGTGCTCGCCCGCCTCCACCAGCAGCGCCTCCATCGACGACAGCGACAGCGGCACCACCATCTCCAGCGTCGTGCCCCGACCGGCCTCGGTGTGAATGTCCACCTGGCCGTCGAGGCGTCCCATCGCTTCGCGAATCACGTCCAGGCCCACCCCGCGTCCCGCCAGCTCCGAAACGGTGCCGGCGGTGCTGACCCCGCCGCGCAACATGCGCCGCAACAGCGAGTCAGCGTCCAGCCGGCCGACGTCGTCGGCGGCCGCCCCGCCCCGGATCAGCGCCCGCCGGGCCGCCTCCAGATCCACGCCGCGCCCGTCGTCGCGGCACACGAACGCCACGCGGCTGCCGCGCCTCGACACCTGGACGCTGACCAGACCGGCGGGCGGCTTGCCGGCGGCGGCGCGCTCGCCTTCGGGCTCCACGCCGTGGACGACGGCGTTTCGCACCGCTTGCACCAGCGCGCTCTGGATGGCGCCCAGCACCTGCGGTGACAGCCGGACATCACCACCGCCGGATTCGAACACCACGCGCTTGCCCTGTCCGCTGGCCGCGTCGCGGGCCGTGCGCTCGAGGACCACGAACATCGCCTGCGACGGCATCAGGCGCAGCCGCTCCGCCGTTTCGCGCACCTGCCGCAGCTCGCGGCTCACCTGCTCGACCCCCGCCGCCAGGTTCCGCTCGACGCCGGTGACCATGCCGCGGAGGTCGTCGATCACCGCGCGCAGCTTGGCCGACGCGGCGTCGGCATGGCGCTGCGCGCGCGGCGCGCTCGGTTGCTGCGCGCGCGGCGCGCTTATTTGATCGACAGCCAGCTCGGCCAGGTGCCTCACGCGCTCGACGGCTTCCACCACCCGCCGCAGCGACGACATCTGCACGTACGTCTCGGTGATCCCGCCCAGCAACGCCTCGACGTCGTCCTCGTCCAGAAGACGCCCGGCCGGCGCCGCCGCCGCCGTCGGCTCGGGCGCCGCCGGGCCGTTCCCCGCGCCGGCTGTGACCGCCGCCGGCTGCCCCAGCGCCCGGACGCGCGCGTCGATGGCGTCCAGCCGCTGCAGGAGGAGATCGATGCGATCGGGCGGCACCGCCGGCTGTTCCCGGAAGGGCGACAGGACGTCTTCCACGCCGTGGGCCAGGTCGGCGATCTCCGACTGCCGGACCACGCGCGCCGCGCCCTTCAACGTGTGCGCCTGGCGCAGGAGGCGGGCGACGATCTCCGCGGCGGCGTCGCCCTTCTCCAGGTCCAGCACGCCCTGGCCCATCTGATCCAGCAGGTCGCGGGATTCGATGCGGAAGTATTTGTACGGATCGGACGCCATCGGTCAGCCGCCGCTCAGGCGCTGGCTTGCGCCTGCACCAGCCGGGAGAGATCGCGCGACAGCCCCGCCAGCTGCGATGCCGTCTGCAGCGTCTGGCCCGTGCTGGCCTCGGTCTCGCGAGCCGCCTGGGCGACGTTGGTGGCCGCGACGTTCACCTGCTCGACGGCGGTGGATTGCTGCTTGGTGGAAAGCCCGATCTCCTTCGCCGCCGCCGTTGTGGTGGCCACCAGCTCCGAGATCTGACGGAAGGCCGCCGCCACGTCGATGAACTGCTTGGCGCCGGCGTCCACTGCCTTGGCGCCGGTCTCGGTGGTCATCACCGTGGTGTTCACGGCGCTGCGGACGTCGTCGACCAGCTCGCGGATCTCCTTG
>DATKEU010000578.1:0-13061 GCA_035544495.1 Polyangia bacterium | reverse complement strand
GCGGTTGTACTTCGCCACCCGCTCGGACCGCGCCAGCGATCCGGTCTTGATCTGCCCCGACCGCACCGCCACCGCGAGATCGGCGATGAAGGTGTCCTCGGTCTCGCCCGATCGGTGCGAGATGATCGTCGTCCAGCCGTTGCGGTGCGAAAGCTCGACCGACTCCAGCGTCTCGGTCAGCGTCCCGATCTGGTTCACCTTCACCAGCACGCTGTTCGCCGCGCCCTTCTCGATCCCCTGCCGGATGCGCTCGACGTTGGTGACGAACAGATCGTCGCCCACCAGCTGCACGCGATCGCCCAGCGCCTTGGTCAGGGCCACCCAGCCGTCCCAGTCGTTCTCGGCCATGCCGTCCTCGATCGAGACGATCGGGAACTGCTCGCACAGCTTGCGGTAGAAATCGACCAGGCCCTTGCCGTCCAGCTCCTTGCCCTCCCCCTCCAGCTGGTACGTCTTCTTGCCCGCGTCCCACAGCTCGCTCGACGCCACGTCCAGCGCCACCGCGACGTCCTTGCCGGCCTTGTAGCCCGCCTTCTCGATCGCCTCGACGATCGCCGCCAGCGCCGCCTCGGCGCCCGGCAGGTCGGGGGCGAAGCCGCCCTCGTCGCCCACCGCCGTCGAGGCTTTGCGGTCATGCAACAGCTTCTTCAGCGTGTGGAACACCTCGGCCCCGGCGCGCAGCGCCTCGGTGAAGTTCGGCGCGCCCTTGGGCACGATCATGAACTCCTGAAAGTCGAGCGAGTTGTCGGCGTGCGCGCCGCCGTTGATGATGTTCATCAGCGGCACCGGCAGCACGCGCCCGGCCGGCCCGCCGAGATACTTGTACAGCGGCAGCGCCAGCTCGTTGGCCGCCGCGCGCGCCACCGCCATCGACACGCCCAGCATGGCGTTGGCGCCGATCTTCCCCTTGTTGGGCGTTCCATCGACGGCCAGCATCGCGCCATCCAGCCCCGCCTGGTCGAAGGCGTCGCGCCCGCACACCACCGGGCCCAGCTGCGAAGCGACGTTCTCGCACGCCTTGCGCACGCCCTTGCCCATGTACCGCTTCTTGTCGCCGTCGCGCAGCTCCAGCGCCTCGTGCTCGCCGGTCGACGCGCCCGAGGGGACCGCGGCCGTGCCGCTGACGCCGGACTCCAGCGTGACGTCCACCTCCACGGTGGGATTGCCGCGCGAATCCAGAATCTCGCGGGCGGAAACACTCTCGATGATCGCTTGTCGTGCCATGCTCATGGGGCGGATTTCTATCGTAGGCAGCCTCGGCTGGCTATAGCGACTTGCGCGCGCGCCCAGCCGCGCTGGCCCCGCGTTCTAGCGAGACGGCTTGGCCGATGGGATACTGGCCCCTCCCATGAAGCAGAACCCCCGCATCAGCGAACGCTCGCCGATCCTCACGCCGCGCCAGATCTTCGACTATCTCGATCGCTACGTCGTCGGCCAGGAGCGGGCCAAGCGCACCGTAGCCATCGCCGCCTACAATCACCTCAAGCGCTGCGATCAGAAGACCAGCGGGGGAAAGCGCCTGATCAAGAAATCCAACGTGCTCCTGGTGGGCCCGACGGGCTCGGGCAAGACGCACATCGCGCGCACGCTGGCCACCTGCCTGGACGTGCCGTTCACCGTCGCCGACGCCACCGAGTACACCGAGGCCGGCTATTACGGCAAGGACGTCGAGGTGATGGTGGGCGAGCTGCTCCACCGCGCCGACCAGGACGTCGAGCGCGCCCAGCGCGGCATCGTCTTCATCGATGAGGTCGACAAGATCGCGCGCCGCAGCCAGACCGCCCGCAACGGCGCCGGCGCCCGCGACATCGGCGGCGAGGGCGTGCAGCAGGGGCTGCTCAAGCTGCTGGAGGGGCGCGAGATCTTCGTCCCCACGAACGTGACCCAGCACTGGAACAAGCACGACTTCGTCGTGATGGACACGCAGGACGTGCTGTTCATCGCCGCCGGCACCTTCTCTGACCTGCGCCTGCTCGACGAAGCGAAGCCGGTCGGCTTCAGCGCGGGCGGCGAGCCGCCGCGCAGCCAGAGCCGCCGCGTCACCGAGAAGGAGCTCCTCGACTATGGCCTGCTGGCCGAGTTCCTCGGCCGCCTGCCTGTCCGCGTCGAGCTGGACCCGCTGTCGGAGGACGACCTTTATCTGGTGATGACCGCGCCGCCCGACGCCGTCGTCCGCGAGTACACCGCGCTCTTGAAGATGGACGGCGTCGACCTCCGCTTCTCCGACGGGGCGCTGCGAGCCATCGCCGCCCACTGCATCCGCCGCAAGACCGGCGCCCGCAGCCTGCGCACCTTCATCGAAGAGATCTGCCACGACATCATGTTCGACGCGCCCGAACGCCGGGGCGAGACCATCACCGTCGACGCCGACTTCGCGCTCGAGCGCCTGGAGCGCATGGGCGACGGGATCGCCGGGGACGCCTGACGTGAAGATCGGCCGGCTTTTCTCCCATTCATCGGGCGGACCCCCCGCGGTGGTTCCCGTGACCCGGCCCCGGCGCGTCTTCTCCTTCGAGTTCTTCCCGCCCAAGACGGACGCCGGCGTCACCGCCCTCGAGAAGACGATCCGCGAGCTGGCGGACCTTCAGCCCTCGTTCGTGTCGGTCACCTACGGCGCGGGCGGATCGACGCGCCAGAAGACCATCGACCTCGTGCAATGGATCCAGCGCGAGGCGCACCTGACCGCCATGGCGCACCTGACGTGCGTGGGCGCCGACGCGGCCCAGCTCGAGCAGGTGCTGGATCGGCTGGTTGACGCCGGGATCGAGAACATCATGGCCCTCCGCGGCGACCCGCCCGCCGGGCAGGCGACCTTCACGCAGACCGCCGGCGGTTTCGCCCACGCGTCGGACCTGATCGCCTTCATCCGCCGCCGCCACGGCGACCGCCTGTGCATCGGCGGCGCCGCCTACCCGGAAGGCCACCTGGAATGCCGAGACATCGATCGCGACATCGGCAACCTCAAGGTCAAGGCCGACGCCGGCCTGGATTTCCTCGTCACCCAGCTGTTCTTCGACAACCGGTTCTACTTCGACTTCGTCGCCCGCGCGCGCGCCGCCGGCATCACCGTCCCCATCGTCCCGGGCATCATGCCCATCCGCAACCTGGCCCACATCGAACGGATGGTGAAGCTGTCCGGGGCGACCATCCCGTCCGCGCTGTTCAGCGAGCTCGACCGCGTGCGCGCCGACGACACCTCCGTCGCCGCGCTGGGCGTCGCCCACGCCACCGCCCAGTGCGTGGAGTTGCTGAACGCCGGCGCGCCCGGCATCCACTTCTACACGCTGAACCAGTCGCCCGCGACGCGCGTCATCCTGACCGCGCTCAAGGCCGCCCACCTGGCGTAGCGCTCCGGGCGCCGGCAGTCACGGCGTCAGGTGGTTGTCCTTCAGCCACGGCAGAAATTTGTCCGGCCAGTTGCGCCCCGGCGCATTGGGTTCCCCGACGCGAAAGGCGGTGTGCCCGCCCGTCGGATACACCTCCAGGTGTTCGAGCACGCCCAGGCTCTTGAGCTGCTGGTCGATCATGAACGCCAGCGCGATGGGCGCGATGTTGTCGTCCTGCGCGTGGCACAGGAAGACCGGCGGCGCGTCCGCGGTGAACTTGAAGGTCGAGGTCGCGCTGCCGAACGACCAGGTGCACATCGACGCCACGAAGTCGGGCCGGCTGCTCAGGCGTTCGATGGCATCCGCCGCCGCCGGGTCGCCGCGATCGAAACCAGCCACCAGGTTCATCGCCACGTGCGAGCCCGCCGAATAGCTGATCACCCCGATGCGATCCAGGGCGAGACCCCACGACGCCGCCTTGCTGCGCACCAGGCGGATGGCGCGCTTGGCGTCCAGCAGCGCGTCGCGCGGCGCGTCCCGCGTCCCGCCCCCGACCCGGTACTTGAGACCGAAGACGGCGATCCCCAGCGGTCCCAGCCGGCGAGACATCGCGGCGACATTGACCTCGAACTCGAGCTCCGTGTAGCCGCCACCCGGAAAGACGACGAAGCCGGTCCCGGTGGCCATGCTCTCGTCGTAGGGGTAACGGCGCAACATGGGAACGCTGACGTTCATCACCTGGCCGGCCGCGTTGGTGGACTCGCGGGGAGCGTTGGCCACGAAGTTCGGCGGATCGCCGGGATAGAGCCGAATCTCCGCGAAACCGGTGGTGGGAGCGGGCTCGGTGATGACCAGGGCCTCGGGCGCATTCCCGTCGGTGCTGGGGCTCGCTTCGAGCGCAGCGTCGACGGCCGGCGGTGCCGCTCCCGCCGAGCCGCCGCTGCCCAGCCCACCCCCCGTCGAGCCGGCCGCCGCGGAGGCGGCGTCGCCAGCTTGACCGCCGGCGCCCGCCATCGCGCTGCCGCTGCCCGGTCGATCGCTCGATCGCCCTTGGGCCGCGCACGCCCCGGCAAGCCAGGCGATCACGATGAATCGGCGCGCGCCCATGGCTTCCACCACACAATGTAGTTTGACCGAGCCGGAGTGGCTCAGGCCGGTGGCGCCGCGCGCCAGCGAGTGGCGATTGCGGGGCTCAGTTCGGGCGTTCGTCTCTGTTGCGGTCGGCGTCGGCCAGGGACTCGATCGTGTCCAGGACGCGCTGGTGCGAGTCGATATCCTCGGCCTCCATCTCCAGGCGGAGCTGCAGGCGATGCCGCCAGCCGCCCAGCCAGTAGCCGCCCATCGCGCAAAGCGCGCCCGCGAGGACCAGGACCGCGCTGGAAAAACCGTTCACCATGCTCCGATCCTCGACGCCTTGGCGCCCGAGCTTTAGAAAGGAAGCGGCGGCGGTTCAGGTCTCGTCGTCGTCGGCCTTGGCCTTCTTCGCGCGTGGCGATTTGCCATCGACCACGATCCCCAGCGTCAGCCAAAACGCGTTGTACTTGTCGGCAAAGCTCTTCAGCTGGATGGGGTCGCCCGGCGCGGCGTTGGTGGTGTAGGTGTACTGGCGCAGGTCGTAACCCACCTGCACCTCCATCACGGCCGCGAAGTGATAGCCGAGGCTGGCCGTCACGTCGTAACCGACCACGGTGGCGTGCGGGAAGTATTCGGCCGAGCCCAGCTGGTACTGCGCGCCGCCGACGGACAGCACTCTGCGATAGCCGCCGCCGGCGTTGAAGGACAGGCTGTCGCCCAGCCCGATGTGCAAGTCGCCGCCGCCTCGCAGATAGCGGTTGTCGACGTCCGGCACCTTGATGTTCGCGCGATCGGCGGTCGCGGTGCTGTGAAAGACGAAGGCGTGCCGGCCGTAGCCGCCGGTCAGGGCCACGGACGACCGCGCGCCCAGCGGCAATCGGACGCGCAGGCCCCCGAACAGATCGCTCGCCGCGGTCGGGAAGGTGACACCGTCGGTCGCCTTGGACGAGATCCCGGACGCGTACTCGAAGCTGCCCGCGATCCCGATGTTGCCACCGAAGCCTGTCGTCGCCCCCGCCCCGGGATAGAAGGCACCGGCCACGCCCAGGGTCGGCGCGGCGTTCATCTTGAAGGGGACCAGCGCCGGGCCTGTCGTGCCGTCGTAGTGTATGTCGCGCCAGAGAAGCCGCGGACCGATCCCCAGCTCCAGCAACGTCTGCCCGCGCACCCCGGGTTCTTCCTTGCGCTGGGGGCGCGCGACGATCGTCTCCTCGTCGGTCGATACGTCGCGATCCGGCTTCGCCTTGGCGGCCGGCGGCGGTTCCGACTTGGCAAGCGGGCCACCCTGCCGGTCGGCGATTCCAGCCTCGGCCTCGAGGTCGGCGGTGCTCTTGGCGTCCTTGGCGTCCTTGGCGGAAGGCCCGCTGTCAGCGGGGTGCGGCCGTGACCGCGACGCCGCTTCCTCGTCGTCGTCGGCGCCACCTGCCGCGGCCACCAGCCTCTCGGCGGCGTCGTCGCCGCGACGGCCGCCAGGCGGCACGCGCAGGCCGCGGCCCAGCTTGGCCCAGGTCGAAGCCGCGATCGTGGCGATCAGCTTCTTCGAGCTCCCGCGGACCGACCAGCGCGCCCGGGCGGTCACCTTGCCCGAGCTCCCGCTGCGAACGACGGCGGCCGCTTTCTTCTCGCCGACGTCGCCCGCGATGATGCCCACCAGCTTCAGCTTGCCGGCGACCGCCACCATGTCGCTGGCCGAACCCAGCCCGACATGCAGGTTGGCGGCGGTCGCCTCCAGCTGATCGCCGCCCACGACGGAGAGGCCGTGCTTCGCCAGCACCTTGGCGATCGCGTCCCGCGCCGGTCCCGCCTGCGTGCCCGAGAGCCGCAAACCGACCCGACCTCTGGCCGCCCAGGCGTTGCTCGACGACGCACCCAGCAGCACCGCCGCCAGAATGAACCCGAGATTTCGACTCGTTACGTCGATGCGCACGGCCGGAACGCTCGCAGAATTCCCGGGCGGCATCAACCACAATGATCGGCGCCGTCGAGCCTGGCCGGCGAAAATTGCCTGGTTGCCGTGACCCGAAAGACGCGATTCACGACTCTCACAGGGTCGGGCGGCGGCGGCCGCCGGGACACGCGCCGCGGAATGCGTCATTTGGAAGCAACCAGCCAGGATGGGTTTGATAGACTCCGAGCCCAACCCTGGCCGGCCCGGAGGGACCCTTGAACGAACGGAAGTGGCTTGTTCGTTGGTGTGGTTTTGTTCTCGCGACCGCTTTGCTGGCGCAGGGCTCGGCCGCGCGCGCCGACCCCCCCATCGGGATCGTCCGCGATGAAAGCACGGTGACCCAGACCAGCACCAGCGCGACCAAGGCCTGGTGGCAAGAGCGCTTCGGCGGGTCGACGCTGGACATCACCAGCTACGTCGGCAGCGGATCGTTCTACTCCAGCGGCTACCACGATCCCTACGTGGCCACCGCGTTCTATCTCAAACCTGTCTTCAACCTCGGGACCAAGCGCGACCTCTCGATCTACGCCCGAGCTTACCTCGAGCTCGAGTACACGAAGGAGGACAACCCGGAGGCCCGGCGCGAAAATCCCCTCGACAGCTGGCTGGTGCTGAACGCCCGCAACCTTTACACCGAGGCGCGCTCGAAGGTCCGGTTGGGGGGCGCCCTGCGCGCCATCCTGCCGACGTCGTACGAGAGCCGCTATCAACACATGGTCGTGGGCCTCAGCGCCGGCCTGAATGCCAACCGTAGCTTCGAGTTCGGGCAGCCGGACCCGGCGGGCAAGAAGTGGCGCGTCGGCGTCTCGCTGGGCGAGACGGCGAGCAAGTTCATCCAGACAAGCAAGTACCGCGGCGACTACCCCGGCGACACCACCAACTGCCGGGTGTCGGGCAACGTTTCGTCCGGCCAGGTCGGCGCCGGCACCGACGTCGGCGCTCCCGCCGGCTCCGATCATTGCGGCGGCCCGCTGAACCCGAACTACTCGTTCACGTCATCCGTGAACGCCACCCTGACCCGTCGGCGCGTGTCGCTGTCCATGACCCTCATCGTCATCAATCAGTTCCAGTACAGCGTGCCCGCGGATCAGGCGAGCGCCCTCCACGGCGTTGCAACCGGACGCACCGACGTCACCTGGGGACTCATCTCCCTGGGATACGACCTCACCGACCACCTCAGCATCGCCGTCGGGCTGTCGAGCTATCAGCCGGCCCTGGATTCGACGTACAGCCACCTTCGGTTCCCGTTCTTCGACTTTTCGGGACCGAACGCCAACAACTTCACCCAAGCCTTCGCAGGCGTCAGCGGAACGATCTAGGAGGAGCCCATGATTTGCGGGAATCGGTCACGACAGACGAATCGCCAACCAACGATCGCCCTGGCGCTGCTGGGCGCGATGACGGGCGTGGTGGCGGCGTGCGCCGGCAAGGGCGACATCGATCGCTCGCAGCCCGACAAGGTCGACAAGGCCATCTTCTTCAACGCCGACGGGACGCCCAAGACCTTCTATTACCGGCCCACCGTGGTCGAGGTGCCGCCCACCACGGGGCTCGACACTGGCGCGTTCGAGGGCATGACCGGCGGCATGGACAAGATCTACTTCGTCATCACCGAGCCGGCGCTGATCGGGTACCGAGCATACGACTACGTGCCCGGGAGCCAGAACGCCATCACCGGCGGCCAGAACAACAAGGACACGCCGATCATCACGATCCCGATCAAGTCGCACTTCGACGTCAAGCGCGAGTACAACCCGGGCACCGGCGAGCAGACCAACGTCATCAGCGAGAACACCACCGATCGCCCGCCCCTGGAACGCCAGTACATGCGCCTCGCCTGGTCGTCGTACTCAGACGCCGAGATCGGCAACCAGTACCGCCCGGTCGCCACGTCCGACTACATCGAGTTCACCATCAACCCGAGCACGGATCCCGACTATGGCGCCTGCGCGCTGTTCAACGTCATGTTCGACGACTCGTCGTGGGACTGCGGCACCTCCGAGATCAAGATCCGGTATTCGTTCCGGGCGGTCCCACCCTCGACGTATCAGCCGCTGGAGTACCCGGACCAGGCGCCCTTGCTGGACGCCAGCGGGAACCAGATCCCGCTCATCCAGAACTTCTATCCCTGCACGCCGAAGTACCTGGCGCAGTCGGCCGGCACGTTCAGCGGCGCCGATTGCGCGCCCGCTTCCGTCGGCGAGTTCGACAAGTTCGGCTTCTTCCGCACCGTGCGCCAGACGTACGACCAGCGCGTCGGCGCCACCGAAGCGAACCGCAAGTACTACATCAACCGCTGGAACATCTGGGGCCCCGACGTCGACAAGCTGGACGCCGACGGCAAGACCGTCCTCGACGAGCGGACCAAGACGCCGCTCAAGCGCCACAGCACGAAGCCGATCGTCTTTTACACGAACGTCGAGTGGCCCGATGACGATCCGGCGATGCTCGACACCGCCACGCAGGTCGCGAAAGACTGGAACCAGACCATGCGCGAGACGGTGGCGGCGATGGAGATGACGGAGGCCAATCCGGGCAGCACCGTCGATTTCGGTGACCTGGCCACGCGCCTCGCCGACACGAACGTGAACACGAAGATCGACGACGTCGTCCTGCTGAAGCAGAACAACTGCAACCTGCAGAACGTCCAGGCCTTCATGAACAAGAACCCGGACCTGGCGCACCTGGTGCAAACCAACGCCGCCAACACTTACGGGGCGCCGAAGGTCGACGTCAACAACCTGACCAAGGCCAACCTGGTGCAGGCCTGCTCGGTGCTCGAGGCGTCGACGATGGCCCTCGACGACAAGGATCCGAAGAAATTCAAGTGGCAGCGCCTCGGCGATCTGCGCTACTCGTTCTTCCACTGGGTCGACCGGCCGCAGGCCTCGGGTCCCCTCGGCTTCGGGCCCAGCGCCCCCGATCCGGAGACGGGCGAGATCATCTCGGCCAACCTGTCGATCTACGGCGCCGCGATGGACACCTACGCGCAGACGGCGGCCGACGCCATCGACTTGCTCAACAACCAGATCTCCGTCGACGATCTGCTGTCCGGCAAGACCATCCTCGACGTCCTGCAGAGCACGGCGACCAAGCGCCAGGCGCGCGACGCCAAGCAGCTGACCCCCGAGGCGAAGGCGTACTTCCAGGCGATGGCCCAGCCCAACAACAAGAACCGCCTGGTCACCATCGCCCCCGGCGCCAGCAGCGCCAAGATCGAGGCCCTCAAGGGGACGGCGCTCGAGCGCCAGCTGATGAACAGCGACATCCTGCCGGCGGTGCTGCCGCCGACGCCCGATCAGGTCAACCCGGACGCGCTGACCGACACGCAGATCGAGGCCGCGCGCCCCGCCAACTGGATGACCCAGACGGCGCGCGACAAGCGGCGTGACGCCTTCACCAAGGCGGCGATGAACGGCTGCGTCTACAAGGCAGACTTCGCCGACGACGCCATCATCGGCCTCGCCCTCGAGCTGAAGCAGCAAGGGCTGAACCGCGACCAGATCTACGAAAAGCTGCGCACCACGATCTTCCGCAGCGTGTCCGACCACGAGATGGGCCACGACATGGGCCTGCGCCATAACTTCTCGGGGTCCAGTGACGCCCTCAACTACCAGGACCAGTTCTGGACCATCCGCACCACCAAGCCGCAAGAGCAATGGGCGGCGAACAGGATCGCCGAGAACCAGTACTCGACCGTCATGGACTATGGCGCGCGCTTCAACAGCGACATCGGCGGACTCGGCAAGTACGACCACGCCGCCATCCGCTTCGGGTACGGCCAGCTGGTCGATCTGATGCCGGCCGCGACCAAGGACGGCTCGTCCGGCCTGGCGCTGCAGAACTTCATCTTCCTCAACGACTACTCGAAGCTGCCCGATTTCGTCGGCGGCGCCGCCAACCTTCAAAACGGCAGCATCGCCGCGTACTCGACGATCAACAGCAACCTGGTGCAGGCCTATACCGACCCGACCTTCACGGGTGGGCAATTCCTGACCATGGAGCGCCCGTACAAGTTCTGCTCCGACGAGTTCTCGGGCAGCCTGGACTGCAAGCCGTGGGATCTGGGAGCCAACCAGACCGAGATCGTGAACAACACGATCGACTACTTCCGGAACTACTACCTGTTCAACGCCTACCAGCGTGGGCGGGTGGCGTGGTCGCTGAACAACTACCTCACGCGCTTGCAGGATCGCTATTTCCCCCGCTTCACCGAGGCGTTCCAGTTCTATTACTACCTGGCCGGCTCCTTCCCGGGCAGCGATCTCGCCGACGATCTCCTCAAGGCCTCGGTCGATTCGCTGAACACGCTGGGTGACATCCTGCAGACGCCGGAGCCGGGCATGCACTGCGCGACCGAGAGCAGCCCGGGCCTGTTGGTGCTGCCCGACCCGAGTGGCGCCAACGCCTGCACGCCCGGACAGCCGACGATGAACATCGATCTGCCCGACGGCAAGCCGTACTACATCGACTTCTCGGACGGGTACTACTACCGGATCACGCGCGCCGGGTCGCTGTACGAGAAGCTGGTGGCGCTGATCGCGCTCACCACCACCGAGGCGCGCTTCTTCCGGGTCGACACGTTCGCTGACCAAAACGTCTTCTCGATCAATTACTACCGGATCTTCAAGGATCAGATGCTGAACCTGTTCAGCGGCGTCATCCGCGACGATCCGACGGTCTATGGTGGCTACTCGACGGGCGGGCAGTTCACCACCACGCCGGTGGTCGATCTGGACATCATGGGCAAGGTCACCTACCCGATGCCCGACTACATGAAGCCGGACACCAAGCGGGTCGACACGCCCGTGAACAAGACCATCCGCTGGTACGCGCTGGCCCTGGCGCTGTCGCAGCTAGACTCGACCTGGGACGCGACGCTCGACATCTCGAACTACATGACCGTGACGCAGAAGGGGGCCATCGACGACACGGACTTCGCTGTTCCGGTCGCCGAGTTCACGCACCCGGAGACCGGCATCACGTACCGCGCCCCACAGTTCGACGACAAGAACCTCGGCATCGGTGTCGAGGTCATCAACGAGCTGAACATGATGACCGGCCAGCCCGGCGTCGACGGCACGCTGCCCGGTCGTTACGGCGCCGTCGTCGTCCAGAAGCCCGACGGAACCTTCACGCAGGACCCGATTCCCGACTGGAACACGGCCAAGGCGCGACTCGACGTCGCCAAGGCCTCCGGCGATCAGTGGCAATTCACGTATGCGACGAGCGCCTTCCAGCTCACCGATCAGTTGCTCGCCTACCGGGTTGACGTCCTCAACGACCTGCGCACGTTCCGGCGCGCGTTCGGAATGTGAGGGGCCGGCGACAGTCGCCTAGCGAATGTCGAGGTCGTAGGGAAGCCGGGCCTCGATCCCGGCGCCCGGGCCGGAGAGCAGCGGTAGCAGCAACCGCGCCGGCCCGCGTCCGATGGTGCGCACCAGCGGAACGTCGGGGATCGGCGCCGGTGCGGGCGCCCGGTCATCTTCACCGACCTCGTCGGCTGCGACGTTGATCCCCGTCAGGCGCGCCAGGGCGCTGGGCAGCGGGCGCGGCAGCACGGTCAACTCGGCGAAGCCACCGCGGCCGGCCGCGACGCGCCCCAACCGCTGCGCCTGATCGATGGCGACGGCCAGCCCCCCGATGCCGTCGACAAGCCCCAGCCCCAACGCCTGCGCGCCGGTCCAGACGTGGCCGCGGCCGATGGCGTCGACGCCGGCGGCGGTCAGCCCGCGCGCCTTGCGCCCATCGGCGACGGTCTCGACGAAGAGATCGTAAAAATGGCGAATGCGCTCGGTGGCCAGCTTGGCCTCTTCCGGTGTCCAGGGGCGGTACGGCGTCATGAAGTCAGCGTGGCGCCCGCGCGTGAACCACTCGAACGACAGGCCCAGCATCGACGCCAGCCGCTGCACGTCCAGCTTGTACGCGAAGATGCCGATCGACCCGGTGATCGTCGACGACTCGGCCAGGACCGCGTCGGCCACGGCCGAGATGTAATAGCCGCCCGACGCCGCCACGTCGCCCATCGACACCACCACCGGCTTGCCGGCCTTGCGCACCTGCCGCACGGCACGCGCGATGACATCCGACGCGAACGCCGATCCGCCCGGGCTGTTCACGCGCAGCACGACGGCGCCGATGCTGGGATCGCGGCGGCATTCGTCCAGCGCCGCCACCAGCGTGTCCGAGCCCGAGACGTCGCCCAGGCCCAGCGGAAATTCCTGGCTGGGGCCATCGGCGATGGTCCCGTCGACCAGCACCACCGCGACGCGCCGGCCGCCCCACCGCTGCGGGCGCTGCGGCGAAACGTCGGGATCGCCGACGTGCAGGCCGCGCCGGCCGCTCAACCTGGCCAGCGTGTCGTCGATGTCGTTCTCGTCCTTCACGGCGTCCACCAGCCCGGCGCGCAGCGCCTCGTCGGGGTTCAGCGCGCCGCGATCGATGATCGCGCGCAGCGTCCGCTCGTCGAGACCGCGCCCCGCCCGGCCGCGCCCGGCGACGATCGCCGCCAGGACGCGGTTGTTGACGTCGTCGAGGAGCTGGTTCTTGTTCTCGCGCACGGGGGCCGACTGCTCGGTCATCACGAACGGCTCCATCGCCCCCTTGTACTCGGCGATGCGCACCAGCTCGACGCGAACACCCACGCGATCGAGGAGACCCTTGTAGAACGTCACCACCTGCCCGAGACCGCGCAGCGACAGCTCCCCCGCCGG
>DATKEU010000577.1:0-5737 GCA_035544495.1 Polyangia bacterium | reverse complement strand
TGGTCCCGATGTTCGCGTTGTCGAAGACACCCGCGGCGTAAGTCAGCTTGGCGGCGGCGATGTCGCCCCAGACGACGACGCCGTTGTTGCGGCCCGAGGGACCCTCCTTCGGCGCGCCAACCTGCGCAACGAAGAAGCCGGGATAGTTCCAGGGAATCATGAAGAACGGCCCCGAGAAGTTGGAACGATCGACGGGTACCAACAGATGGCCGAGCCACACGTGGAACTCGTCCTGGAAATCGAAGGAGACAATCGCGTCCTCGACGGCGACCGTCGAGCTGCTGAAGTTCACCATGTTGGCGTTCAGGTTCAGCGTGACGCCGACGCTCTTCGTGACCTTGCCGCCCGCGTGCAGCTCGACGTAGGCGTTGTCCATCTGCCAGTCGTTCACCTTTTTTGTATCGGTGGCGTTCTGGAACTTGCCGCCCGCGCGCACCCAGGCGCCAACGTCGATGGGCGGCAGCACGTCGGGACGCGTGGCGGGCATCGTCTCCGCCGCGGTGGGCGGCTTGGTCTCGGTCTGAACCGCGGGCGGCGGCGCCGGCGGGGGAGCGGCCGGCGGCGGCGCCGCCATGGGCGGCGCATCGGCCGGCGAGGCCGTTTGGGCGCTGGCCGGTAGCGCCCAAAGCGCGGTCGCAACCAGCAGGCTACTCACAACGAATTTACAACGTGCGCGGACCGTCCCGTCTGTCATGCTCGTCCTAGTCTCGTGATTGCCGGGCGCAGGAAATCGCTACGCCCTGATGGCCGCCGGCCCGCGCAATCACGTCTCCGATGGGACCGGCGTTGGTTCACTCGCAACGGTCGGCCACGATATCGAACGGGTGTAAACATGTGGTTTCGTACCGAACAGTGTTTCGTTAAATCGGCCCGTCGGTTTTTCGATACGCGCGCCAGCCGCCGAAAGACGAGATGTCGCGCGCGCCCGCGACTGCGTGCGGCTCGCAGAGAAATCCGCTGACGCGCGCGCCGTCGTCCAGCTCGACTTTTCCGATCGCCAGCGGCGGCGGCACGGCGGCGACGAAGGCGCCGAAGGCCGCCGGCGACAGCGACCAGACCTCGACCTCGATGGCGGCGCCGCGCTCGCCGGGGCCGGCGCGGACCAGGCCGGGCTTGGGCGGCGTGGTGCCGGCGAGCGCATAAAGACGATAGGCCGGCGCCGTGTGGCCGGCGCGCACGAAGCGCGCGTCCAGGCTGGTCAGCTGGTGATGAAGTGGCTGGCCAGAGAGGTGCGCGCCCACGACGACGATGGGGAGATCGGCGGGCGTCGCGGCGGGCAGAGGCGCGGGCGCGACCGCCGGCGTGGCGGCGAGCGGAGATTGCGTGGCGCCCAGAAATGTCTCCGACGCGCGATGAAGGCGATCGGCGAAGGCGGCCAGCCGGCCGTCGCTGCCCCACGGCCCCGCCAGCGTCACGCCGAACGGTAGGCCGTCGGCGCGCCGTCCGGCAGGAACCGCGACGGCCGCGAGATCCAGCAGGTTCACGAACGTCGTGTACACGCCCAGCGTGAAGTTGAGCCGCAGCGGATCGGCCGCCACCGCCGCCAGGCTGTAGATCGTCGGCGCCGTGGGGAGAAAGAGGAAGTCGACACTGGAGAGGATCGCCTCGGCCTGACGTCGCAGCGTACGAAGCCGGCGCATGGCCGCGAAGGCGCTCGCGGCGTCGTGGCGGGCCGCCTGCTCCATCAGCGTGCGGATCTCCGGCCGCAGCGCCTCCGGCCGGTGCGCGAGCAGATCGCCGATGGTCTCCAGCCGCTCGGCGATGAAAGGCCCGCCGTAAAGCAAGGTCCCTGCCTCGCGAAACGGGGCGGCGTCCACGGTGACCGGCTCGCCGCCCAGGCGGCGCAGCGATTCCACCGCGGCGTCGAAGGCCGCGCGCGAGCGCTCGTCGCCGCAGAAGTCGAGATCGCTGGCCGCGAACCGGCCGAAGCGAAACCGCACCGGCACGGCCGCCGGCAGCAGCGACAGTCGGTCCGCTTCCGGGCGCGCGAACGGATCGGCGGCGTCGAACCGCCGCGCGAGGTCGGCCACGCGCGCGCCGTCGCCGGCGGTCAGCGCGAAGATCGACACGCAGTCGAACGAGCGGCAAGCGGGCACGACGCCGGTCGCGCTCAGCACGCCGGCGCTGGGCTTGATGCCCACGACGTTGCCGTACGCCGCCGGCACGCGCCCCGAACCCGCGGTGTCGGTCCCGAGGGCGAAGGTGACCTGCCCATTCGCCACCGCCACCGCCGAGCCCGAGCTGGAGCCGCCGGGGATGAGGCGCGCGTCGAAGGGATTGCGGGGCACGCCGTAGGGCGAGCGCACGCCCACCAGACCGGTGGCGAACTGATCCAGGTTCACTTTTCCGATGGCGATCGCGCCCGCCGCTTTCAGGCGCGCCACCACGGCGGCGTCCGCCAGCGGCGTGTACGCGAAGGCGGGGCAGGCAGCGGTGGTCGGCAAGCCGGCGACGTCGATGTTGTCCTTGACGGCGAAGGGGACACCGAAAAGCGGCAACGCCTCGCCCGCCGCGCGCCGGCGCGCCAGCGTGTCGGTGGCAGCCAGCAGATCGTCGCGCGCGGCGACGCTGATCCAGACCCCGTCGGCGCCTCGCCGTTCGATGTCGGCCAGGATCGCCAGCACCACGTCGCGCGGGGTGGCGGCGCCGCTGTCGTAACGCGCGGCCAGCGCCGTCAGGTCGAGGGGCGGCGGATCAGCGTCGCTGGTCATGCGGGCGGCAGGCAGCATGCACGAACGCGCGCCGGCCGGGAACGGTGCAAATCGCCGTCTCCGTCGAAGTTACTCGCAAGTTACAAAGAATGTTCGAGCACGAAAAATCTGGGAAACCTGAAGAGGCCTATAAGCGTCGTCATGCGGAGATTCTCTGTCTCGGTCGTGTCAGTGGTTCTGGCGGCGGCGGGCGCGGGCGCCATTGCGTTGGGCGTCGGAATGTCGACGCCGGCCACGGCGGCCGGTCCCCTGACGGTCGGCTTCATCTACGTCGGCCCCAAGACCGACTACGGCTACAACCAGGCGCACGCGCAGGGCGCGGCTGTGGTGTCCAAGCTGCCGGGCGTGAAGGTCCGCGAGGAGGAGATGGTCCCCGAGACGGTCGCCGTCCAGAAGACGATGGAGAGCATGATCAACCTCGACGGCGCGACGCTGCTGTTCCCGACGTCGTTCGGTTACTTCGACCCGCACATCTTGAAGGAGGCGCAGAAGAACAAGAGCGTGACCTTCCTGCACTGCGGGGGACTCTACGTCGCGGGCAAGCACCCGGAGAACGTGGGCAGCTACTTCGGCTACATCGACGAGGCGGAATACGTCGCCGGCATCGTGGCGGGCATGAGCACGAAGAGCAACAAGCTGGGCTTCATCGCCGCCAAGCCGATCCCGCAGGTGTTGCGCAACATCAACTCGTACACGCTGGGCGCGCGCTCGGTGAACCCGAAGGTGACGACGACGGTGATCTTCACCGGCGACTGGTCGATGCCGGTCAAGGAGGCGGAGGCCGCCAACAGCCTGATCGATCAGGGCGCCGACGTGCTGACCGCGCACGTCGATTCGCCCAAGGTGATCGTCGAGCTGGCCGAGCGCCGCGGTGTCTTCGTCACCGGCTATCACGCGAACCAGGCGGCGCTGGCGCCCAAGGGTTATCTGACTGGCGCCGAGTGGAACTGGGGCAAGGTCTACACCGATTACATCCAGATGATTCAGAGCGGAAAGAGCTACCCGCACCTTCTGCGTGGCGGGTTGAAGGAGGGCTTCGTCAACGTCTCGCCGTACGGCAAGGCGGTCTCGGCGGCGGCGAAGAAGAAAGCGGACGACGCCAAGGCCAAGTTCATGGCCGGCACGATGGTCGTCTACAAGGGCCCGCTGAAGGACAACGCCGGCAAGGTGGTGATCGCCGACGGCAGCGAGCAGCGGCAGACCGACGTCGAACTGGAGAAGATGGATTACCTGGTCGAGGGCGTGGTCGGTAAGACGCACTAGCGTCGGTGGGTTTGTTCATGGGCGTGGGCATCGGCGCCAGCAGCGTCAATCCGAATCTGGGCGACGGCACGCCGCCGTCCGGGCCGTCGGCGATCATCGCCGTGTCGTCCGCGGGCCCGGCGACGCCTCCGGCACGCAAGAGCGGCGGCGTGACGAATGGCGCGCGCGAGGTCGCCGGCGCGCCGGCGATGCCAGGCGCGGTCCGGCGCACGCTGTCGGCGTTGTCGGTCCCCGCGGCCGCGTTCGCGGCGGCGCTGGCGCTGTTCGGCGTGTTCATCATGCTGACCGGCCACAACCCGTTCGCGGTTTACTATCAGATGTACCGCGGGTCGTTCGGGACCTGGTTCTCGTTCCAGAACACGCTGCTGCGCGCGGCGCCGCTGATGCTGACGGCGCTGGCGACGGCGCTGCCGCTGCGCCTGGGTCTGGTGGGCCTGGGCGGCGAGGGGGCGATGGTGTTGGGCGGGCTGGCGGCGGCCGCGGCGTCGCTGCCGGTGCACGGGCACGGCCCGACGGCGGTGAAGGCAGCGATGCTGATCGCCGGCGCGCTGGTAGGCGGCCTCTGGATCGCCTTCGCGGGCGCGTTGCGCGCCTATCGCGGCGTCAACGAGACCATCAGCACGCTGCTCCTCAACTACATCGCCATCGCGCTGCTGAACCACATCGTCGAGGGGCCGCTGCGCGATCCGGCCAGCCTGAACAAGCCGTCCACGCTGCCCATCGGCGACGAGAACATGCTCGGCAATCTGCCGGGGCTCGACGTCCACTGGGGCCTGGCGTTGGGTCTTTGCGCCTGCGTCCTGACCTGGCTTCTCATGAGCCGAACCACCTTCGGCTTTGCTGCGCGCATGGTGGGGGGGAATGTGCGCGCGGCGTTGCTCAACGGGCTGCCGGTGGGGCGCCTGATCGTGATCGCCACCTTCATAGGCGGCGCGTGCGCCGGGTTGGCCGGCTCGGTCGAGGTGGCGGCCATCCACGGCGCGGCGAACGCGTCGCTGGTCAGCGGCTACGGTTACACCGGCGTGCTGGTGGCGTTCATCGCGCGCGGCAATCCGCTGGCGGTGATTCCGGTGTCGCTGATCCTGGGCGGCATCAACGCCAGCGGTGGATTGTTGCAGCGCCTGTTCGAGCTGCCCGACGCCACCGTGAACGTGCTGCAAGGGATCCTGTTCATCTGCATCCTGTTCTCCGAGACGTTCTATGGCCGGGGCCTGCCGTCGGTCGGCGCCTGGTTGCGCGCGCGCCGGGCTCGCGCGGCGCAGGCGGCGGAACAGCCGGCGACGGAGGTGGCCTGATGGCCGACGCGTCGGCGGCGGCGGGCGCCTCCGGCGTGGCGCTGGCGGTGCTGGGCGGCGCCATCCGCATCAGCACGCCGTTCCTGTTCGTCAGCCTGGGCGAGTGCCTGACGGAGAAGAGCGGGCGCGTGAACCTGGGGCTCGAGGGGACGCTGGTGATGGGCGCCATGGGCGCGTACGGCGTCTCGTACCTGACCGGCTCGCCGTGGCTGGGCGTGCTGGCGGCGGGGGGGCTGGGTGTTCTGCTGGGCGCGCTGCACGCCTGGCTGTGCAGCCGGCCGCGCGTCAACGACGTGGCGGTCGGCATCGCGCTGATGCTGTTCGGCGTGGGCCTGGCGTTCTTTCTCGGCAAGCCGCTGATCGGTCCGACGGCGCCCCACCTGCCGTCGATTCCGCTCGGCTGGTGGAGCGATTCGGTGTCGCTGCGCTCGGCGCTGCAGGTGAACGTGCTGTTCGTCGTCGGCATCG
>DATKEU010000576.1:0-2868 GCA_035544495.1 Polyangia bacterium | reverse complement strand
CGTCTACCTGTGGAACGGCACGATCAACCTGGCCGATCCGGTGCAAATGGCCAACCTGGCCGAGGTGCAGAAGCGCGGCATGACCCTGGACATCATCAGCCGTGGCACAGCGCCGACGGAGACGAACCCCAAGGCTCAGGTGGTCGCCCTGGCCAAGGCCTTCCCGAAGATCCGCATCATCATCGACCACATGGCGGGCGCGAAGATCCCCGCCGCGATGCCGCCCGCGACCTGGATGGCGGACATCATGTCGCTGGCCGCGCAGCCGAACATCTACATCAAGTGGTCAGCGTTCTTCGACTCCGCCAACGCCACCGGCGACGAGAGCATGATGTGGACGGCCCCCAAGGACATGGCGAGCTACAAGCCGGTCTTCGATGCGCTGTGGACGGCGTTCGGCCCCGATCGGCTGATCTGGGGCAGCAACTGGCCCGTCGTCAAGCTGGCCGGAACGCTGGCCGAAGAGGTCAAGATCGCCGAGGACTACCTGGCGACCAAGACCCCGGCGGAGCGCGACAAGGTGATGTTCCAGAACGCCATCCTGTTTTACCGGCGCATTCCACCGCAGTAACGCCGCGATCTCCGACTCTCGGCCACCCTCTTCCCGCCGCCACGATGCCGGCGGGGAGGGGGTGTTTCATTTTCGCCAGGCGGGTCCGTCGGGGAACTCGTACGTCGCCAGGGCCTCCGCTTTCATCGTCGCGCTGTACCCGGGCGCGGCGGGCGGCATGTAGCGGCCGTTGCGCGTGACGATCGGATCCACGAACAGATCGTGCAGGTGATCCGCGTACTCGCTCAGGCGATCCTCCAGCGTCGCGCTGATGCAGACGTAGTCGATGATCGACAGGTGCTGCACGTACTCGCACAGGCCGACGCCGCCGGCGTGCGGCCACACCGGCACGCCGAACTTCTTCGCCATCAGCAGCACGGACAGCACCTCGTTGACGCCGCCCAGGCGGCAGCTGTCGATCTGGCAGTAGCCGATGGCCTTCGCCTGCAACAGTTGCTTGAAGACGACGCGGTTCTGGCACATCTCGCCGGTGGCCACGGCGATGGGCGCGATCGCGCGCGCGATCGCCGCGTGGCCCAGCACGTCGTCGGGGCTGGTCGGCTCCTCGATGAAGTAAGGCTTGAACTCCGCCAGCCGCTTCATCCACCTCACCGCCTCGTCGACGCCCCAGACCTGGTTGGCGTCCATCATCACCCGGCGCTCCCAGCCCAGCTCCTCGCGCATGATGCGGCAACGGCGGATGTCGTCTTCCAGGTCGCGGCCGACCTTGATCTTGAAGTGCTGCCAGCCGCGCGCCCCCAGCTCGCGGCACAGCCGGCGCAGCTTGTCGTCGGGATAGCCCAGCCAGCCCGCCGACGTGACGTACGTCGGATAGCCGTCGCGCTCCATCTCGGCCACGCGCGCCGCGCGCGTCGGGGCGTTGGCGCGCAGGATGCCGAGCGCTTCGTCGCGCGTCAGCGCGTCCTCGATATAGCGAAAGTCGATGCAGGCCACCTGCTGCTCGGGCGTCATGTCGCAGACGAGCCGCCACACCGGCTTGCCGGCCGCCTTGCCCCACAGATCCCAGACGGCGTTGACGACGGCCGCGGTCCCGAGGTGAATGACGCCCTTCTCCGGTCCCACCCAGCGCAGCTGGCTGTCGCCCGTGATGGCGCGCCAGAACCCGGCCATGTCGTCGGTGATCGACTGCAGCGTCCGGCCCACGATCAGGCGCCGCAGCGCCAGCGCCGCCGCCACGCACAGCTCGTTGCCGCGCCCGATGGTGAACGTCAGGCCGTGACCGGCGAGGCCGGGGGCGTCGGTGCGCAGAACGACGTACGCGGCCGAGTAGTCCGGATCCGGATTCATGGCGTCGGAGCCATCGAGCTCGCGCGAGGTCGGCAAGCGAATGTCGCGCGCGACGAGATCGGTGATGGTGATCGGGGCGGCCATCCGGATCTCTTACGCGCGTTCGTCTTTGGCGGTCAACGAAATCGCGCCGCGCGAGCGCGCGTCTTTGGTCTAACCGGCCGGCACCGTCTCCGGCGCCCAGGTGACGACGTCGACGCGCCGGCTGAAGTGCAGCAGCGCGGGCGCGCCGGCCAGCGAGATCCCCTGCGCTTCCCCCACCGTGTTCTCGATGATGTCGGCGCGCGCGGGCTGCAACGGCCAGGGGGCGTGGTGGATCTGCACGCGGCGCAGTCCGCCCGCGGGTGTGCACGCATACAGGCAATAGCGCTCGGTCAGAAAGCGCGCCAGCGTGCCCGGACCCGCCGGGGCCGCCGGACCCGTCGACCCGAAGGCGCCCCGAAAGGCGACCCGCGGCAGCGACGGCGACCGGCGGACGCTCTCGTAGTTGATCCGCCCGCCGTCGTCGCGGGCGGTCATGGCCGCGCGAAAATACGGCAGGTGCAGGAAGCGCCGCGCCCCCCACACCGCCAGCGAGCTCGTCGCGTCGAGGCTGACGAACCACACGCCCGGCTTGTCCTCGGCCTGCACGTATAGGCGCAGGTTCATCTCCGGAAAGTCCGACAGCCCGGCGACGGCCGGCAACCCGCGCGCCATCACGTCGGCCATGCGGAACGGAACCAGCCCCACCCACGACGTGCCGTCGAACTCCTGGATCGCCAGCGCTGGCGGCACCAACGGGCGCAGGCGCGCGGCCGGCACGGGCCAGTGCGCGAACAGCAGGTCGCACCAGCTTTGTCGCATCACCCACGGTCGCTCCGGCGCGGGCCAGGGTCGATGCGCGGTGTGCCGAAGCGCCGGATGCATGACCTGGTCCCTCCTCCGCCAGCATGGTGCCGGTCGTGCGACTGCTTAACACCTTCCCGGGCGGACGCCAGGCGCGGCGACCGGCGGCGGCGCGGCTTCCGCCC
>DATKEU010000575.1:0-5074 GCA_035544495.1 Polyangia bacterium | reverse complement strand
CACCGAGGACTGCAATGTCCGATGGCGCACGCTCCGATTCATTCTTTCGAAGGCGCTCGATAGGGAATGACGCTTCTTACAAACGGCCGCGACGTCGCCGGACGAGGACGACACCGGCGGGGCGGTGGGCGAGGGGCGAGACTGGCGCCTTTCGTTGCGACGGCGGACATCGACGCATTGATCGCCAGGATCAACAGCGCCTTGTCGTCACCAGAGTCTGCTAGAACTGTGAATTGGAGATTGCCAATCTCACGGAGGTAAGAGTCAACGCCCTCTCTGCGGTGGAGTTCGAAGAGTTGGTGACCAGTCTGGGAGATGCCGCGGGGAAGGTGATCGGCGAGCGCGAGCCGCCACGCTCCATTTAGGCGAGCCAGCCAACGACCAATCAGATGCCTCACGCTGCATGCGGTCGAGATCTTGTTCGGATGCTTAAAAGTCTGGAGCCCGATCCGTGGCGTAGCGAAAAGACGGGGAGAGCATCGGTGACGGTGAAGGTTCTGCGGATGGGGCGCCTCTCGGTCAGCCCGCGCGCACGCCGGGCGTCTCTCCGCCCCGCATCGTCAGGCCGCACGGAGGCTTCGCCTGCCGCGCGGCCCAACCTCGAAGGCGAGCGAAGCGCGGCTTAGCCGCCCGCAGCGAGGTGGCTTGGGGACGTGTTCGCGGCAGCGAACCACGCCCCCCCAAAAATGAATGATGGTGGAGCTGAACGGGATCGAACCGTCGGCCTCCTCAATGCCATTGAGGCGCTCTCCCAGCTGAGCTACAGCCCCTCCACCGGCTTGCGCCGGCAGGCGTCTAACTAGCAGCACGCCGGGGGAAGGTCAATATCGGGGCGGGGCGACGCCGGCGAAGAGGGCCTCGAAGCGCGGTTGGCCGCGCAGGCGATCCCAGTCGTTGGCCAGATAAAGCTCGCGCTGGGTGAATGAATCGATGCGCTGGTGCAGGTGGGTTTCCAGATACGACAGCGCGCTCGCCTGATCGCCCAAGGCGGCGGCGCACACGGCCATCGCCAGCGCGTTCGCCGGGTCTTGGCGCTGTTCCGTCGGCACGCGCGCCAGCGCCAGACGGGCGGCCTGCGGCGCGTCCGCCGCCGCGTGCGCCGCGCAGAGGAGCAGCTGGGCCTCGGTCGGGTTCGTCGCCGGCGGGCCGTCGGTGCCGCGCATCGCCTCCGCCAGCGCCGCGCGCGTCCGCGCGTACAGCGGTTCGGGGACGGCGCCGATGTTGGCGCGCACCACCATCAACTTGGTCCGCAGCAGGCGCGCCCGCTCGACGGCCATCGCGCGGCTGACGGCGTCCGGCTGCGGTGGCCGCGGCAGCTCGAGGTTGGCCAGCGTGACGGATCGCTGTCGTTCGCGTTCGGCCTTCTGCACGGCGCGGTCAAGGGCGGGGCTCGGATGGGCACGCGACTCGGCCGACCATTCCAGAATCGCCTGCTGGTACAGCGTCGCCGCTTCGGTCCAGCGCAGCACGGCGTCCTGCGCGACGGCCTGCGCGAAGGCGCGGCCGGGCACGGCCCGCTCGACGGCTTGCCCCAGCGGGGCGCCGGCGATCACCGCCGTCGTGCGACCGCTCGCGACGGGTACCCAGCCGGGCGCGCCAGCGCCGCCGTCGGCCGCCGCCGCTGCCGTCAGCGCGACGACCAACAGCGCGACCCCGGGATCCATGCCGTCACCCTAGCATCGCGGCCGGCCGCGCGCGTCCCGGCCGCCCGTCGGTGAAGCCGGCCCGGCGAATCCCGAAAAGCCGCTGGTGACACGGGCCGCGCCGCACGTCACAATCCCCAGCCTTCGCCCCAACTCGCGAGGTGGCCATGTCCCGCGACAGCGACGGTATTGACGCGCGGCTTTCTAAATTCTGATACTGTGCTTCTGTGAGCGCGAATACGGAAAACAAGCCTCCGTCGGATCCGAATATTCCCGACGTCCTGCCGCTGCTGCCCATCCGCGACCTGGTGGTGTTCCCGTACATGATCGTTCCTTTGCGCGTCACCCGCCCCGTGTCGATGGAGGCGGTGGCCAAGGCGCTGGAGGCGGAGGAACGCCTCTGCTTCCTGGTCGCCCAGCGCGATTCGTCCGAGGACGAGCCGTCATCGTCGTCGTTCTATCGCACCGGCACCATCGGGATGATCATGCGCATGCGCAAGCTCTCCGAGGGCGGCCTCAAGATCCTCGTGCAGGGCCTCTGCCGCGCCACCATCTCGCGCTTCGTCTCGGAGACCCCGTGCTATCGCGTGCGCATCGATCGCCAGGAGGATCCCCAGCCGGCGCGCTCCGTCGGGCAGGAGGCGCTGCTGCGCTCGGTGCGCGTGAACATCGACAAGCTGACCAACCTGGGCAAGTCGGTGCAGCCGGAGCTGTCGATGGTGGTTCAAAGCGTCGACGATCCCGGCCGCATGGCCGACCTGGTGGCGTCGAACCTGACGCTGAAGGTGGCCGAGGCGCAGGAGCTGCTGGAGCTGGATTCGCCCGTCGATCGCCTGACCCGCGTCAATCAATCCCTGGAGAAAGAGATCGGCATTCTGGAGGTGCAGTCGCAGATTCAGAACCGCGCCAAGGAGGAGATGTCGAAGACGCAGCGGGATTACTACCTGCGCGAGCAGATGCGCCAGATCCGCAACGAGCTGGGGGACGGCGACGTCCACGGCGAGGAGATGGAAGAGCTGCGGGCCAAGGTGGTGCGAGCCGGCCTGTCCGACGAGGCGAAGAGCGAGGCGGAAAAACAGATCCGGCGCCTCGACCAGATGCACGCGGAGAGCGCCGAGGCGTCCGTGCTGCGCACGTACATCGACTGGCTGGTCGAGCTGCCCTGGAAGACCGCCAGCGACGATCGCCTGGACATCGAGGCGGCGCGCCAGATCCTCGACGAGGACCACTACGACCTCGAGCACATCAAGGACCGCATCCTCGATTATCTGGCCGTCCGCAAGCTGCGTGGCGGAGTGCACGGGCCGATCCTCTGTTTCCTGGGCCCGCCCGGCGTCGGCAAGACGTCGCTGGGGCGATCGATCGCGCGGGCGATGAGCCGCAAGTTCGTGCGCATCTCGCTGGGCGGCGTGCGCGACGAGGCGGAGATCCGCGGCCACCGCCGCACCTACGTCGGCGCGCTGCCCGGGCGCCTGATCCAGGGCCTCAAACAGGCGGGCACCAACAACCCTGTGATGCTGCTCGACGAGGTCGACAAGCTGGGCGCCGACGTGCGCGGCGATCCGTCGGCGGCGCTGCTGGAGGTGCTGGATCCAGAACAGAACCACAACTTCCGCGATCACTATCTCGGCGTGCCGTTCGACCTCTCTCGCGTCCTGTTCATCGCCACCGCCAATTTGCCGGAGACGATCCCACCGCCGCTGCGCGACCGCATGGAGACGCTGCGCCTGTCGGGTTACAGCGAGGAGGAGAAGCTGGTCATCGCCGAGAGATTCCTGGTCCCCAAGCAGATCACCGAATCCGGCCTGACGGCGAAGGACATCGCCGTCGGGCGGCCGATCCTGCACAAGATCATCAGCGAGTACACGCGCGAGTCGGGCCTGCGCGAGCTGGAACGGCTGGTGGCGCAGCTGGCGCGCAAGGTGGCGCGCCGGGTGGTCGAGGAGAGCGCGCAGGCGGAGCGCGAGCGGGCAAAGCCGGCGGCGGGTGGTGGTAAACCCGGCCGCAAGGCGGCGCCCTCCGCCGCGTCGGGGCCGGCGCTGACCCTCGACGATGTCTCCAAGTTCCTCGGCCCCCCTCGCTATCTTCCCGAAGAAAAGCGCGGCGCCGACGAGGTGGGGACCGTCAACGGCCTGGCCTGGACGCCCTACGGCGGCGAGGTGCTGCACGTCGAGGCGCAGACCATGGCCGGCAAGGGCTCGCTGATCTTGACCGGACAGCTGGGCGACGTGATGAAGGAATCGGCGCAGGCGGCGCTGTCGTTCGCGCGCGCGCACGCGCTGATGCTGGGCTTGCAGAACGAGTTCTACGCGGGCCGGGAGATCCACATCCACGTCCCGTCGGGCGCCGTGCCGAAGGACGGTCCCTCGGCGGGCGTGACGATGGCCTGCGCGCTGGTCTCGTTGATCTCGGGCGTGCCCGTGCGCCACGACGTGGCCATGACCGGCGAGCTGACGTTGCGGGGCAAGGTGCTGCCGATCGGAGGCCTCAAAGAGAAGCTCCTGGCCGCCGCGCGCGCCGGCATGAGCCTGGTGATCATCCCCGCCGCCAACGCGCCCGAGCTGTCGGAGATCCCCGATCACGTCAAGAGCAAGCTGACGATCAAATCGGTGCGCGACATGAGCGGCGTGCTGGACATCGCCCTCGTGCGCCCGCTGCGCAAGACGAAGCCCGCCGCGGGCACGCCGCGCGTCGCCGCCGCCGCCAGCGCCAAGTCACGCAGCCTGTCGCGGCGCGGGACCGCGTAGGCGCCTCAGGTACTTCTGATCGGCGCGTCCGGATCCGTCTCCTCGCCGGCGGGCGGGGAGACGAGCCGGCGCGGAAAGCCATGGACGCGCAACTTGTAATAGAGCGTGCGGCGACTGACGCCGAGGCGGCGGGCGGCGAGCTCGCGGTTACCGTTCGCTTCGCCGAGCGCCTTCTCTATCTGGCGCCGCTCGGCCTCGGTGATCGCCGTCTTGAGCCCCGCGCCGTCGCCGGCTGGCGGGCACCTCTGCTCGTTTTCACTCAGCGAGAGCGTCACCGCGGCCGCGCTCTCGACCCCGATCAGCTCGCCGGCCGTCGCTTCGAGGTGAGGCGGGCAGACGACCGTCGTTCCGTCTGCCTTCGCGCGACTGGCCGCCGCGCGCGCCGCGCCCAGGAGCTCGCGCACGTTGCCGGGCCACGGGCGCAGCAGGCACGCTTCGATCAGCTGGGCGTGCGCGCGGAGGCGGGCGTCCACCTGCGCGAGCGCGCGCGCGACCAGGAACGGGATCTCTTCCGGGCGGTTGCGCAGCGGCGGCAGCGCGACGTGGTGGCCGGCGATCCGGTAGTAGAGATCGGCGCGGAATCGCCCGTCGGCGACCTCGGCGCGCAGGTTTCGGTTGGTCGCCCAGCAGACGCTGAGCCGCACCGGGAGCGGGCGGACGGCGCCGAGGGGCAGCACCTCGTGC
>DATKEU010000574.1:0-3323 GCA_035544495.1 Polyangia bacterium | reverse complement strand
TGCGGGAGGCATGCTGCGCCCGCTTCGCCACGCCGTGGTCGCGACGACTGCTCTCGCCGCGCTGTCGATATCTCCTCTCATCGCGACCGCGCAGCCAATCGAGCCGCTGCCGCGCGCGCGCCCGGTCGCGCCGGCCGCTCCCGCCGACGTGGCCGAGGCGCCGGCTGACGCGACGAAGAACGCCAGCGGCCTCGCCTGGAAGATCCTCGTGAAAGGCCAAGGGGGCGCGCGTCCCGGCCCTCACGACAAGGTGTTCGTCGTTTTCTCCGGATGGACGCCGGCGGGCGAGCTGATCGACAGCTCGATCCTCGACGGCGAGCCCCGGGCTTTCCTGATGGACGATCTCGTCAAGGGGCTGTCCGAGGGGCTGGGCGCGATGACGAAGGGAGAGAAGCGCCGCTTCTGGATCCCCGCGGCCCTCGCCACGTCGGGACGCCCGAGACGCCGCGGAGCGCCCGAGCCCTCCGTGTTCGACGTCGAGCTGGCCGATCTCGTGAGCATGCCCGATCCGATGCCCGTGCCCGACGACGTCGAGGCTCCTCCCGCCGACGCCAAGCGAACCAAGTCCGGGCTGGTCTACAAGCTCATCAAACGCGGCAAAGGGAAGGAGCACCCGACGGCCAGCAGCATGGTCGAGGTTCATTACACCGGGTGGACCCCCGACGGACAGGCGTTCGACAGCTCTCTGGCGCGCGGCAAGACGGTCAGCTTCCGCTTGTCCGGCGTCATCAAGGGATGGACCGAGGGCGTGCAGCTGATGGTGGTCGGCGACAGGGCCCGCTTCTGGATCCCTGCCGCGCTCGCCTACGGCAACACCCCCACCCGTGAAGGGGCCCCGGCCGGCCCGCTGGTCTTCGACATCGAGCTGGTGTCGATCCGGTAGACGAGCTGACCGGATCAGCGCAGGCAGCGGTGAGTGATCTCCTCCTGGGTGCGGGCCTCCGCAAGGCACGCGCGCAGCTCGGGCGGCACGCGCTTGCGCTGGCAGCCGCCGAGCTGCGGGGCCAGCTGCTGCTGCAGGGTGCGCCGCCAGCGCTGGGCCAGGACCGGATCGCGAAAGCCCGATTCGGCGAGCTCGATCTCGATCAGGCGATCGAGGATGGCGCGGCAGTCCTCGGCGCTGGCGGGCCGACCGCGGCAGCCGGACAGCGCCAGCGCGGCGGTGACGAGGGCGATCGAGAGCAGGGCGCGCGCGTTCATCGGAAGAAGTGCACCCGGATGGGCGGCGAGCCGGCCGCGATGGGACGCCCCTCCTCGTTGCGCGCCGGTTGAAAGCGGGTGCCGAGCGCGCAGCTGCGGGCGGCCGCGCCGAAGCCGAGGCCGGGATCGCTCAGCACCTGCGCGTCGGCGGCGCGCCCGTCGGGGCGCACGGTCACCTTGATGACGACGGTCTGCTCGTTGACCTGCAGGGCGTCGGCCTCCGCCGGCCAGGGGCAGGCCCAGGCCGATTGCTCCAGTGACACCGGGCGGGCCAGCGAGGCGCCGCGCGTTCCGGCGGCGCCGATCCCGTTGGGCGCGAGCGGTCCGGTGACGGCGCGGGTGCTGGTGCCGCCGGCGGTGGTGGTGCCGCCCGCGAACACCGGACCGGAGCCGACGACGATGACGTCGCCGGTGAGATCCACCGGATCGTCGTTCGCGGTGACGACCGCGGCGGCCTGCGCGGGCGCGGCGGCGCGCGCGCGAGCGGCGGGGGCGCGCGCCTGCGCGACGGGGCGCGGGGCCCGGGGGGCGGGCGGCGCGGTCGCGGGCGGCGGCGTCGCTGGCGGTGGCGGCGGCGGCGCTGGCGGCAGCTCGACGGTGCGCTCGACGGCGATGGCGTCGTGAATGCGCGCGGCCATGTCGGCGCTCCAGCGTGCGGGAGATTCGCCGACGATCCCCAGCAGCCCGAACGCCGACGCGTAGAGCCCGCCCGCGATGGCGAGCCCCAGCGCCAGGCGGCGCTTGCGCCCGCGCCCCTCGCCGGCGAAGACCAGGTCGACGATGCGGGCGCGGTCGCCCGCGGGAGGCGGCGTTGCTTTCAACGAGCCTTCCCTGGTTCGCCGGCGCCGCTCGGGACCTCGGCGGACTCCAGCGGCAGCGCCCCGAAGGCGACGCGCGCCAGGCCCGCGCCGCGCAGCAGATCCAGCACGTGCACGATGCGCCGGTGCGGGACCGCGCCGTCGGCCTGGATCACCGCGCGCAGCTCGGGATCGCCAGCCAGCGCGGTGCGGGCCCGGTCGGTCAGGGCGGCGTCGTCGGCGACCGGGCTGCCGTTGACCAGCATCGGGCCCTGGACAGGCACGATCACCGACAGCACCACCTGCACCTCGTCGCCGTGGGCGGCGTGGGGCAGATCCAGCGGCACCGCGGGCGTCACGATGATCTTCGCCGTCACGATGAAGATCACCAGCAGCACCAGCATCACGTCGACCAGCGGCGTGACGTTGATGCCGGCGATGATCCCGCTTTCGTCGGGGCCACTAGCCCGCGCCACCGCTCGCTCCCGTTTTTTCCGGCCGCGCCGGCGCGCCGCCCGCGCGTGGCACGCCCTCGGCGACGTAGGCGAGCACCAGGTTGGTCAGCACGTCAGCGCCCGCCAGCAGCGACGAGACCCGCCGCTGCAGGTAGTTGTACGCGGCCACCGCGGGCAGCGCGACCAGGATGCCGACCGCCGTCGCCACCAGCGCCTCCGCGATGCTGGCCATCACCGCCTGCGAGGCGACCTGGCCGGCGGCCGTGGCGCCGTGCCCGGGCGCGCCGTGCCCCAGCTCTTCGAACGCGTGGATGACGCCCACGACGGTGCCGAACAGACCGACGAAGGGGGCGTTGTTGCCGACCGTGCCCAGGAACGCCAGCCAGCGCTCGAGGCGGGCGCGCTCCAGCGCCGTCGCGCTTTGCATTGCTTTCTCCGCCACCGCGATCCCCCGATCGGCCAGGCGCAACCCGGCGTCGGCGATCCGCGCCGCCGACGTCGGGCTGGCAGCGAGGAGGCGCCGCGCCTGCGCGAAGTCCGTCGCGTACAGCGCGGCGTCCAGGCTCCGGGCCAAGGCCTCGAGCTCGCCGCCGCGGCGGCGCAGGTACAGCCCGCGCTCGATGGCCAGCGCCAGGCTGCCGGCGGACAGCGCGCCCAGCAGCCACAGCACCCAGCCCGCGCCCGAGGCCAGCAGCAGCTCCTTCACGGTTTCGATGGCACTCATGTGACGTTTCAAAGTGGCGACGGGTAGTGGCGGGCGACATAGCAGAGGCCATCGGAGTTCAGGTGCCCCTGCGTCGATTCGTTGTAAGTCGAGAAGTCGTAGTAGCTCCGGAGCCCCGCGCAGGCGTCGGTTCCGGTCGTGTGCGGG
>DATKEU010000573.1:0-16091 GCA_035544495.1 Polyangia bacterium | reverse complement strand
TGAGGCGCTGGACGAATTCGTCGAGGAGGTTCCGGCCCAGACCCTGGGGCGTGCAGCCGCCGTGCGGCGTGCAGACGCGGTCGATGGCCTCGTCGCCGAGTTGCTTCTTGAGCGCGCGGATTGAAGCCCGGTTCTCGTCGGGGTGGGCGTCGAACGCCGACGGCGTTGGTTCGAGGCGTCCGTCCTTGAGGATCATGATGTCGCCGGGGAAGAGAACGCCGTCGTAAAGGAACGCGAACGAACCGCGCGTGTGGCCGGGGACCGGGATCGCCAGGACCGATTTGCCGCCGCCGAGGTCGATGGTGGTGCGCTCCTTCAAGGGGTTCGTGACGCGCGGGAGGGGCGGCGACGCCATCGCCATCGTCATCAGCTTGGCGGCCAGGGCGTCGGGCGCTTCCTTGCCGCTGGCCAGGTTGATGTCGCCCGCGCCGAGATAGGTCTTCGCCTCCGGGAACTGCAGCGCGCCGGCGATGTGGTCGAAGTGGCCGTGCGTGAGGAAGATGTGCTTGACGTCGCCGCGCCCGGCCTTCAACTCGGCGAGGACGGCGTCGA
Source organism: Polyangia bacterium (assembly GCA_035544495.1). Lineage (GTDB taxonomy): Bacteria > Myxococcota_A > Polyangia > Fen-1088 > Fen-1088 > DATKEU01. Next base: position 15,539 of record DATKEU010000573.1, on the reverse strand, counting down.
CGGGGCGAGCGGCGGGGTCGGCGCCCGTGTCGAACAGAATCACGCTGTCGCCGGCGCGCGCGGCGTAAACGTAGATGCTGCCCATGTGCTTGGCCTGCGCCAGGTTGGCTTTGAGGACCAGCGAGCCGGAAACCTTCTCGCGCGCGAAGCGCATGCCGACGACGGCGCCGCCCGCGATCGCCACCAGGATGAGAACGATCAGCGAAAGAACCTTGAGTTTGCCCATGCGCCCGGAAGAATCCGACCTTGGCGCGGCGGAATCAAGCCGGTAGTCGCGCGGCCAGATCGGCGGCGGCGGCGATGCAATCGTTGACGCCGACGCCGAACAGGGTCTGGCCAAGCAGGTGCAAGTCGGGATGGCGTGCGATGTCGGCGGCCGCGTCGGCGACCAGGCGGGCGTGACCCGGGCGGTACTGCGGCAGGCCCGCCGGGTGGCGCCACACGCGCGCGAAGTCCGGATCGCGCCGCAGGCCCGCCACGCGCTGGATGTCGCCCACCGCCAGGGTGGCGATGACGCCGTCGGTTTTCTCGACGACGTCCGGGTGGAACGTGCCGCCCATGACGGCGCGCAGGAGCACGCCGCCCTCGGGCGCGCGGTGGGCGAAGATCGACGATTCGTACTGGCAGCCGAGGAGGTCGACGCCTTCTCCGCGCGGGACGATGAAGCCGTAAGCGTCGAGATCCATCTGCAGCGCGGGCGTGGCCGCGGAGAATCCCAGCGAGACGACGGCGGCCGGCGCGAAGGCGACGGCGCGAAGCGCGGCGGCGGCCCGCGGCGCCAGCGGTTCGAGCAGCGCGGCCGCCGCGGGCGCGCTGGCGGCGACGACCACCGCCTCCGCTTCGATCGGGGGGCGCCCCTCGACGGCAAGTTGCCAGCGGTTCGAACGGCGTTCCAGGGCGGTGGCGGCCGCGCTGACGTAGCGATCACCGAGACGCGCGGCGATCGCGCCCGCCAGCTCTTGCAAGCCGTCGGGAAACGAGACGGGGTGGCCGGCCCCGCGGCCGGCTCGGCGGGCGGCGATGGCGCCGCGCAGGACGCTGCCGTGGTCGCGCTCGAAGGCGGCCAGGCGTGGGAGGGCGGCTTGCACGGCCAGCGCGTCGGCGCCGGCGGCGTAGATGCCGATCACCGCCGGCGCGAGCAGGCGCTGGGCGGCCTCGGCGCCGAAGCGGCGCGTCCCAAAGGCGAGCACCGTCTCGTCGGGATCGACGGCTCGCGGGCGCCGGATGAACGGTTCCGACAGCAGGCGCAGCTTGCCGCGGAAGCTGAGCAGCGGCGAGCGCAGCAGCGCCGGCGGGTTGGCCGGCAGCGGCACCAGGCGTCCGTCGCGGTAGAGCAAGCGCCGCTTCGCCGACGGCAGCGCCCGCAGCACGCGATCACCAAGGCCCAGCTCCTCGATCAGCCGGCGCGTGGCGGGCGCGCCGTCGAGCAGCGCCTGCGGGCCGGTCTCGCAGAGGAAGCCCTGGTGGCGCTCGCTCTGCATGACGCCGCCGGGCCGCGGTCCGCGCTCGACGCAGACGACATCGTGCCCAGCGCCGGCCAGCCGGTGCGCCATCGCCAGGCCGGAGATGCCGCCGCCCACGATCGCCACGCGCATGAAGTGATCTTAAGCCCAGCCCTGCGCGCGGGCGACCGCGGCGGTCAGGTCGGCCAGCGCGCCGATGAAGGCCGGGTGCAAGCCGACGGTGCGGGCGCGCGCGAAGTGGGCGATGCCGCGCTGGTGGGCGCGGCGGCGATACAGGATGTCGATCTCCTGCAAGGTCTCGATGTGCTCGCCGGTGAAGGCGACGGGGACGACGACCACCGCGCGCTGGCCGGCGGCCGCCAGCGCGTCCAGCGCATCCTCGGTGTAGGGGCCGAGCCATTTCTGGCGGCCCACGCGACTCTGGAAGCAGAGCTGCGCGCGCCCGCCCAGGTCCAGCTGTCGGCTGACGGCGGCGACGGTGGTGCGGATCTCGTCGAGGTAGGGATCGCCCTTGCGGATGTACGACTCCGGCAGGCCGTGCGCCGAGAACAGCACGGGCGCCACGTCGCGCGCCGCCTCGGGCAGCGTGGCGATCGCCTCGCGCGCGCGATCGCAGAGCGCGGCGACGTAGCCAGGGGCGTCGGGGTAGTGGCGGACGACGCCGAGGGCGATGTTGCTCTTGGCCTTCGCCAGCGCGTGCGACAGCAGCGCCAGCGACGAGCCGGTGGTGGTGCGCGATTCATGCGGGTAAAGAGGGAGCGCCACGGCGCGCGTGACGCCGTCGGCTTGCATTGCGGCGACGGCCTCCTCCGACAGCGGATGCCAGCAGGCCATCGCCACGTAGGGACGGGCGTCGATGCCGCGCGCGCGTAGGTTGTCGGCCACGGCGGCGATCTGCTGCATGGTCTCTTCGCGGATGGGCGAGCGGCCGCCGATCTCCTGGTAGGCGGCGCGCGAGAAGGGCGCGCGTCGCTTGGCGATGAGGCGCGCCAGCAGCGGCTGCAGCGGGCGCGCCCAGCCGAGCTGGATCACCTCCGGATCAGAGAAGAGCCGGCGCAAGAACGGCTCGACGGCGTCGGGCGAATCGGGCCCGCCCAGGTTCAGGCCGACGACGCCGATGGCGCCGGCGCGACCATCCTGCTTCATGACCCGCGAACGGTGCGCACCAGCGCCTCGACGGCGGGCAGGGGCGTCTCCGGCGTGATGCCGTGCCCCAGGTTGAAGACGTGCCCGCGCCGCCCACCGCGCCGGACGATGTCGGCGGCGCGCTTTTCAATCTCGGCGACGGGGCCAAGGAGCACAGCGGGATCGAGGTTCCCCTGCACGGCCGCGGCGCCGCCCAGGCGGGCGCGCGCCTCGTCGATGGGCAGGCGCCAGTCGATGCCGTAGACGTCGGCGCCGGCGCGGCCGACGCGGTCGAGGATGGTGGTGGCGCCGTTGGCGAAGTAGATCACCGGCACGCCGGTGGCGCGCACGGCCGCTATCAGCGCCTTCGTCGGCTCGAACACGAACTCGTCCCAGTCCTCGACTGAAACGATCCCCACCCACGAATCGAAGATCTGGATCGCCTGCGCGCCAGCGGCGACCTGGGCGCGCAGGTAGGCGGCCGTGGCGTCGCCGATCAGCGACAGCAGGCGGCGCGCCTCGGCGGGGTGCCGGTAGAAGAAGCCCTTGGTCTCGAGGAAGCTCTTCGCGGTCTTGCCCTCGATGGCGTAGGTGGCGACCGTGAAGGGCGCGCCCGCGAAGCCGATCAGCGGCGTCTCGCCGAGATCGCCGCGCACGAGGCGAATGGTCTCGAGCACGAAGTCGGTGCTGTGAGCGGGGTCGAACGCGCGCATGCGCCCGAGATCGGCGGGCGTGCGGATGGGCTGGGGCAGGCGCGGCCCCTGCTCCGTGAACTGGACCTCGAGGCCCATCGCTTCCAGCGGGACCAGGAGATCGGAGAACAGGATGGCGGCGTCGAACCCGAAGCGGCGGATCGGCTGCAGCGTCACCTCCGCCGCCAGCTTCGGCGTCTTGCAGAGATCGAGAAACGACACGCCGGCCCGCACGGCGCGGTACTCCGGCAGGTAACGTCCCGCCTGGCGCATCATCCACAGCGGCGGGCGTTCCGTGGTTTCGCCCCGGCACGCTCGGAGGAAGAGGGGATCCATCGCTGCCGGCTACTTTAGCCCAGGAGCCGTCAATAGCGCCCGACTTCGACGTAGCGCTTCTGCTGCTGGTCCCAGCAGAACTGGGCGGCGCCCCGGGGGCCGCCGGCGCGCACATCGACGACGACGTACTCGACGGGGTAGGTCGGCTCGCCGTCCATCTGCGCGGCGGCCTGATCGGTGTCGCTGAAGTAGGCGCCGTCCGTCACGCGCACGTCGACGTGCGAGTGGTAGACGATCTTGGCCGGCGTCTCGCCGCGCAGGCTCTTTTGCAGGCGAAACAGATCGGGCGCGTCCAGGTTGTACGCGGTGCGGGCGTCGCGCGTGTGCCGGACCGGATCCTCGGCGTGCAGGCGGTCCTGAATGTTGGGGCAGGCGACCGCGCGATCGGCCACGGCGGCGTCGCGCGGGCCGAAGACGATGCCGCAGCACTCGCTCGGGTAGTCGCGGCGCGCGTGCTCGTAGATCGCGGCCAGGGCGTCGGCGGTGAGAACGGGGTGGGGCGGGGGCGGAGGCGTCGGCTTCGTTGGCATCGGGGCCTCACGGGCGCGGCGTCTGCTTGTCGACGGGTGCCTCGAAATAGCGATCGGCGCGATCGGGGAACAGCGTCACCACCACGCCGGGCTGGCGGGCGGCGTGCAGGCGCGCGGCGATGCGCAGCGCGCCGGCCAGCGCCGCGCCCGACGAGTGACCGACGAGGAGCCCCTCCTCCTTCGCCAGCCGTTCGGAGACCGTCCAGGCCTCGTCGGTGTCCATCGGGATGACGCCGTCCAGCTCCTCGGGGTGGTAGATCCCCGGCACCAGCGAGCTCGACATGTGCTTGAGCCCCTCGAGGCCGTGCAGGGCGTCCGACGGCTCGACGGCCCACACCTCGATGTCGCGGCGGTATTCCTTCAGGCGGCGGCCGGTGCCCATGACCGTGCCGCTGGTGCCGATGCCGGTGGCGAAGTGGGTCACGCGGCCGTCGGTCTGCTCCCAGATCTCGCGCCCGGTGGTGTTGTAGTGGGCCAGCGGGTTCGACGCGTTCGAGTACTGGTCGGGGTAGAAAAAGGCGCCCGGATTTTCGGACACCATCTGGCGGCACAGGCGGATGGCGCCGTCGGAGCCCTCCATCGGATCGGAGAAGACCAGGTTGGTGCCGAAGGCCTGCGTGATCTTGCGCCGCGCCCACGAGACGTTGCCCGGCATCACCAGCGTCACGGGATAGCCGAGCGCGCCGCCGATGAGGGCGTAGGCGACGCCGGTGTTGCCGCTGGTCGAATCGATGATGGTCTGCCCTGGTTTCAGCGCGCCGGTGCGGATGGCGTCGCGGATCATCTGATAGGCGGCGCGATCCTTGACCGAGCCGCCGGGGTTCAGGAACTCGCACTTGGCCCAGATCTCGACGTCGGGCGTCTCGCGATCGAAGGCGCGCAGGCGGACGATGGGCGTGTCGCCGATGAGGTCGGTGATGCGCTCGGCGACGCGCAGGCGGGCGCGGCGCAGCGTCTCCATCTGCATGACCTGCTCGGCGGCCGAGCGAATGACGTCGACGGCGGGGTTCATCGGTGATTATCCCGGCTGATCGAACGACATCTCGCTGCCGTGGCCGCCGCAGGCGAAGCACGCGGGCGACCACGGGATCTCCTGCGCGCGCGGCGGGCGGCCGTCGAGCGGCAGGCTGAGGTGGCGCGCGGGCGCGTCGCCGCCGATGCCGAGGAGGGTGTGCAGAGCTTCGGTCGCCGCCAGCGTGCCGGCGACGACGGCGGCGGCGCGATCGGACGCCGGCGCCGACCGTTGCGACGGAACCTCGAGCGGCGCGTGCGGGCAGGGGCCGTTGCGGCGAAATGACACGAGCTCGACGCCCTCGTCGCGACCACGCACGACCACGACGGGGACGCCGCGCCGGACCGCCGCCCGCAGCATCGGATCATCGTCGAAGCCGGAGCGCACGACGGCGTCGACGCCATCGAGGGCGGCGACCCAGGCGTCGCCCTCGCCGTCGGCGGGGAGCGGCAGGTGCTCGATGGCCACGTCGGGGTTCGAGGCGCGCAGATCGTCGTCGCCGTCCGCGGCGCCGCCGCCCAGCCAGCGCAACCGTCCGACGCCCGCCGCCGCGAGATAATGCGCGGCGACCTGCGCCGTCAGGTCGCCACCGACGACCGCCACGCGCGCGCCGAGCAATCGCTCCTGTCCGTCGGGGCCGACCTCCGACAGGGCGATCTGGCGGGCGTAGCGCTGGACGGCGGCGGCGTTCACTCGGCTGGGCTCAGCCGCCGGCGATGGCGGGAACAATCGATATCTCGTCGCTGTCCTTGACCGGCGTCTCCAGGTTCTTGAGGAAGCGGATGTCCTCGTCGTTGGCGAAGATGTTGACGAACCGCCGCACCTGGCCGCTGTCGTCGCAGATGCGCTCCTTGATGCCGGGGTACTGCGACTCCAGCGACGTGATGAGCGCGCCGATGGTGCCGCCCTGGGCGGTGACCTCTTCTTTACCCTGCGTCAGCTTGCGCAGCGGGGTGGGAATTCGAACGGTGGGCATGTCCTGTCTCCTCGATTCGTCGTTACGACTTCATTTTGAACTGAGTCTGCGCCTCGTCGAAATCGGACAGCCGCGGTCCGATCTGCACCGGGTCGGGCAGCTTGCCGACCAGCGGGTCCTGCGTCTTCATGCCGTTGCCGGTGACGCACACGACGATGGGTCCGTCGTCGCGGCCGATCTTGCCTTCATTGATGAGGCGGATGGTGGCCCCCAGCGTGACGCCGCCCGCGGTCTCGGCGAAGATCCCCTCTGTCTCGGCCAGGAGGCGCATGGCCGCGACGATCTCCGGGTCCTCGGGCTTGGCCGCCCAGCCGCCCGAGCCGACGATGGTCTGGCGCGCGTAGAAGCCGTCCGCCGGGTTGCCGATGGCCAGCGACTTGGCGATGCTGGTCGGCGTCTTCACCGGGCGGATCTGCTCGCGGTTCTCGAGCACCATGTCGACGATGGGCGAGCAGCCGGCCGCCTGGGCGCCGTGAATCTTCGCCTTGCGCGCGCCCGGCGCCAGCAGCCCCAGCTTCTCCAGCTCCCAGAACGCCTTGCCGATCTTCGTCACCAGCGCGCCGCCGGCCATGGGGACGACGACGTGGGCGGGCGTCTTCCAGCCCAGCTGCTCGGCGATCTCGAAGCCGTAGCTCTTCGAGCCCTCGCCGTAAAACGGCCGTAAGTTCACGTTGACGAACCCCCAGCCGTACTTGCCCGCGATCTCCGAGCAGAGCCGGTTGACGTCGTCGTACGTCCCCTTGACGGCGAAGACCCGGGCGCCGTAGACGACCGTCCCCAGCACCTTGGCCGGTTCCAGATCGTAGGGGATGAGGATCACCGCCGGCATGCCGGCGGCGGCGGCCTGGGCGGCGGTGGCGTTGGCCAGGTTGCCGGTCGACGCGCAGGCCACGGTGTCGATGCCGAACTCGCGCGCCTTCGAGATCGCGACGGAGACCACGCGATCCTTGAACGACAGCGTCGGGAAGTTGACGGCGTCGTTCTTCACCCACAGCTCGCGCACGCCCAGCCTCTTGGCCAGGCGATCCGCGCGCAGGAGCGGCGTCATGCCGGTGGCCAGGCCCACGGCGGGCGGGCCGTCCAGCGGCAGCAGCTCGGCGTAGCGCCACATGGTCTTGGGCCGCGATTCGATGAGGGCGCGCGTCAGCACCCGGCCGATGGCGGCGTAGTCGTACGTCACGTCGAGCGGGCCGAAGCAGAACTCGCACACGTGCACGGGCGACTTCGGGATCTCGTTGCCGCACTCGCGGCAGCCGAGACCTTTGACGAACGACGCCTGTACCGGGCTTGCATTTCCTGCCATCGCTGTGCTCATCGGACTGTCTTCGCTCCTTTTTCTTTTCGTTCAGACCGCCAGCGGACCACAACCGGCCTCGGGGTATTCGGCGGGATCGAGGCGGCGAATCAAAGCGTTGGGCCCGCACACGCGGCAGGCGGGATTGGGCTTGAAGACGACGGCCCGGGCGTTCATGGCCGGCGAATCATACTGGATGAGGCGCCCGATGAAGGCGGGACTTTCACCGCGGCAGATCCGCGCCGCCTCGCTCCCCTGCAGCGCGCCGATGACGCCGGGGACCGGGCCCAGGACGCCGGCCTCGGCGCACGACGGGCCGACGCCGGCGGGCGGCGGCTCCTCGAACAGGCAGCGATAGCAGGGGTGCCCGCCCGCCGGGACGGTGAGGATCTGGCCGCCGGTGCCGACGGCGGCGCCATGCACCAGCGGGACGCTCGCCAGCACGGCGGCGTCGTTGGCGACGAACTTGGTCGCGAAGTTGTCGGAGCCGTCGACGACGACGGCGTGATCGGCGATCAGCGCGGCGGCGTTGCCGGCGTCGAAGCGCGCGGCGTGCGCCGTGACCGTGACGCGCGGAAACCGGCGCGCCAGCGCCGCCGCCAGCGAGGTGACCTTGGGCTCACCGACGCTGCCGGCCCCGTGCAGGATCTGGCGGTGCAGGTTGCTGGCGTCGACGCGATCGTCGTCGACGACGGCGATCCGGCGCACGCCGCCCGCCGCCGCCGCCAGCGCCGCCGGGCAGCCGAGGCCGCCCGCGCCGATGATGAGCACGCCCTCGCGCCTCATTCGAAGTAGGCGTCCGAGCTGAAATAGCGCTCGCCAGTGTCGCAGAGGATGGTCACCACGGTCTTCCCGGGCCCGAGCTCCCGGGCCACGTCCAGGGCAATCTTGACAGACGCCCCGGCTGAAATCCCGACGAGAAGGCCCTCGCGCCGGGCCAGCGCCAGCTTGGTGCGCTGGGCGTCCATTTCCGAGATGGTGCGCACGTCGGTGATCACCGAGCGATCGAGGATCGCCGGCACGAACCCGGCGCCGATGCCGTCGATGCGATGCTCGCCGGGCGGGCCGCCCGAGAGGACCGCGCTCTTCTCCGGCTCGACGGCGACGATGCGCACGTCGGGGAAGCGCGCCCGCGCCACCTGGCCGACGCCCGAGATCGTGCCGCCCGTGCCGACGCCGTGCACGAACGCGTGCAGGGGCCGCGTGCCCAGCTGGGCCAGGATCTCCGGCGCGGTGGTGCGGCGGTGCGCCTCGACGTTGGCGGGGTTGTTGAATTGCTGCGGCATGAAGGCGCGCGGGTTCTGGCGGCAGATCTCGTTCGCCTTCTCGACGGCGCCGCGCATCACGTCCTTGGCCGGCGTCAGGTGGACCTCGGCGCCGTAGGCCTTGAGCAGCGCACGCCGTTCCAGCGACATGTTGTCGGGCATGGTCAGGATCAGGCGGTAGCCCTTGGCGGCGGCCACCAGGGCCAGCCCCACGCCGGTGTTGCCGGAGGTCGGCTCGACGATCACCGACTCGCCGGGGCGCAGGCGCCCCTCGCGCTCGGCCGCCTCGATCATCGACAGCGCGACGCGATCCTTCAGCGAGCCGCCCGGGTTGAACTGCTCGCACTTGCAGAACACGTCGGCCATCGACGCGTCGGCGAGATGCCGCAAGCGCACGAGGGGCGTGCCCCCGATGAGCTCCAGCATGCTTCTGACGGCAATGGCCGGCATGAGGCGGCGGAGGATAGCACCGCGCTCGCTCCGCTCGCCACGCGGAAGGGCCGGCGGGCGCGACGGGCGGCGCTCAGCCGATGGGCTTGACGGCCTCTTCCAGGCGATCCGTCGCCGGGGGCGGCGTGCGCGAGAGCGCCGCCAGCTCGGCCCACAGATCGGGCGTCATTGCCACCTTGACGGCGTCCAGCGACGCCCGCAGCTGTTCGACGCTGCGGGCGCCGATGATGGGCGCCGTCACCGCGGGGTGGGCGCCGACCCAGGCGACGGCGACGCTGATCGGATGCAGGCCGCGCTGGGCGCAGAGCGCGCTGAACGCGGACGCCACCTCGTGGACCCAGCTCTCGCTGTAGCGGGTCTTGTACATCTGGTTGGTGTTGAAGCGACCGGTGCCGGTGCCGGTGCCGGTGGACGCGTATTTCCCGGACAGCAAGCCGCCCGCCGCGGGGCTGTAGGGCGTCACCGCCAGGCCGTTCGCCGCGGCCATCGGCAGGATCTCCACCTCGGCCTGGCGCTTGACCAGGTTGTACATCGGCTGGATGACCTGCAGGCGTGACCAGCCGCGCGCCTCCTCGATGTCCAGCGCCTGCTGCGTCTGCCAGGCGGCGTGGTTGCTCAGCGCCGGGTACAGCACCTTGCCGGCCCGCACCAGATCCTCCAGCGCGCGCAGCGACTCCTCCGGCGGCGTGGCGGCGTCGACCTGGTGCAGGAACAGCACGTCGACGCGATCGGTTTGCAGACGGCGCAAGCTGGCCTCGACCGCTAGGGCGATGTGCCGGCGCGACAGGCCGCGGGCGTTGATGTCGCCGCCGGTGGCGCCGAAGCACTTGGTGTTGATGATCAGCTGGTCGCGGTGCTCCTTGATGAGCTTGCCCAGGATCTCCTCGGAGGCGCCCTTGCTGTACACGTTGGCGGTGTCGAAGAAGTTGATGCCGGCGTCGCGGCAGGCCGCGTACATCGCCGCCGCGGCCTGGGGATCGGCGTCGCCCCCGAAAGACATCGTGCCCATGCACAGCGATGACACCTTGACGCCGGTCCGACCGAGAGGTTTGAAATTCATGCGCGCAGTCTAGATCAGCGCGTGCGGGGACATCGAAGCGATCAGGACGCATCACTCGCAGATGAGAACGGCAACCGCCGCTGCGTCGACGGAGAGCCGTTTGATCTTGGCGCACTGCTCAAGACCGGACGCCGTTCTGCCGACAGGCCGCACCATGGTCCTGGAGCACCGGCTTGGTCTGCGTTGGTGGGGCGTTCTCGTTCTGTTCGGTCTGGCCGCCTGCTCCACGCAGCGGACGCCGCTGTCCCAGCCCGATGCGGGCAGCGCGGGGGATGCGAAAGGAACCGACGGGGCGGCCGATGCCGGCGCAGCGTGCGCGACCGGCAAGGTCGCGTGCAGCGGGGTCTGCGTCGACCTGGCGAGCGATCCCAAGCATTGCGGTCAATGCAGCACCCAGTGTCCGGCCAACAACGTCTGCGACCAGGGCGCCTGCGTCCTCAGCTGCGTGGCCCCGCAGGTCGCCTGCGGCGGCGCCTGCATCGACGTCACCGGCAATCACGATCATTGCGGCGCCTGCGACAGCGCGTGCGGCGTCGATCAGGTGTGCAGCGGCGGCGCCTGCGCGGACACCTGCCCCAGCGGCCAGGTGAAGTGCGGGACCACGTGCGTCGATCCGAAGGTCGACCTGCAGCACTGCGGCGCGTCCGCCGGCTGCGGCTCCGGCGCCGGCCTGGCGGGCGCGGCGTGCGCGACTGGCCAGCACTGCGCGGCGGGCGTCTGTGCCTGTCCGTCCGGGTGGCTGTTCTGCGGCGGTGCCTGCGTTGATCCCAGCCAGGACCGCAACCTGTGCGGGGCCACCGCCTGCACCGGCAGCGGCGCCGTTTGCGGCGCCAACGAAGTCTGCTCCGGCGGCGCCTGCACGCTGACCTGCCCCGCGGGCCTGGTGAAGTGCAGCGGCGCGTGCGTCGATCCCGCCAGCGATCGCGACCACTGTGGCGCCACCGCCGACTGCGAGGCCGACGGAGGAGCGTCGGGTCACGCCTGCTCGGCGGGCGAGGTCTGCAGCGCCGGGATGTGCTCTCTCTCTTGCGAGACGGGGATGGTCAACTGCGCCGGGACGTGCGTCGATCCCAGCACCAGCCGCCTCTTCTGCGGCGCCACCTCCGGCTGTGGTAACGGCGGCGGCAGCGCGGGGGCAGTCTGCGACGCTGGTCAGGTCTGCAACGGCGGGACGTGCGCGGTGACCTGCCAGGCGGGCCTGGTCAACTGCGGCGGGACCTGCGTGGATCCCGCGACCAGCCGCGCGCACTGCGGAGCCACCGGCGATTGCACCAGCGTGGGCAGCGGCAACAGCGCCGGGGCCAGCTGCGGGGCCGGCAACCTGTGCGTGGCGGGAAGCTGCGCCGTCTCGTGCCCGACCGGCAGCGTGAACTGCGGCGGCGCCTGCATCAATCCGGCGACCGACAACGGCCACTGCGGGGCGGCCGGCGATTGCAGCAACGTGGGCGCCGGCAACAGCGCTGGCAGCGCCTGCACGCAGGGACGGGTGTGCAACGGCGGCGCGTGCGCGGTGACCTGCCAGGCGGGCCTGGTGAACTGCGGCGGCGCGTGCGTGGATCCCGCGACCAGCCGCGCGCATTGCGGGGCGGCCGGCGATTGCAGCAACGCGGGCGCCGGCAACAGCGCCGGGGCCAGCTGCGGGGCTGGCAACCTGTGCGTGGCCGGCAGTTGCGCCGTCTCGTGCCCGGCCGGCAGCCTGAACTGCGGCGGCGTCTGCATCAACCCGGCGACCGACAACGGTCACTGCGGGGCCACCGGCGATTGCAGCAACGCCGGCGCCGGCAACAGCGCCGGCAGCGCGTGCACGCAGGGACAAGTGTGCAACACCGGCGCTTGCGCGGTGACGTGCCAGGCCGGGCTCATCAACTGTGGCGGGACGTGCGTGGATCCCGCGACCAGCCGCGCCCACTGTGGGGCCACCGGCGATTGCACCGGCGCGGGCGCCGGCAACAGCCCCGGCCAGATCTGCGCGGTCGGCAATCTCTGCATGGCCGGCACCTGCACGATCTCGTGCCCGACCGGCAGCGTGAACTGCGGCGGGGTCTGCATCAACCCGGCGGCCGACAACGGCCATTGCGGGGCGGCTGGGGACTGCAGCAACGTGGGCACCGGCAACAGCGCCGGCAGCGCGTGCGCGCAGGGACAGGTATGCAACGCCGGCGCTTGCGCGGTGACGTGCCAGGCCGGGCTGGTCAACTGCGGCGGCAACTGCGTGGATCCGGCGACCAGCCGCGCGCACTGTGGGGCCACGGGCGATTGCACCAGCGTCGGTGCCGGCAACAGCCCGGGCCAAAGCTGCGGCGCCGGCAACCTGTGCGTGGGCGGCAGCTGCGCGGTTTCGTGTCCGACCGGCAGCGTGAACTGCGGCGGCGTCTGCATCAACCCGGCCGCCGACAACGGTCACTGTGGCGCCGCCGGCGATTGCACCAATGTGGGCGCCGGCAACAGCGCCGGTAGCGCGTGCACGCAGGGGCAGGTGTGCAACGCCGGCGCTTGCGCCGTGACATGCCAGGCTGGATTCGTGAACTGCGGCGGCGCGTGCATCGATCCCAGCAACAGCCGCGCGTACTGCGGGGCGGCCGGCGATTGCACCAACGTGGGTGCCGGCAACAGCGCCGGGGACAGCTGCGCGGACGGCAATCTGTGCATGGGCAGCCAGTGCGTCGTCTCGTGCCCGGCGGGCAGCGTGAATTGCGGCGGCGTGTGCGTCAACCCCGCCGCCGACAACAGTCACTGTGGGGCGGCTGGTGATTGCAGCAACGTGGGCGCCGGCAACAGCCCGGGCGCCGTGTGCGCGAACGGCAGCATCTGCGACACCGGCGCCTGCACGCTGTCGTGTTCCAGCGATCTGCACGCCTGCAACAACATGTGCGTCGACTGGAACATCAGCCCCAGCCATTGTGGCGGGTGCGACAACGTCTGCTCGTCGAGCCACATCACCCAGCCGACCTGTTCAGGTGCCGTCTGCAGCGGGGCCTGCGATTCGGGCTGGTCCGACTGCGACGGCGACAAGCTGACGAACGGTTGCGAGACCCACAGCGGCACCGACACCGCCAACTGTGGCGCCTGCAATCACGCGTGCGCCGCCGGCTATTCCTGCGTCTCCGGCGTGTGCCAGCCGCCCGCTTGCCTCAGCGTGGGGCAAGAGTCGTCGAGCGCGCCGGGATTCGCGTCCATCATCGAGTACTGGCCCTTCGACGGGACCGTCGGCACGATCGCGAACGGCGCCAGCGTCCCGGCCGCCATCGGCAGCGCGGGCACCGCGCGGAACAGCGGGATGGCTTACGTCGTCGGCGAACACAACCAGGCCATCAGCCTGAATGGGACCAACGACTACGTCGACTTCGGGAACATCGCGAACTTCGGCACCGCCGACTTCTCCATCGCGATGTGGCTGAGGACGACCGCCAACTCTCGAACGCAGTGGATCCTCGCCAAGCGGAACGTCTGCGGCCACTCGAACTTCTACAACCTGGGCGTGAACGCCAGTGGCGTTCTCATTTATGAGATCGACGACACCGCCCACTACGGCCTGATCTTCGGAACCACCAACGTCGGGGACGGCGCCTGGCACCACGTTGCGTTCGTCCGGCAAGCAGCGACAATGACCGTCTACATCGACGGCAAACTCGAGGCCAGCGCCGGTTTGTCGGGCACCACGAATCTCTCGAACGCCACGGCCCTGCAACTGGGTCAGGTCTCCTGCGTCGCCGGCTCGCAGAACTTCGCGGGCCAGATCGACGACCTGGCGATCTGGAGCGGTTACGCGTTGACGGCGTCGGACGTGATAGGGCTCGCCTGCGCATTGCACTGACGGTGGCGTCGCGCGATCGTCGGCGGCAGCGATCCGGAGGGGGTTCGCCCACCCGCGCCTCAGTTGGAATCCAAGCAAGGAGGCTCGTTCTCTTCCCGGCGAAGCGGAGGGTCAGGTCTACCGAGTCGTCGGTGAAGCGGCGAGCTAATCCACCCGACGATAGGCTGCACTCAAACCAATCGCCCCCAGCTGACGCGTGGGTTCGCGGGATAACGTGATTGGCCCCGCGAACGGGTTCGGGGCCTGAGGATAGAAGCGTTTACGTTCCGATGGACCAGGGTCCTGGGCTCGAACGAGCTGCGCCGGAAGTCCGGGGTGTCGGTCTGCGAGATTTTACAAACGGCGGACGCGATATGCGGCGACGGGCTGCAGTAGAATACTATGTTGGGCAGACGGAGTGCATTGCCAAGCGAAACCGAAATTCAGGCTGCTCGCGCGGAGGTGGTCAATCTCGCCCGCCGTGTGCTGTCAGGCGATCTCAGCATCCTGCTCGCTGCGCGCGAGTTGTCGAGGCTTCGCTTCTCAGTTGGGGGCGATGAGTGGGATCCCGACTTCATCCAATTTGTCGCAATCGATTCCGAAACCGATCATCTGCCGGTCGGGCAGGCTCGTCAGCACTGGGCGTCCGAAGCTCTTGTCGAGAAGGACGAGGAGATCGCCAGGGCCGAGGCATGGGCGCGCGATGGAGGATTGACGGCATGCCAGAGGTTGCTCGACCGGTTCGGCTGATTCTCATCGTAAGCGCCGTCCAACCAGCCGTGGCAGTTGGTCGCTGAATGACAGTATCGTTTGGGCGGACATGACGATCGAACCTGCGGCGCGATGATGTAAACCTTCAGCCAATGCTGTGTCCGTATTGCGCTCGGCCGATTGAAGGCCGAGCAGAAACCGAGCATGTATTCCCGGCAAGTTGGTACCCGGATGGCACCGATTCGTCGATCCAGCGGCTGGTCGTGCCAAGTTGTGCTGGCTGCAATCGGGAATACGGCAAAATTGAAGCACGTCTCCTGCGCGTCTTCGCGCTCGGGTTACCCGATGACAATCCGGCGGCCCGCGGGATCGGTGAGCGCGCCGTTCGCGCGCTGAATCCAGACGACGCGCACAATGCTGTGGACGCCTACCATCGAGCAAAAGCTCGACGAAGCATCATTTCCAGCGCCAAATTTGTGCCTCTTGATTCCCCTGGCCACTTTCCTGGTGTCCGTCTTGATCTTCGAGCTGACTGGGGTCCTAGCTCATCGGGCGTTTGGGTGAAGGGAGCTCGGGCGCTCTCTTTCCGCGCCGGCGATCTCGAAGCGTTTGCAGCGAAACTTGTTCGTGGACTTTTTTACCTTGGATCGGCGGGTACACCAATTCCCAAAGAGGCGGTGATCCAGACCTACTTCGCGCCACCAGAGGTTTGGCCCAAATGTGCCCGTATGACTCAGGATCTTCAGATGGTACTGGGAGGCGTTCCACCTGGATTCTTGTTCTGGGCGACGGCGGTTTCGCGGACGAACTACACATCGCTGTGGTTTTTTAA
>DATKEU010000572.1:0-12996 GCA_035544495.1 Polyangia bacterium | reverse complement strand
AAGAAGAACATCTTCGCCGACCTGGGCGGCATCACTCACCGGGGCGGATCGCTGCTGGAGACCCCGGGGTCGATGAGCAGCGATCCCTGTCCAGCGCCGTTCGATCCCAGCACGGCCTCCGCCTTCTGCGTCTTTCAAGAGTGGCATCGCATCGAGCGCGCGGCGGCGCCGGTCTCGGCGATGGGAGATGCGGGGGCGGCCATGGCGGGCGGCGGGACGACGATCCCGCTGGCGTACGTCACGCGGCCGCCCAACCCCGACAGCCTCCTGCAGTTCGACACCTATCGCGGCGGCGCCGATCTGAAGCTGGCCGACGCCACCGTCGACGGCACCGGCAAGGTGACCGCGGTCGCGAACGTGCGCGGCGCGCTCGGCGGCTGCGCGGGGCTCGGCGGCCAGGACGTCGACGTGCGCGGGCCCGAGTGGCGCTATGACGGGGGCGCGGTGATCTTCGCGGCGCGCCCGGGCGCGGCGTCCGGGCTGGATCTGTGGCAGGTCGACGTGCCGGCCGGGACGTGCAAGCAGGTGACGTCGGACGGCGGGCGGATGGTGGGACCGGTGCGCGTCCACAACTTCGACCCGATGTTCGGGCCCGACGGCAGCGTGGTGTTCGCGTCGACGCGCGCCGGGACGCTGACGCTGAAGACGTTCCTGCCGAATTCCGATCTGTTTCGCATCGGGCCGGATCTGAACCCGGCGCAGCCGGAGCAGATGACGTTCCTGCTGAACTCCGAGCTGGGGCCGGCCATGATGCAGGACGGGCGCATCAGCTTCACCGCCGAGAAGGCGACGCCGGAGTTCTACCAGTTGTCGGGGCGGCGGATGAACTGGGACCTGACGGACTATCACCCGCTGCTGGCGCAGCGGGCGCAGTCGGCGGACGTCGACGGCACCATGCACCCGTCGGTCGGTTACCAGCAGGCGACGGAGATCCGCGAGGGGCTGGATCGAAATTTTTTGGTCGTGCTGTCGGACGCGGGGGCCCAGGGCGCGGGCGGCGCGCTGGCGACGTTCAACCGATCGGTGGGGCCGTTCCAGGCGGATCGCAGCGACGTGACGTTCGTGAAGTCGATGGTGATCGTCGACGGGGCGGCGCACGGGCGCGACGGCACGGCGGGGGTCTATCGCTCGCCGTTCTCGCTGCCGAACGGAGAGATCCTGGCGTCGTATGCCGCCAACGTCATGCACCCGGCCAGCGACGTGCCGAAGTACGATCTGGTGGCGGTGACCGAAGGGAGCGGCGCGCGGCGGGCCTTGCTGTCGGACCCGGCGCTGTCGATCGTCGAGGCGACGCTGGGGTACAAGCGGGCGGCGCGCGAGCTGTTCCGCAATCTGCCGCAGCTGGTGTTCGGCGGACATGGGGGCGGCGGCGGCGGCGACCTGGCGGTGATGCACTTTCCTGATTTGCCGTTGCTGGGAACGCTGCTGGGCGCGAACCTGCGCCATGGCCGCAACGTCATGGCGCTGGACGGGACGGCCGCGCTGCGCGTGTACGAGGAGCAGCCGCCGCCGGGCCCGTCGCCGGGCGGGCTGATGGGAAGCCAGCAGGTCTACAGCCAGCGCGTCACCGTCGGCAGCGCGGGGCTGCTGGGCGATCACTCGCTGAAGGTGAACGTTCCGGCGCGCAAGCCGCTGATCCTCGAGCTGGTCGACGGTGGCGGGAAGGCGCTGTTCACCATGAGCGAGGAGCACCAGGTGACGCCGGGCGAGTACATCACGCCGGGACCGCCGCGGCCGCTGTTCAACGCCATCTGCGCCGGCTGCCACGGCAGCATCAGCGGCGCCGAGCCCGACGTCGCCGTCAGCGCCGACGCGCTCACGGGCGCGTCGGTGTCCGCGTCGCGTGACATGGACGCGCAGTTCCTGCGGTAGCGGTCGCGGTCGAAGCGCGCGAGGGTGGGCGGTGAATACCGGGACACGCCTGTTGACCGTCAGAAGCGGACGGCGACGGCGGCTTGCAGGAGGAGGGCGCTGCTTCGGTCGGCGTTGGGCGCGTCGGGCGAGTCGAGGTGGTAGAGGAGAGCCTCGCCTTTCATCGCCACTTCGATCTCGCTGTACCAGGATGACTTTTCCTGTTGCGGGCGGGCGACGTAGGCGAAGCGGCCGCCGTAGAGCTGGTTGCTCATGGGGGAGAGCTCGCGGTCGCCGGTCCAGTAGCGGCCGGTGACGCCGGAGAGGAGATAGCCGCGGCCGTCGCGGTAGAAGCGGGCGCCGCGCTGAGTGTGATAGCGGGCGCGGCCGCCGATCAGGAACGACGAGGTCAGGTATTTCTGCAGCGCGATCTCGCCGGTGGCGGCTTCGACGTCCCAGGTGTCGCGATAGGCGCGGGCCATGGCGGTCAGCGAGAGGCGGGCGCCGGGGAAGAAGTAAGCGCCGCGCGCCCAGACGGCGTAGCGCTGGCGGAAGGTGGGCAGGCTCTCCTGCGGCGTGTTGTGGTTGCGCCCGATGAGGACGGAGCGATACGGGTTCGACTGGAACCCGTCCAGGATCTGCGCCGTGGCGCCGAGCTGCGCGACCAAGCGGGGCGTCGCCGTCCAGGTCAGCGAGGGCTCGACGGTGTCGATGTGCAGGCGGTGGGCGACGACGTCGGGCATGTCGGCGTGAAAGCAGTGCGCGGAGGAGGCGAGCGGCTTGTAGTCGAGCGGCTGGCCGGCGGCGGCGGCGTTGTTGTTGTCGCAGACGCTGTCGAAGTTGTGCGTGTACCCGAGGGCGACCGTGACGTTGTGGTCCAGGAGATCGGTGCGGGTGCTGGCGGAGACAGTGTGCGAGCGGTAGTCGCTCTCCCAGCCGTAGGAGTAGCCGGCGGAGAGCGCGGCGGAGGGTCGGGTGTAGGCGAGGCCGCCTTTCACTTCTTGGCGGGTGTCGGAGAACTTCGTGGCGGCCGAGACGGCGTCGACGCCGGTGTGGGGGCCGAAGACCTGCGGCGTGGCGCCGCTGACGATGTCGACGGCATAGCCGGCCGAGATGTCGAAGGAGGGGCCGAGCGCCGCGCTGACGTCGAGCTGCGGGTGAATGACGGTGATGCCGTCGTTGGAGGAGGAGGGTTCGTGAAAGAAGGTGATGCGCGAGGCGCCCTCGGAGGTGGCGTGGGCGGGGATGGCGAGAAGAGAGAGCAGGAGCGCGCCGGCGAGCGGCAACCAGGGCGGCTTGCCCTCACCCCAACCCTCTCCCCCGCTTCGCGCGGGAGAGGGAGCCGGAGCGATTCTTTCGCTTCTGGAGCCGCTGGCGTCGCCGTTTTCGTTCAGGAGGCGCGGCTGCGCCGCGCCGGCTCGCCTTGCGAGAGCAACGGGGAGGGCCCGCGGGAGGGGGCAGCAGCCCCCGTCCGCGCAGCGAGCGCCGCGAGCGAGCGTCAGTTGCAACCGCAACCTCCGCCGGCGGTGCCGCTGCCGCCGATGGCGCCCTCGCGGTTGGAGAGGACGTGGGCGTCGGCGGCCTGTTCCTGCGGGTTGCCGTCGAGCTTCATGATCCGATCGGCGAGGTACTCACGCTGGTGGGGCTTGACGGTGGCGCAGCCGGAGGACACGGCGAGCAGGAGAAAAGCGAGCGCGAACCAGGCTCGCCAGCCCGCACCCCAACCCTCTCCCCCGCTTCGCGCGGGAGAGGGAGCCGGAGGGACGCGCGCGAGAGATCCCACCTCATTTCCCCCGCGACAGCGAAGAGAGGATCCGAATTCCCTCTCCCCACGAGAGCGAGGAGAGGATCCGAATTCCCTCTCCCCACGACAGCCGGGAGAGGATCCCAATCCTCTCTCCCCACAATTGCGAGGAGAGAATCCGAATTCCCTCTCCCCGCGGGAGCGGGGAGAGGGCCAGGGTGAGGGGTCCGCGACTCTCTGATTCCTAGAAATGAATCGATAGCGCACCGGAGTACTCCTGGATTTGCTGGGTGTGGTTGGCGTCGAACACCACGTAATGTCGAACGTCGCCGCGCAAGGTGAGGCGCTTCTTCAGCGCCACGATCAATCCGCCGCCGACGTTGACCACCTTGAAGTTGCCGGTCTCGATCGCGGGCTGGTCGGGCTTGCGGCGGCTGCTGGCGCCGCCCGCCGCGGCGGCGACGAACGGCGTGACGGGCGACGTCGGCCACAGGAAGGCGTTGAACCCGCCGCCGTAATAGATGACGTCGACCTGGTTGCCGACGGTTTCGCCGAAGAACGCCTCCAGCGTCAGCGGCGGCGCCAGCACCACGGCCGGCCGGAACAGAAACAGCCCGTCGCCGCCCAGCGCGCCGGCGGAGAACGTCAGGCCGACGCGCCCATCGACCAGCGGCGGCGGCGAGAAGATCGCGTCCGACATGCGCTTCCACACCGACGGGCCGCGGTGCGCCTCCGCGGTGTCGACGTCCAGCACCAGCACCTCGTCGCCCAGCAGCCAGCCGTAGGTCCCGTCGGGCAGCTGCACGCGGAACCAGTGATCCTGCGTCGATCGCCCGATGGCCGGCAGCACCTCGCCGCGCGCGGCGGTGTAGACGACGCGGAATCCGAAGCCGGGCCCCGTGTGCACGGCCGCCTCCTCGGCCAGCACGCGCACCAGCGCCTGCTCGTCCGCGCGCGCGCGCGACGCCAGCAGGGACGCCAGCACGGCCCCCACGATCAGCGCCAGCAACGTGCGCAGCGGCGTCGAGCAGCTCATGGCTGCGACACCCACTGCAAGAGGATCATCGCTTCGGGACCGTTCGGCTCGAACAGCTTGCCACCGCCGTGCGTGCGCACGCCGGTCGGCCGCGCGATCAGCTCGCTGGCCGAGGCGTTCGCGCACTGCATCTGGTTGGCGGCCGATTCGTAGTCCGCCGCCCAGTCTGCCGGCAGCGGCACGGCCGCCGGCATGGTGGGCGGCACCAGCACCAGCTGGCGCGGGCTGGCGGCGTCGTGGCAGCCCCCGTCGTAGCAGTGCTTGCCGCCGAAGCTGCCCGCCAGCACCTTGGGCCAGACGTCCGTCGTGAAAAAGACCGGCCCCGGCCGGCACTCGTTCACGCCGGCCGGCGGCTCGCCCAGATCGACGGTGTCGCAGCCGATCGCCGGCATCACCGACGTTCCCAGCATCGCCAGCGCCGCAACGACGCTTCCTCGCCGCCGCCCGCCCATCAGAACGTGTACCTCAGATAAGCGGTCGCGGTGACCTGCGCGCTGCCCTTGATGTCGCGCAACCAGAAGTACCCGCCCCGCACACCGACGGAGAAATGCCGCGACAGCGAATGATAGTCGATGCCCGCCCCGCCCCCCGCCGTCAATCCGTTGCGCTGGCCGCTGTCCCCGACCGTCTCGAGCAAGTTCGTCGACAGCCGCGCCAGCCCGCCGCCGCCCTCGAGGAAGATCGACGTCTGCACGATCCGGATCGTCAGCTTCAGCTCCGCCGTCGCCTGGTAAAGCTGGATGATCTGCCCCGCCTGCGGCATGCCGGCGAACTTCGTCTCGTGCGTCGACCCGATGGCGTGCGCTTGCAAGGCCAGCCAGCGCGCGACGTCGTATCCGACGCGCGCGCCCAGCGCCACGCCCGGTCCGATGCGATCGCCCGCCGCCCCGAAGAAGATCAGCGCGCCGATCTCTCCCTCGGTGTAAAGGCCGCGCGCGAACTTGGCCGGGTCGGGAAAGATCACCGGGTTGGGGACGTCCGTCACCTGCGCGCACACCCGCGCCGCCGACAGCAGCGAGCACGCGGCGGCGGCCGCCGCCGCGGCGAGGACTGCCAGCCTGAAAGGTGGGCGGGGCAAGGGATGTCTATGGTTGGGCTGGAGGGACCATCGGCGCGTAGGTGGCGGGTTGGGGAGAGAACAGCGAATCGCCGTCCTGGTAGAGGATGTCGTCGTCGTCGCGCACGCGCACCAGGAACTCGCACGTCATGTGCTTGTCGGCGCTGAACGTGACGTCGAACTCGAACATGGCGGGGACGATGGCGGTCTTGGGCACCATCTCCAGCCCGACGGGATTGACGTCGGATCGGTTGATCAGCACCGCCGCGAAGGGTGCCATCCACGATCCGATGGCGTACAGATCCAGCGACGCCTCGACCACGTCGTCCTCGCGCAGCGTCCCCTGCGTCGTGGCGCCGGGGGCCAGCATCTCGGGCCCGCCGCGCATCAGCGGCAATGCCAGCGGGTCCTGGTTCTGAGCCTTGAACGCCGCCGCCACGGCCCCCTCGTCGTACTTGGTGAACTCGTTGGCTCCGTCGACGCTCACAGAGAACACGCCCGTCGCCGTGTCCAGGTTCTTCACCGAGTACAGAATCTCGCTGTGCAGGCGATCGCGCCGCAGCCACGGCACGTTGAATCCCAGGCGCTGGCGATCGGCGTCGATCTGCTGCTGTTCGTGTTGCGACGGCTGGCGGTACTTCACCACCACGCTGCCGGTGGCGTCGGGGCGCGGGTTTCCCATGTCGTCGGTGCCGCCGGTCTCGAGAGGCGCCGGCCCATTGAAGTACACCGGCGTGTTCAGGACCTGGCAGCCGGTCGCCAGCACCAGCGCCACCACGGCGCGCGATGCGGACATCAATGCCCTCCCTTGAACAAGAACGGATAGCGCCCGACGATCGTCTGGCCGGCGGCCTTGGGGAACTGCCACTGCTTGACCTGGCGGATGATGCAGCCCTCGACGGCGGCGTCCGACAGCGAGCTCGCCTTGACGCTGGCCTTCTGCACGCTGCCGTCCGGGCCGATGACCCAGAACATGTCGACATTGCCGGACAGCGACTGCTTTCGCTGCAGCTCTTTTTCGTAGCAGTACTTGATGCCGGCGGCGTGCGCGCGCACCACGCGCTCGATCTGATCCTTGGACAGCGAGCCGTCGGTCTCGCCGTCGCCGGTCGACATGCTGACCTTCACCTCGCGCTCGCCGCGGTCGCCCAGCTTCGGCCCGCGCCCCTGCCCTTTGCCGCCGCGCCCGCCGGTGTCCAGGTTGCCCGAGCCGTAGATGTGCCCGAACCCGGTGCCGCCGCCGCCCGTCCCCGCGCCGCTGGTGGAAAGGCCGTGCGAGCCGCGCCCCGCCGCCACCTTGGCGCCCGTCATGCCCGCCACCGCCTGCTCGATGTCGTTGCTCTCGGCGAACAGCTTCGACAGCCCCGAGCCTTGCTGCCGCTCCTTGCCGATGAGACCCAGCAGGCCGACCTTCGAAACTTTTTCGCGCAGGACGTCCTTGTCGCCCTTGGTGATCACGGTGTCCCGCGCCGGCGCGTCGGCGTGGCCGAGCTTGCCGGCTTTTTCCTTGGCGCGCTTGGATTGACCCTCGTTCTCGGCTTCCTTCTTTTGCTCGCCTGCTTTCTTGGCGTTCTCGGCCTCCTCGGCGGCCTCCTTCTCCTTCTTCGCCGCTTCGGCGGCGGCGCGGCGGGCTTCCCAGCGCTTCTCGCGTTCCAGCGGCGCCTGGATCTTGGTCAGCCGCTCGTTGTTGATGGCGATCTGGCGGGGCGGGTTTTCGCCCCACAGCTGTGTGGCCACGCCGGCGAACAGCGCCGCCAACAGCGAGCACCAGATGGTGATCTTGCGCAGCAGCGGCTCGCTGTTGCGCGGGCGCGGGACCACCTCCGGCTCGGCGACGAAGCGGATGTCGACGTGCAGATCGCCGAGGGTGTTCAGCACCACGCGCGCCCGATCCCCGGGCTGCAGATCGACGGCGCGCAGATGGCGCTGGAAACGACCGGTGGGCGCCGCCGCCAGCAGCGATTCGATGCTGGTGGGCGCGCTGGTGCCGTTGGTCGCCAGGTTGATCTGACCGCGCATGCCGGGGGCCAGCCGCAGGCGCGCACCGCCCGCGCGCGGGCGCAGCAGCGTGAAGCGCGACGCCTTCATCATCACGGCCGGCGTCACCAGCGTGGCGCGCTTGTGCGGGCCGACGCGGACCCGGCGCGGGCGGCGGAACAGGCGATAAGCGATCAGGCGGCCGCGCCAGTGCAGCCCCACCTCCAGCGCTGGACCGATCGCGGTGGTGTGCGCCGCCGACTGCGGATCGACGTCGACAGCCGTCACCGGCCCCGACAGCAGCACCTCGGGCCGCGTGTCGAGATCGTCCAGCGGAGCGATTGGGCTGTTGGGCTGGGCCACGGGATTCACGGTTGTTCGACGGCGGGTGAATGAAGCAAGTTCTCCGGATCGGATCGGAGGCGGGCTTTGCCCGCCGGAGACCGCATTTGCCAATTGAGATCCGGGTTCGGCTCTTGTCGCATCGGGGAGGGCGGCGCCGCCGCTTTAAAGGCTGTTGTCATCGGCACTCTTCTCGAGCTCTTTCATGAAAGACCGCTTGTCGGGGGCCGACATCTCCAGCTCCAATTTCACGCGGTCCAGGAAATACAGAAGCTGTGGCGTCTTCAGCTTTCCTTCGACGTCCATCGCGCCGAACGTGTAGGTCTTTGTCTTCAGCGTCTTTCCGCCGCTGGTGGTCGTCGACGTCGTGGCGGCAGTCGCGTCGGCACCGCCCGCGGCGTCGGCGTCGCCGGCGCCGGCAGCGGTGGTGGCGGCGGGCGTCGGCTTGCCGCTTCCGGATCGGTCGCCCACGCGTTCCCGCTTCGCGGCCGGGGAGGCGGCGCGCGGCTTCTTCACCGTCACGGCGCGCCCCGCGGCGGGCCGGCGCGCGTCGGCCCGGGGCGGCGCGGCCACCAGCGCCGCCACCATCAGCGCGACCGCCAGCGACACTCGCGTCATCATCGCAGCTCCTGCAGCCGCGCCTGCGCGTCGGCGCGTTTCGGATCGGCGGCGCCGGCCGCCTGCGTGAACTGTGTCAGGTAGTCGCGCGCCTTCACCTTGTCTTTATCGAAGTCCATGTACAGAAGCCCCAGGTTGTAGAGCGCCGGCGGATAGTCGGGCTCGATGTCCAGCGCGCGCTCGTACGCGCGCCGCGCGTTGTCCAGCTTGCCGTCGCCGCGCGCCGCGACGCCCAGGGCCACCTGCGCCTCGGGATCGTTGGGATCGATCTCGACCGCGCGTTCCAGCTCCTGGCGCGCGTGCTTGTAGTCGCCACAGTCGAGATAGACGACCGCCTTGTTGAGGCGCGCCTGCACGTACTTGGGATCCAGCTCCGAGCCCTTCTGAAAGTCCAAGAACGCCTCCTGATCGTGCCCCCGCTCCAGCGCGACCAGGCCCAGGTTGTTCCAGACGAACGCGCTCTTCGCGTCCAGCTCCAGCGCCTTGTGCAGCGCTGTCTCGGCAAGGTCGAGCTTGCCCATTTTATAGTAGGAGAGGCCAAGGGCGTTATAGGCGAGCACCACCTTGCCCGCGTCGCCGCCGGCCTGGCCTAGCAGGATGCGCGCCTGTTCCAGCGACCCATCGAGGTCGCCCGCCTCGCGCAGGACCTGGCTCAGGCGGGCGCGGATCTCGCCGTCGGCGGCGTTCGACTCCATCCACGCCTGGTACACCTTGGCCGCCTTTCTCGGCTGATGTGCGCGGCGCAGGGTCTCGCCGTACGCCAGCAGCGTCTTGCGCGATCCCGGCTGCACGTCCAGGGCCCGCCGGAAGCCCTCGGCGGCGGCGTCGAAGTTCCCCAGCGCCGCCTCGACCACGCCCAGGTTGTGCCAGGCCTCGAAGAGGTGGCCGTCGATCTGCGTCGCCTTGAGGAAGTGCGGGCGGGCGTCCTTGTAGTGCTTTCTCCCCGTTCGCATCACACGCAGGCCTTCGTCGAACTCGGCCTGGGCCTGGGCGTCGGCGCGCGGAAGGGCCACGCTGGCCGTGGGGGCGGTGACGGCGGTGCCCGCGCGCTTCGGCGCCGCCGCCTTGTGACCCGCGCAGCCGGCGGCGGCCAGCGCGATGACCGCGACCGCGGCGCCGATCAGCTGAAGGCGGCGGTCACTTGTCACGCCGCACCTCCTCGATCCGCTCCAGCGCCACGCGCGGCTCGCCCACCCGCGTGGTCAGGCGCGCTTCGTTCTCCTTCGGGTATTCGTTCTCGGCCAGGCGCGACAGCGCCTGACGGATGGCCTGGGTGTGCTTGTTGTAGACGCCGATCTGCAACGCCTTGGCGTAACCGGACTTGTACGCGTCCAGCGCCTTGTCCTCGATGACGACGACCACCTTCTCCAGCTCGTCGCGGTACACCTGCTTCTCGTCGGCGGTCAGGTCCTTCGGAACCGGCGCCTTCCGCATCGCCTGCGCGTACGCTTCGTAACCCTGGCCAATGCGCAGCAGCGCCGCCGTCGCCCACTCTGGCGAGCGGTAGGTGACGACGTCGAGGTAGATCCCCTTCGCCTGCTCCAGCAGCTTGGCTTTCTCCTCCAGCACCTTGGCCAGCTGCTTGGGCTTGCCCGCGATCTTCAGCTTCTCGAAGTCGTGATAGATCAGCTCGCCCTGGATGTAGCGAGCCTGGGCGGCGAAGTAAGCGGTCTCCTCGCTGGCGCCGGCGTTTGCCGCGGCCGTGGCGCTCGGCGCTGCTTTCCCTTTCTTGTTCTTGCGCGCGCCGCCGCTGGCGCCGCCACCCGCACCGCCCCCGCCCCCGTACCCCGCCAGCACCTTGGCCGCCGCCTCCTTGGCGCGGGCGTCGTTGCCGGCTTTCAGATGCGCGTCGGCCTCGCGCGCCAGCGCTTCCACATGGCGGGCGTCGGTCGGGTACGCCTTGGCATAGTCGGCGAAGCTGCCGGCCGCCGCGCGCCAGTCCTTGAGATCCGCTTGCACGAGGCCGATCTGGAACGCCACCTCGCGCGCGTCGCTGCGGTCCTTGAACCGGCGGGCGTACTCGCCGAAGTGCTTGATGGCGCGCTCGTGCTCGCCCAGCGTCTGGCGCAGCACGCCCGCGCTGCGCAGGGCGTCCGCCGCGTGCGGGCTCTGCGGGTACCGCTGAGCCAGCCCCTCGTACAGCCCCGCCGCCTTGTCGTAGATGGCGGCGTTCTCCTCGATGCGCGCGGCGGTGAACAGACCCTCGGGCGCCTCGGGCGCCTGCGGGAACCGCTGCGCCAGCTCCTGGTACGCGGCCACGGCGTCGTCGGGCCGCTTCGCCTTCTCGAACGCCGCCGCCGCGTTGTTCAGCGCCTTGCCGGCCTCGGGAACCTTCGGGTATTCGCGCGGCACGCGCAAGAACGCCGCCGCCGCCTTCTCCCACTGGTTCTGCGCCGCCAGCTTCTCGCCCGCCTTCAGCGCCGCGCCCACCGCCAGCTTGTCGAGGCGCGCCTGCTCCTCTTTCGAAGAGAACGCCTGCGTCTTCTTCAGGCGCTGGGCCCAGCTCTCGATGTTCTCGTAGTCCTTCGCCTTGTTCAGCGCCTCCAGGATCCGATCGCCCGCCGCCGCCGCGTTGGGATCTTTCGGATAGCGCTCGACGATCAACCCGAAGCGTTTGACCGCCTCGTCGTAATCGCCGTAGTCGAAGAAGAACTGGCCGTTCTTGAAGATGACGGTGATGATCTCCTTGTCGTTGGGGAACAGCGTGGCGTAGAGATCCGCCGCCTCGCCGAAGCGCCGATCGCTGTCGGTGATCTCGCGCTTGCCGCCCGCCGCCGCCGGCCCCGGCGCCTTGCGCACCTTCTCGAACGCTGTCATCGCCTGCAGCAAGGCGTCCTTGTGGTACTTGCCGACCGGCTGCATCTTGCCGACGGCGAGGTACTCGCGTCCGGCGTCGTCGTACCGCTGCAGCTTGAAGTAAAGGATGTCGGCCCGCAGATAGCGCAGCTCGCCCGCGTCGGCCGCGTCGGGAAAGTTCGCCAGGTAGAACTGGTACGCCTCGGCGGCGCGCGCGTAGCGATCCTTGTCGACGACCTTGCTCGCCTTCTCGTTGCGCTGGGCCTCGGCGTGCATCGTCTTGGCCAGGTTGCGAATCAGCTCCTCCGCCATCACGCGCGCGTGCTGCAGCGCCTTCGGGCGATCCTGATTGGCCTTGGCCCAGGCGCTGTTCGTGCCATAGGCGTCGGCCAGCTTGCGCATCTCGACCACCGCGCCCTTGGCGTCGCCCAGCAGCTGGTACGACTCGACGATGCGCCGGTGAAAGTCGGGATCGTCGGCGCTGTTCGGGTCCAGCGTGATCAGCAGGCGATAGGCCTCGATCGCCCGCTCGTACCGCGTCTGATCGAACACGGTGTCGGCCAGCTGCCGCAGCACCTTCTGCGAGTACTCCTTGCCGCCGATCTGGGCCAGGAACTCGAACGCGTCCTGGGCGGTGCGGGAGTCGTCCTCCGTGAACAGCTCGACCAGGTAGTCCAGCGCCTGGCCTTGCAGCTCGGCGGCGCGCTTCTGCTCCTGGTCGCTGGCGCCCGCCTTCTTCTTGCCGAGGTCGAGGACGTCCTTGAACCGCTGCGCCGACTTCACCGTGTCGCCCAGCTTCCAGTAGCACCAGGCGGTCTTGAACAGCGCCAGGTCGTACAGCTCCGACTTCGGGTGGCGCAGCACCTGCTCGTACGCCTCCAGCGACGAGCGATAGTTCTGCTGGTTGTAGAAGCGATGCTCGCCGATGGCCATCCAGGCGTCGGCGACGTAGCGCGAGCGCGGGAAGCGATCGAGGATCTGCTGGAACTGCTTGACCGACTCGGCGATCTTTCCCTGATCGCGCAGCGAGAAGGCGTAAAGGTAGATGACGGTGTCGATCTTCCGGAACTTCGGGTACTCGCGGATCAGGAAGTCGTAGACCGTCTGCGCCTGTGACAGATCCACGGTCGGCTGCTTGCGCGGCACCCGGGGGCACGTGCTGCGGTCGTTGTGGCAGGCCGTCACCGCCGCCTGATACCTGCCCATGCGTTCGAGGTACGACGCCTTCGAATCCTCCCAGTACAGCTCCGCCAGCTTGTACAGCGCCTCCGCCTGCTCGCGCGAGTGCGCGCTGTCGCGCAGGTAGGCTTCCAGAAGGCCGATGGCCTCCCGGCGCGCGGCCGCGACCTGGTTCTCCTTCTCGACGATCGCCTGCTCGATCACCGGAGGCAGCGGCTTGTCCTCGCTGCCGGGCGTGGCCGGCGTGGCCGGCGCGCCGATCGCCGGGGCGGCGCGCGCGATCATCAGCGCCAGCGCCAGCGCGACGCCCGCCGCCGAGGCGAAGACGCCGCTATTTGTAATTCGAATACTCATCCGACCAGTACTCGCCCTCGAACGGCCAGTACTCCTGGTCGT
>DATKEU010000571.1:0-26936 GCA_035544495.1 Polyangia bacterium | reverse complement strand
CGCCTCGATGGCCGCGCGCATCGCCCGCCGCGCGCGAAACGCCCAGCACCGCGGGCCGCCCACGCCGGCCGCGCCGCCGTCGTCGACCACGGCGAGCGCCTCCGCCGACGCCACGCCTCCGAGCGCGTCGATGCCGGCCGCCCGGAAGGCGATGGCCGGATCGATCTGCCCGGGGTTGCGCAGCCCCCGCGCCGCCCGCAGCCGCGCCGCGAAGCGCACGCGCTGGCCGGGCCCGACGTCGGGCCATCCGCTCATCACCGAGAGCTGCAATGTCAGCGACGCCGCCCGGTCGTCCAGGCGATCGATCGCCACCACCAGCCGCGCCCCGTGCGCCGCCGCCTCGGGCCCGCGCTGGATCACGCCCTCGACGGAAATGGCGCGATCCTCGTCGAACGCCGGCCGCCTGTCGTCGCGGGGCGCGTCGTGCCAGGCGCCCAGCGCGCCGCCCGCGACCAGCAGCGGACCGAGGGCGACCCGCCAGGCGCGCCGCCAGAACAGCAACGCCGCCGAACCCACGGCCACGCCCGCCAGCGCGGCAGCGGCCGCCCCGCCGAACCCGGCCACGGCGACCAGCGCGATGCCCAGCGCCCAGCAGGCGCACCAGTACGGCAGCAGCACGCGCAGTCATCGGCGGCCGCGCGCCGCGGGTTGCGGGTTGCGGCGACCTCGTGCACGCCGATCGATCCCCTCTCCTTCCTGTCAGTCGTCGCCGAGGCGATGCGACCGCGGCGCTGAAAATTGCGGCGCGGCCCGCGCGCGCGCCCGCGCGTCGGGCGGCGCGTCCGCGGGCAGCGGCGCCGCCGGGCGTTCGAGCCGCCGCAGCCAGCGCCGATCCAGCGAGCGTTGCAGATCCGCGGCGTCGATCGCCGCCGCCGTCGTCGCCGCCTTGCTGCCGCTGCCATCGCCGATCCCCACCGCCCAGCCGGCGAGCAGCAGCGCCACCCGCGTCGCCGTCGAGGCGCTGTACGTCAGCAAGGTCGCGCGCGGCGCCGCCGCGTCCCGCGCCGTCGCGAAGGCCGCCACCGTCCACAGCGCCGGATTGGCGCGCGGCGAGAACGGATCCCAGAAGAAGATGTCGGCCCGCGCCGGCTCGCCCCTGATGCCTTCCAGGGCATCAGCGCGCACGAGGCGCCAGGTGGTGCGCGCGGTCTCGTGCCGCCCGCATTCGAGGATCGCGCGCGCCGCCTCGGCGCCGGCGGCGTCCCAGCCGAAGGCCGGGCCGTGCGCCAGCGCCAGCGCCAGCGGGTCGAGATCGCGCTCGAAGCTCACCAGCTCGAGGCGCGCCGCCTCGGGCGGCGCCGCCTCGCTGGCGGCGCGCGCGGCGGCGGCGTTCGATCCCGCGCCCAGCCCCACGTCGAACACCACCAGCGTCGCGCCCCGCCCCGCCGCCCGCAGACGATCGCCGAGGCGCGACTGGCGGACATAGAGCGCCTCCGCCTCGACCAGCGGGCCCACGCCCGGGTGCATGATCTCGCCGTCCGCCAGGCTGCGCATGGCCAGCGCGCCGCCGCGCGTGCGCACGACCTCGTAGCTCACGCCAGGCGCGCCCGCGCCTCGGCGTGCTCGTGCCGGTCGATGGCCGCCAGCTGCGCGCGCGCGAACGCGTCGTACGCGCCGGCGTCGATGGCGGCGCGCGCCTGCCGCATCAGATCCAGATAGTGGTGCAGGTTGTGGACCGAGAGCAGCCGCGGCCCCAGCGGCTCGCTGCACTTGAACAGATGATGGAGATAGGCGCGCGAGAACGTCGCGCAGGTCGGGCAGGCGCAGCGCGCGTCCAGCGCCGCCTCCGCCAGCCGGTGGGCCCCGCGCGTGATGCGCACCCGCCCCGTCGAGGTGAACGCCGTCCCCTGCCACGCGAGGTGGGTCGGCAGCACGCAGTCGAACAGGTCGACGCCGAAGCCGATGGCGCGCAGCAGATCGGGCGGCGTCCCCACGCCCATCAGATAGCGCGGCAACGCGGACGGCAGGCGCGCCGCGGTGAAGACGGTGATCTCCTCGCGCTCGGCCCGCGTGTCGCCCACCGCCAGCCCACCGATGGCGAATCCGTCGAACGGCTGCGCGGTCAGGAAATCGACCGAGGCCGCGCGCAGGGCCGGCGACAGCCCGCCCTGCACGATCGCGAACAGCGCCTGCGCCGGATCGACCCGCGCCGCCAGGCTGCGCAACGCCCACCGGTGCGTCCGCTCCATCGCCGCGCGCACCGCCCCCTCGTCGAGGGTGGAGTCGAGGCATTCGTCCAGCGCCATCATGATGTCGGAGCCGATCGCCGTCTGCATGGCGATCGATCCCTCGGGCGACAGGTCGTGCACACGGCCGTCGACGTAGCTGCGAAAGCGCGCCCCGGCCTCGGTGATGTCGCGGTCGGCGGGCAGCGAGAAGATCTGGTAGCCGCCCGAGTCGGTCAGCACGGGACCGTCCCAGCGCATGAAGGCATGGATGCCGCCCACGCGCCGGAACAGCTCGGCCCCCGGCCGCAGCAGCAGGTGGTACGTGTTGGCCAGCAGGATGGGCGCGCCCGCCGCCCGCAGATCCGCGGGCAGAAGGCCCGTCACCGTCGCGCGCGTTCCCACCGGCATGAAGGCCGGCGTCTCGACCACGCCGTGCGCGGTGTGAAGCCGCCCGCGCCGCGCGCCCGATCCGGCGTCGCGTCCGATCAGCGAGAAGGCGAGGGCCATGCGGCAACCTAGCAGCGCGGGCCGTGGTCGACCAGCAGCGGCGACGCGCGAAAGAACCTTCATGTCGGGCGGGCCCGATCCTGTTGCCGCCCAGACATCGAAAATCCGAGAACCAGCGGCTGCCTGCCCGCGCATTTCGGCCGGTGTCCGCGGGGACGGACGCGAATTTCGTCGGGTACGCCGGTTGCTTGGAAATGAACCATGCGCAATCTCGGCCTGCTGTCCGTCCTCTGCCTGTTCCTCGGTTGTGGCCAGGTCACATCGATTAACCAAGATTCCGGAACGGGCGGGAACCAGGGCTCGGGCGGCGGCGGCACGGGTGGCGGCAACGGGTCGGGCGGCTCGACTGGCTCTGGCGGCCAGATGGGTTCCGGCGGCAGCGTGGGCTCGGGCGGCGGCACCGGCAGCGGCGGCGCCGGCGGTCACGCGGGGACCGGCGGCGCCGTTGGTTCAGGCGGCAGCGGCGTCGATGCGGGCAGCGACGGCTCCGGCGGCGACACCTGCGCCAAGCTGCGCGCCGAGTACGACGCCGCTTTCAATCAGGCCCGGATGTGCAACCCGCTGGCGAAGTCGGTCCAGTGTCAGGCGACCGCCAGCCCGTCGCTCCCCTGCCCCGGCTGTGTCGAGCACGTGCAGTCGACGACGGCGCTGGACGACATCCGCGCTCGCTGGAACGAGATGAATTGCGCCAGCGGCCCCTGCCCCGCGATCGCTTGCGTGCTCCCCGGCACCGGCGCCTGCGTCGCCAATCCCGACGACGCCACGGCCGGCACCTGCACCGACCTGCGCCTCACGCCCGGCCTCTGAGCCTCAGCCCGGACCCAGCACCGCATCGACGCTGGCCCCGAGGATCGCGGCCAGCGCGTCGATCTCGCCGGGCGTCGTGTTGAGCGGCGGAAACAGATACATCGTGTCGCCGAGGGGGCGCAGCAGGGCGCCGCGGCGCACGGCTTCCTGATAGACGCGATAACCGGTGCGCCGCCGTGGATCCAGCGCGCCGCCGCCGGGCGCGAACAGATCGACGGCCGCCACCATGCCGCAGCCGCGGACGGCGCGCAGGCAGCGCCTCTCGCTTGCCAGCGCCGCCAGCGCGGCGGCGAGGCGCGGCCCGTTCGCGGCCACCGCGCCCAGGATCTCCTCGTCCGCCATCACGTCGAGCGCGGCGTTCGCCACCGCCACCGCCAGCGCGTTGCCGGTGTACGTGTTCGAGTGCAAGAACGCCCGCCCGTCGCCGTAGTCGGCGTCGAAGAGATCGGCGATCGCGTCTGTCGTCAGCACGGCCGCGAGGGGCAGGAACCCGCCCGTCAGCCCCTTCGACAGCACGGCGAAGTCGGGGAGCGCGCCGCCCGGCAGGTGGCTGGCCAGCATGGCGCCGCAGCGGCCGAACCCGGCGGCGATCTCGTCGGCGATGAGAAAAACGCCCTGGCGATCGGCCCAGGCGCGCAGGCGCCGCAGCAGCTCCGGGCTGTAAAACCGCATGCCCCCCGCGGCCTGCAGCACCGGCTCGTACACGATCGCCGCCAGCTCCGTCGACAGCGGATCGAGCTGCGCCTCGATCGCCGGCCACTCGGCCCCCGCGTCGAGCCAGCCGGCGTCACGCGGACCCGATCGATACGGCAGGCCGCCGAGCTTCGTCACCGGAAACATCAGCGCGCGGTACGGTTCGCCGTAGAGGCCGCAGTCGCCGACCGACAGCGTGGCGATGGTCTCGCCGTGATAGCCGTTGGCCAGCGCCGCGAGGCGGGTGCGCCGCGGCTGGCCGCGCTGGGCCTGTGCCTGGACCGCCATCTTGATCGCGATCTCGACGGCGGTCGATCCGTTGTCGGCCAGGAACACCTTGCCGAAGTGCCCGGCGCGCCGGCCGGCGGGCGCGTCCGGCCCCCACGCCGCCGCGGGCAGGCCGTTCGCCGCCGCGACTAGCCGCTCGCACAGGCGCACCAGCGGCGCGCTGGTGGTGTTGGCGGTGATGACGTGCTCGAAGGCGTCGGCCTGATCGCACAGCGCCCGCCGCAGGCGCGGGTGCCCGTGCCCGAACGACTTGCACCACCAGCTGGAGATGCCGTCCAGGATCTCGCGCCCGTCAGCGAGGCGCAGGCGCAGCCCGCGCGCGCCGACCACCGGCAACGGCGCGAAGGTCCGATAGTCGCGCATCTGGCTGCACGGATGCCAGAAGACGGCCAGATCGCGCGCGTTAAGATCCGCGAGATTTTCGAGATCTTCGTCGGGCGGGCCAGCCACATCACGTGACTAGCACGAACGCGCCGTTCTCTGAATCGCGCGCTAAGGCAGTCGCCGCGAGCCGCGCCGAAGCAGTCGCAGCACGAGCAACAGCACGATGGCGCCCACGAACGCGACGAAGATCGTGGAGGCCAGCCCGTGGAACGGCGTTCCGATGTGCATGGCTCGAAAGATGAGCCCGCCCAGGAAAGCGCCCACGATGCCGATGACGATGTCGCCCACGACGCCCATCCCACCACCGACAACGGCGGAAGCCAGCCAGCCGGCGATCAGTCCGACCACGATCCAGATCAATAGTGTTTCGGCGGTCATGTCGTTCCTTTCATGAACCACGTGGGTAGCGAGCATAACGATCTGATCCATGACCTTGCCTGGTGCGATCACCGTGCCACATTCTTGGCGCGCGGCTGTCAGGGTCTCGACGCCAATCACGTCACCAGCAGGTAACGGTGGCCGGTGTTGGACGTGCGACGGCACCGGTGGCGGACGCTGGAGCAGGACGACTCATTTCCGCCGGTTCGATTGGGCGCGGACTACTTCCAGGGTCCTTTTCTTAGTAGCCTGATCGGCGTGCCAGCGCCCTCCTCCGACGCCGCCGACGACGCGCTGATCGTCGCCCGCGACGTCCCCCTGGCGCCGCTGACGACGCTGGAGCTGGGGGGCCCGGCGCGGTTCCTCGTCGAGGCCTTCGACACCGATGCGGTGATCGCCGGCCTGCGCTGGGCGGCGGCGCGCGGCGTGCCGGCGTTCGTTCTCGGGGGCGGATCGAACCTGGTGGTGGCGGATGCCGGCTTCGAGGGTCTGGTCATCCGGATGCGCACGCGCGGCGTCACGTTCGCGCCCGCCACCGGCGGCGAGGTGCTGGTCGAGGCGCAGGCGGGCGAGCCCTGGGACGGGCTGGTCGCCGAGACGGTGGCGCGCGATCTGGCCGGCCTCGAGTGTCTGTCGGGGATCCCGGGGCTGGCGGGCGCCACGCCGATCCAGAACGTCGGCGCGTACGGACAGGAGGTGGCCGACGCCATCCGCTCCGTGCGGGTGATCGATCGCGCCACACTGGCGATCGCCGACCTGCCACCGCCGGCGTGCGGGTTCGGTTACCGCGACAGCCTGTTCCGCCGCCAGGCCGATCGCTACGTGGTCGCGTCGGTGACGTTCGCCCTGCGCCCCGGCGGCGCGCCCTGCATCCGCTATCCGGAGCTGGCGAGCGTGCTGGCGCAGTTGCCGTCGCCGTCGCTCGCTGACGTGCGCGCGGCGGTGCTGCGCCTGCGCCGAGCGAAGTCGATGGTGATCGATGCGGCCGATCCCAACCGGCGCAGCGTGGGTTCGTTCTTCACGAACCCCATCGTCACGAGCGCCCAGGCGAGCGCCCTCGCCGAGCGCCTGCTCCGGGACGGGACGATCGCCCATGCCGGCGAGCTGCCGCGGTTCCCGGCCGGCGGCGACGGCGTCAAGCTCTCCGCCGGGTGGCTGATCGAGCACGCCGGGATCGCCCGCGGACTGCGCGACGGCGCGGTCGGCGTGTCGACGAAGCACGCGCTGGCGCTGGTTCATCACGGCGGCGGCACGACGGCCGCGCTGCTGGCGCTGGCCGCGCGCGTGCGGCGCGCGGTGGCCGATCGCTTCGCCGTCACGCTCGTGCCCGAGCCGATCCTTCTGGGCTCGCTGGGCGCGATTTCGATTGACGCCGCGACCTGAACATCCGTATAGTCCGCAGCGCTCGAGAGCCGCTTCGCTGGGCGCGGGCCGTTTCCGTGGACGGGTGGTCGTGGACGTTCGGCCGGTGGTCGGGTGCGTCCGCGGAAACGGCACCGGCCGGCGAGGTGTGGCTGCGTTTCCCTGACGACGCGCGCGGAACGCGGCGCTCGTTGCGCCCGCTCGGCGGCGGGTGCGAGGATGGGCGCATGGGTCGGTTTGGTCCCCGCGCCCTGCTGGTGTTCTTCGTCGCGGTCGGCCAGGGTACGCCGGCCTGCACCACGAGCGGCGACGCCAGTCTCCCGCGCGGCGCCAGGGGCGGCAGCGGCGGCGCGCCTGGCTCGGGCGGGACGCCGGCGCCGGGCTCGGGTGGCGGGGGCGGTGCCGCGACGGACGCGCCGGCGCCCCCGCCCGCCGACGCGGCCGACGCCCCCGCAGGCACGAGCGACAGCGCCCCCGCCGAGGCAGGCGGCGCCGCCTGCCCGGCCGGCGCGCTGCTGTGCGAAGGCTTCGAGTCCTACGCCGCTCCCGCCGATCTGGCCGCCGCCTGGAAGACGACGACCAGCGCGGGCGCCACGATGACCGTCGACGGCACGAAGGCGTTCGGCGGCGGGCGCGCGCTGCACATCCGGGCCGCCGCCGGTACGCCCAGCGCGGTCATCATCAAGGACGGCGCGCCGCTGTTCCCGATCGCCGGCAACGTGATGTGGGGGCGCGTGATGATGTGGCTGACGGCGACGCCGGGCGGGAACTATCACTGGAACAGCATCCAGTCGGCGGGGACGATCCCGGGCTCGAACCTCTGGGGCAAGTACGGCTGGGGCGGCCAGTACGGCAAGGTGCTGGCCGGCTATACCGTGCGCAACGATCCCGCCGGCGCCGCCATCGTGGACTGCTCGAAGCCGTCGGCGATGGCCTTCCCCGACCAGCGCTGGGTGTGCGTGCAGTGGCAGTTCGACAGCACCAAGAACGAGATGCACCTGTGGTTCGACGGCGCGCTCCTGACCGACGTCGACGTCGTCGGCACGGGCACGCGCTGTGTGAACAACGGCGATCTCGGCAAGCCCTGGGCGGGCCCCGCCTTCGCCAACCTCACGCTCGGCTGGCAGCAATATCAGGGCTCGAACGGCGCGCTGGAGCTGTGGCTGGACGACGTCGCGGTCGGCACCCAGCGCGTCGGCTGCCCGGCGATGTGAGCGGGCGCCCGTCGGGATATACTGCCGGCATCAATTCATGGCCGGTCACGCATGGCGCACGACGAGACGCTGGAGAAGCGCGTGGCCTCTGGCTGGATCGCGGGCGCCGAAGCCAAGATGACGCTCCCGCCTGCGCGGGCCGGCTCGCTGGCCCAACGCGAGCGACGGCAGCAACTTTCGTCCGCCCGCGGCCGAAGCCTTCGCGGCGAGCTTTTCGGCCCCTCATCGCTGCCCGCGGGGAACAAAACCATGTCTGATTCGATGTACCTTTGCGGCCTCTTTGGCCCTGTCGAGGAACCTTCATGGCGATAATTCGGTCGGTCGAGGTGGTTTCACCCGTCGGGGAAGGCAAGGTTCTCTTCGAACGGCTGTCGGGGGGCGACGCCCTCGGCCGCCCGTTCGAGTTCGACGTCGACATCCTGTCGCCCAAGGCCGACCTGCCGATCGCCAAGGCGGTCGGCAAACGCATGACCGTGGTGGTGGCGATGGGGACGAACCCGCCCCGTTTCTTCAACGGCGTCGTGGCCCGCTTCGCGCTGGCCGGCTGGACGGGCGAAAACTTCCGCTATCGCGCCAAGCTGCGCCCCTGGCTGTGGGTGCTGTCGCGCGCGTCGCAGAGCCGCATCTTCCAGAACAAGAGCGTGGTGGCCGTCCTGCGCCAGGTCTTCGACGAGCACGGCTTCTCGGGCGACGTCGACGTCAGCGGCCTGGATCAGGGCAGCTATAAACCGATCGAGTACCTGGTGCAGTACCACGAGACGGATTTCAACTTCGCCAGCCGCTTGATGGAGCAGGCCGGCATCTACTACTGGTTCCGCCACGAGCAGGGCAAGCACACGATGGTGCTGTGCGACGGCGCCAGCCACGACAAGGTGCCGGGTTACGAGGCCATCCCTTATTTCAGCGGCGACGGCGGCGGCGCCGATCGCATCGGGCACGAGCACATCTCCAGCTGGAGCATCGGCCTGCAGGTGGAGCCGGGCGCCTTCGCCGCCAAGGAGTTCGATTTCGAAAACCCGAAGGCTCCGCTGCTGTCGGCGCTGAAAGGGCCGAAGCCCGGCTCCGATGAGAAGCTGGAGGTGTACGAGTACCCGGGCCTTTACATCGCAACCGGCGAGCGCGACGCCTACGTCGCGCGCCGTCTGCAAGAACAGCAGCAACCAAGCCTGCTGGCCAGCGGCGCCGGCAACGCGCGCGGCATCCGCCCGGGCGCCCTGTTCAAGCTGACCGACTACCCGGCGCTGGAGCAGAACAAGGAGTACCTGGTGACCGCGGCGTCGTACGCGCTGTCGACCAACGCGTACGCCTCGGGCGGCGCGCAGGCGGAGGAGGATTTTCAGTGCTCCTTCTTCGCCATCGATTCGCACAGCGTGTTCCGCACGCCGCTGACGACGCCCAAGCCGACGGTGGCCGGTCCCCAGACCGCCATCGTGGTCGGCAAGGGCGGCGAGGAGATCTGGACCGATAAGTACGGCCGCGTGAAGGTGCAGTTCCACTGGGACCGCGACGGCAAGAACGACGAGAAGAGCAGCTGCTGGGTGCGCGTGTCGCAAGCCTGGGCCGGCCCGCGCTGGGGATCGATCCACATCCCGCGCATGGGGCAGGAGGTGATCGTCGACTTCCTGGAGGGCGATCCCGATCGCCCGATCATCACCGGGCGCGTCTACAACGCCGACAACATGCCGCCCTATGATCTGCCGGCCAACCAGACCCAGAGCGGGATCAAGAGCCGCAGCAGCAAGGGCGGCGCGCCTTCGAACTTCAACGAGCTTCGCTTCGAGGACAAGATGGGGTCAGAGGAGGTCTACTTCCAGGCCGAGAAGGACCACAACTCGCTGGTCAAGCACGACGAGACCCGCCACGTCCAGCACGACCGCATCACCACCATCGACAACGACGAGACGATCACCGTCCACGGCAACCGCACCGAGACCGTCGACAAGGACGAGACCATCACCATCCACGGCAACCGCACCGAGGGCGTCGACAAGGACGAGAAGTTGAACGTCACCGGCGATCGGTCGCGCACGGTCGGCAAGGGCGAGACCATCAGCATCAGCAAGGACCAGTCGCTGACCATCGGCCAGAACCTGTCGCTGTCGGTGGGCAAGAACCAATCAGTGACCGTCAGCGGCGCCGACAGCCTGGACGTCAGCAAGGATCAGTCGGTCACCATCTCGGGCGGCCGCACGATCAACATCACCAAGGACGACAGCGTCACCATCAGCGGCGGGCTCAAGACGGAAGTTTCCAACGACGGGGCGTTTCAGTTCGGGAAACGACTGACCATCACCGCCGGCGACGAGATCCAGCTCTCGACGGGCAGCGCCAGCATCACGATGAAAAAGAGCGGCGAGATCGTCATCAAGGGCAAGGACATCACGCTGGACGGATCCGGAAAGATCAACGTGAAGGCGTCCGGCGACGTGATCGTCAAGGGCAGCAAGATCAGCCAGAACTGACCGCCCCGCCGGGGGGCGCGCGAAACCGTAGGTAACTATAGTGGACTTGACTAGAAAATGTTTGCTCCGATACTGGCCTGAGGCTCGGCGATGATCGGTGTTGGGCAGCAGCTCGGCGGGTACACGATCCTGCATCGGATCGGGCAAGGCGGAATGGGCGATGTCTATCTCGCCCAGCACCGCCGCGTGGCACGCAAGGCCGCCGTCAAGGTGTTGCTGCCCGAGCTGTCGCAGAAGGCGACGGTGCTGGATCGCTTCTTCAACGAAGCGCGCGCGACGTCGCTGATCAAGCACCCCGGGATCGTCGAGATCCTCGACTGCGACGTCCTCGATGATCAGGCGTTCATCATCATGGAATACCTCGAGGGCGAGAGCCTCGGGGAGTATCTGCACCGCACGGGCGCGCTGGTGACTGACCTGCCGTTTCTTCTGGGCGTGGCCGCCGGTATCGCCAGCGCCGTCGGCGCCGCGCACGCGACCGGGATCATTCACCGCGATCTCAAACCCGACAACGTGTACCTGCACCTCGGCGGCGCGACCGATCCCACGGTGACGGTGAAGATCCTCGACTTCGGAATCGCCAAGCTGGTGCAACAGGATGGCGGCAGCGGCACCCACCAGACCAAGACCGGGATGTTGCTGGGAACGCCGGCTTATATGTCGCCCGAGCAGTGCCGTGGCGCCGGTCAGGTGGATCTGCGATCGGACATCTACTCGCTCGGCTGCATCCTGTACGAGCTGGTCTGCGGCGCGCCGCCATTCGTGCACGAAGGCTCGGGCGACATGATCATCGCCCACGTCTCGGAGCCGCCCCAGCCGCCCCTCGGGCGCGTGCCGGGGATGCCGCCCGCGCTGAATGCGCTGATCATGCACATGCTGGCGAAGAAGCCCGATCAGCGCCCGCAGACCATGGACGCCGTGCTCGAGGCGCTGGCGGCTTGCGCGGTCTCCCTGGGCATCGGGATCGATCGCCCGATGCGGCCGCGCGTTCCGGTCGAGCGGCCGGTCATCGCGGCGCAGTTTTCGTCGACGCAGGTGGGCCCCGGCGGTGTGCCTCGCTCTCAGATCACGCCGCTGCCCGGATCGGGCCCGCTGTCGCCGATGGCGATGCGGCCTCAGACTCCGTACCCGGCAAGCGGACCGTCGCGTCCCGGCACCGGGCCCCAGGCTGTGCTGGAGCCGAGATCGCGCACGCGGCCGGCGACAGGACCGAACGCGGTGCTGGAATCACCGAGCGGGCCCCTGGTCGGACCCGGTGGCACGCGCGTGATGGAGGCGGTGCGGCCGACGACGACGATGGGCTCGGCGGCGGCGGAGATCGCGGACACGTCCGATCGGCTGCCGGCGGCGGCGCCCGCGAAACGCGGCAAGACGTTTGCCGTCGCCGCCGCGGCGGTCGTGCTGGTGGGCGGTGCGATCGCGGCCTTCGGAATGAGGGGCGGCGCGCCGGCGAGGACCACCACGGCGGCGACCGCCACCGAGCCGGCAATCGCCGCGGCGCCGCCGCCTGCGCCGCAGCAATTGCCGCCCGCGGCTGAACCGGCGCCCGCGCCGCAACCGCCGGCGGCGCAACCGCCCGCGCCCGCGCCGCCGGCCACGGTGCGCATCGATCTGCAGGGCATCCCGGCCCGCACCACGATCACCGTCGATGGCCAGGCCGCCACGCTGCCGCTGCAGTTGCCGCGCGGGTCGGCCGTGCACCAGATCGTGCTGCGCCCGCCGTCGGGCAGCGAGCGCCGGCTGGAGATCGACGGCACGAAGGATCGCCTGGTCGAGCTGATGTTCGACAAGCACGCCCCGGGCGAGGCCAGCGCCTCGCGCGCCAGCGGTGGCGGCGAGAGCACGCACCGCTCGTCGGGCAGTGGGTCGTCGCACGGCGCTGGCACCAGCAAGAAGAAGCCCGGGGCCAGCGATCGCGAAGCGATCACCGACATCTGAGCGCTTCGCTAAAGGTCCTTGTCGCAGATCACGCAGGTGGGCTTGTCGGCCGGGCCCATCGCGATGACCGGGCCCTGCTCGGCGGCGGCGCGCTCCGCCAGCAGCGCCAGCACCTGCGACTGCTTCTCCAGGAGACGCCGACGACGACCTCGGCCAGCGTGTGGATCGCCGAGTCCATCGCCCGCTCCCACTCGGCCCGCAATCAGCCCGCCTCGCTGAGGTGCTCTTCGTAGACATCCCAGGCGATGGGGCGAGGGCGCAGAGCGGTCATGATCAGTTGATCTTCACGCTGCCGCCGCGGATCCGGTTGACGCCCTTTGCGGTGGTCTCGACGTAGGCGCCGCGCAGGATCATCTTCCCGTCGCGCAGCAGGGTGATGCTGGCGTCGCCGCACTTCAGCGTCACCTCGTCCTTGCCCTCGATCACCACCCGCTTGCCGTCGACGCGCGCCACGGCCGGCGCCGCTGGGCGCGACACCGGCCCGGGAGAGACCGGCGGCGGTGAGGGCGATTTCGTCTGTTGCGCGAGCAGCGCCCCAAACAGCCCCGCTCCCGCATCCGGCTGCACCATCCCCACGACGATCGGCCTATCGACATCGCCGTTCTCGAACAAGAGCACCACCGCCTGACGTGTCTGCACCGCGTGCGCGACCTGTGCATCGTCGAGCACGATCGTCGTGCGAGCGGGTACCGGCGGCCCGCCGTTTGGCAGCGTCACCCGCAACGCGCCCGGCGCACTCCCTGGCGCTAGGTGACCGACACGTATCGGCGACGTGGCGCACGAACTCGCCGTGGCAACGCGCTTCGGTTTGGGCTCGCGGCTGGTCATCTTCGATACCGGCGAGCGCACATCATAGCTTGGCTGCACCGTTCCCGCGCAAGGCGACGGTCAAAGGCGACGATGATAAGCCAGTACGAGGCGGAGCCCATGGCGCCGCCTCGCACCTGACATCGGGACACTCAAGGCTCAGTCACTGCCGACCTCGGCGCCCGTTTCGGAATCATCGGAGCCGTCCACGCCAGCGTCCGGCACCGGCGTGACGTTCGTCACCGTCACGGCGATGGTCGCCGGGAACGATGGTCCTGCCTTCGGCGACGTCGACGACACAGTCGCGGTGACCGTGTGGTCGACACTGCTGCTGGGATCGGAAACGCCGATGATCGTGAACGACTGATCGGTGTTGCCGGGACCGAATGTCAACTGGCCCTGGCTGACGGTGGCGTGGTTCGTGTCGCTGCTCCCCAGCTGCACGACGAACCCGGCAGGCGGGGTGCGCGTCAGGTGAACGTTTATCGTGGCCATCGTGTCAACGTCGGCACCGCTCTCCTTGATCGTCGCAGTGGCGTTGTTGGTGCTGGGATTGACGACCGTGACGCCGACCTTGTCCTCGTCGTTGACCCCCACCGGGAACGAAAGGAGCGGAGCGCTCCACATTCCGCCCGTCAGCGATGACGACAGAGCGATCGTGCTGAGACCGTCGATGGCGTCGTCGTCTTCGCGCGCCTGAACTGTAACCGTCTGCACGGTGTCCCACCCGCCCGAACCGGTGAAGTTGCCGAACGCAAGCGTCACCGCCATCGGTGTGGCACCCGCGAGCGCCACGGCGCTGGAGTTGCTCGAGGTCACGGTCACCTGCTCGACAGTCGCGCCCTGGTGCGGCGGGTACTTCAGCTTGACGTGAATATCTTTGAGGTCGGCAATGTCGGCGTCCTTGCTCTCGTTGAGCGTGAAGCAGTTCCCCGACGCGGCGCACGTCGTGTCGATGATGATCTTCTGTTGATCCGGATCGGCCGTGGTCGCTTCGACGGTGCGGCTATCCTGTGCGGGCAGTGAGACGCTGATGTCCGCGATCTCAGTGTCCGTGTTTTGATCCACCAGCGCCGCGACGTTCACCTGCTGAGGCGTGTTGTAGTTTCCGGTCGAAAACGTCAGTATCGTCTGCGACGACGAAAGACCGCCGCCGGAGGACACACCGAAGCTGCCCGTCACGCCGTTCGGGACGGCCACGGTCACCGTCACTGCGGAGGCTGGCTGCCATTTGAGGCTGACGTAGAACGTCGCTGGCATACCGCCTTCCGGGATGGGCGGGTTGAGCGTCAGCTTTGTCGGGAAAGTGAACGTATCCGGATTCATCGGATTGAGCGGCGTCGACGACGCCGAAAGGTAGATCGCCTGCGTGTCGGTGTCCTTCTGCCGCACGGTCACGGACTTGTCGGGCGCGCCTAGGGACGCGGGCCCGGAGATGCGCACGCTGACGAGCTCGTCAACCAGGTTGACGTCCTTGATGCCCGTGATCGTCACGTCGATGCCCGTGCTCCAGTTTCCGGATGCTCCCGGTGTGAAGGTCAGCGTCGACGGGCTCACCAAGACCACGCTCGGCAATGGGGTCATGGAGACTGACACGGCGTTGACAGGATCGGCGGAGAGCTGCACGTGGAACTTCGCGACGTTCGAATTGTCCCCCATCACGGGCGCCTCGTTGACGACCAAGCGGCTCATATCCTGCGGGTCCAGCGGGCCGATCAGGGTTGGAACGATATTCATCGCGTCGCTGTCTGCGATGTTGATCGTGACCACCTGCGACTGGATCTTATTCGCCGCGTCCGCGATGGTGACGGTCACGGTGTTCGGCATGGCGTCAGCGTCGTGGGCCGCCGCGAGATGAACGGTAACGGTCGGCGTCGTCGACGAGAGCATGATGGACTGAGAGTCACCGGCCACGATCAAACGGCTGGGATCGCTGCTGGACACGTTGGCGTGGATGGAATCCGTGCCCATGAGGGGCAGCAGCGTCGTCACATTGAAGGACACCGGCGTCGTCGCGCTGCAATCCGGCGGCATAACCTGCGCGTTGCACGACGGTTCCAGCACCGGCATCGTCGGCGCGCCTGTGATCTTGAGGTTCTGCACGTCGATGTCGGTGACAGTCACCTTGACGTCCTTGCTGTCGAGACCCGGCGACGCGAACGTCAGATCGACCGTGTTGTTCATCGTGTCAAGGTCATGCGGCAGTGTGAAAGTCAACGCCTGGAGGACGTTGTAGTTATCTTTGGTAAACGTCAGCGACGGCGTCGCCGGCGGCGTGACCCTGGTATTGTCGGCACTGGTCACGGTAACGGTCACGTCGCCCAGCGGTTGGAACTGCAGCTGCACATAGACGGTGACCATGTTCTGTGTATCTGCGGTCGTCGCAGTGGCGGCGCTTTCCGTGCCCAGCAGGTTTCCCGGTGACCCGTTGTACTGCAGCAGAATGGCCTGCTTGTCCCGATCCTTGATGAGGACGGCCTTTGTAACATCGTTCGCACCCGCCGATTTCAGCGTGATCGTCACCGTGTTGTCCACGATGTCGCTGTCTGGATTGGCGTGGATGTTGACCGTCTGCGCTTGAAAGTAATTCGAATCGTCGAAGGTGAGCACTTGCGGGTTCATCGCCAACCGCGACCCGTCGCTTGGGAAGGCGGAGACGGTAACCTGCCCGCCCGGCTTGGCGCTCAGGTGGACGGTGATCTGCGTGTCGCCGCCTTCGTCCATGTTGATGGTTTGACCGTCAGGCGTGACAACGATCTGCTG
Organism: Polyangia bacterium; assembly: GCA_035544495.1. Lineage (GTDB taxonomy): Bacteria > Myxococcota_A > Polyangia > Fen-1088 > Fen-1088 > DATKEU01. Next base: position 11,165 of record DATKEU010000571.1, on the reverse strand, counting down.
CGAGTCGACGTCCTTCACCGTCAACGGCAACACCCGCGGGTCGACGCCGCTCGCGGACAGCGTGATGGTGATGACGTCGTCTTTGGTGTCGCTGTCGTGAACCGGGACGATCACCACCGGCTGAGCCGTGTTGTAGTTGTCCGGCGTGAATGTCAGGGTCGCCGGGCTGACGTTCGCTTTCGTCGTATCGGAGGAGGTCACGGTAACGGCGAGGGTTCCGGGAGGCGGCAGCGTCAGTCCGACGTAAAACGTGACGCCGTTCTGATTGTCCTCTCTCACGGTCTGCGGGACAGCAACGATATCAAGGTTCTCCTTGTCAATGTCCACGATCGTGACGTCGACGGGAACGGTGGTCAGGTTCGCGGAGCTGACGTTCAGACGGACGACGTCGTCCGCGGCATCGTTGTCCTTCGGTGCCGTCAGCGTCACCGTCTGCTCGATCGAATAGTCCGTTGGGGAGAAGGTCAGCATCGATGGGCTGACCGTGAGTTTTGGGGTGGGCGTCGCAGGCCCAACGTTCACCGTGATCGGTGCGGCCGGCCGATACTTCAGGCGCACCGAGATGTCGGCGGTCTTCGTTTCAGTCATCGTCACGGTCGGCGGCATCACCACCAACTCCTGCACGTTCACGTCCTTTACCTGGACGCGCACCATCGCGCTCGTGATGCCATCGGCGGACAGCGTGAGGATAGCTGTGTTGTCGACCGTGTCGTCGTCGACGATTCCGTCGACGGTGATGGTCCGTGGGTCGTTGTTGTTGGGATCGAATGTGAACGTCTCGGTTTCGGGCTTGGCCACGGTGCCATCGGAGGTCGAGACGGTGACGACGACGGCGTGCGTGACGAGTTGGCTGAGCGACACGGAGAAGGTTCCGGTCTGCCCTTCCGTGATGCTGAGGTTCGTGGGCGTGACGACCAACGCGGCTTGAGGTGGTACGTCGACCGGACTGTCAGCGCCGGTCGGCTGGTCGACGGAACCATCCGAGGTTGCCTGCTTGTCGCCAGACGTGCCAGCGTCACCACCAATTCCGCCACTTCCGTCCGAGTTGCTCGAGGAGGAGCTCCCTCCGCATCCAAAGCCCACCACGGCCACGCTCAAAGCCAGGAACACCGTCCCCGTGAATCCAAGCCAGCGCTGGTTCATAGTCTCTTGCCTCCGAGCTAATTCAGGTTGGGATACGCGCCTATCGACTGAATCGGCGCCAGCGGCAAAATAGAGAAATACTTTCGAAACAGCAAGCGATTAGCAAAGGAGCGCCGGGCTTCTGCGCAGCCTGCGGAACGGACTGACGCCTTGACCGTCACGCGCCCGGCGCGATACAAGCGGCATGTGCCGAAGAGACTAGCCTTGCCGTTAGCACCCGCGCTCGGTGCGATCGCCGTCAGCTTGGTGGCCGCTTCCCTCGGCTGCGTCAAGCCGCAATACGGCTCCGTTTCTGGCGGCTGGTGCAAGCCGGCGGCAACGACGCTGGACGACTTTGAGGATGGTGACGCGAATCTTTGCATGGGCTTTCCGGGGACATGGGCGGCACTGACGACGGGTTCGGCCACAATCAGCCGTCCAGCTCCGGGTACCCCCCTCGAACCAATCATGACCAGTGACTTCGACACCGAGATCACCGCCTCGGACGGTGGGGCCACCGCCGAGGGCGAGGCAGGCGTCGACAACATCAGTGGGCACGTCTTGGCGGTTTCGGGTCTGTACACCGACCAGGCCACGGGCGCTATCGGCGTCGAGGCGACATTTCTGCCGCCGATCGACCTGACACCCTACGCGGCTCTGTCATATCGGATCTACGCCAACGCCGCCGATGCCACGGGCACGTCGGAAAAGATACTCGAAAACGTCAACTTCACCTGCGACGGCTGCGCCGGAGTGGGATGCACACCGGTGGGCGGCCACAGCCTCGATCCGGGCGTCTGGACGCTGCGCACGTCTGATCTCACCAGCGGCCCGGACTGCATGGGCACAGGCACCGTGAGCAGCCTGATGACAGTGAGCTCATTGCAGATTCGTGTGGACGGCATGACCAACAGCCTGCTGGCCGGCTCCACGCTGACGTTGGCCATAGACGATGTCGCGGTCGTTCCGAGGTCCCCGTGAGGGCCACTCTCTCGCTCGGCCGGCGCGCGCCGAAATCGATAGTTGTGTCTCGTCGATGGCAGCGAGCCTGGGCGCGTTTCGCTGCCGCGATGCTGGTCGGCGCCCTCCTGACGGGTGCCGGGCGCTCGGCCAGGGCGCAGGAAGATCCCAAGGTTGCAGCGCGCGCCAAGCTGGTCGAAGGAAGCGACCTCCTCAAACGAGGTGAGTTCCGTGATGCTTTGGTCCGCTTCCAGGAGGCGTACGTACTCGTCCCTAGCCCGAAGATCTTTTACAACTTCGGGCTTGCATATATGGGTCTGTCGCGCAACGCCGATGCCATGGACGTCTTCGAGCGGTTCATCACCGAGACCACAGACATTGCGCCCGATCTGCGCGCCAATGCCGAACGTTACATTGCCACGCTTGCGCTACAGACAGGTAGCGTGATCATTGATTGCGATGCGGCTGGCGCAGAGATCTCGATTGATGGACGATCGCGCGGCGTGACGCCTGCCAAGGGCCCGATCCGCCTGGATCCCGGCCCCCACCAGTTGGTCGTCGAGAAGGCCGGGATGCCACCGTACACCCGCAAGTTGACCATCGACGGCGGCCAGAAACTAATCGTCGACGTGCACCTGGGGACGGCGGTCGGGCCTGCCCCGCCGCCGGTCATCATCATGCAAACGCCGCCGTCACCAGCACCGGTTCAGCCTCCGCCCAAGCCGACGCAGACTTGGAGGTTCCGGATCGGTGTCGGTTTAGGCGCGCTGGCCGTGGTCGCGCTGGGCTATGGCGTCGCCGAGTGGCAAGCGTCCAACTCGCATTTCAACGATTTCAACAGCAAGCTCGATGGAAGTGGCAACAAGAAGTGCGACTCCGACAACCGCGTCTTCCTGAACGGCGGGGCGGACTGCCAATCCCTCCTGAACGAAGGCAACAGTGCTCGAAGCAGGGAGACGGTCGGTCTCATCGCGGGAGGCGTGCTGGCAGCTGGCACCGCGGCGTTGTTGGCGATGTCGTGGAACGATCGGATGGTGACGAAGGAAACGGCCCTCCGGGACGGCGACAGTCGACGATGGTCGTCGCTGCTGGTGTGCCGACCGGACCTGCTGCGCCCGGGCCTCGCCTGCGCACTGCGGTTCTGAGGGGCACCGGGTTATTCTGGCGGCGGAGGTTTCCACCATGACCGACGTCGTCCTGACATTGATCGGCCCGGATCGCCCGGGCCTGGTGGAGGCGGTGGCCGAGATCATCGCCGCACACGGCGGCAACTGGCTGGAGAGCCGGATGACGCACCTGGCGGGGATGTTCGCCGGAATCCTGCGCGCCGAGCTGCCCGCCGAAAAATCATCCGCCGCGCTCGAGGCGCTGCACACGCTGCAGGCGCGCGGCCTGCGCGTGGTCGCCGAGGTGGTCCCGCGCGCCTCGGCGGCGACGCCGCCCGCCGCCCGGTCGATGCACCTGGAGTTGATCGGGCTCGATCGTCCCGGGATCGTGCGCGAGATCTCGCAGTTGCTCGCCGGTAGCGGCGTCAACGTCGAGGAGCTGACCACCGACCGTCAGAGCGCGCCCATGTCGGGCGAGATGCTGTTTCGCGGGCAGGCTCACATCCGCCTGCCGGTCGGCACCGACGCCGCCGCCCTGCGCGCCGCCCTGGAGCGCCTGGCGAGCGACCTGATGGTCGAGGTGAAACTGGAGGAGAAGCCGCCGAAAACCGGCTGAACGCGGCCATATCGTCCGCGCGGCAACCCTGACCGGCCGGCGTGCTAACCTTTCCGGATCGCATGCAGCGCCGACCCCACCAGCACGGCCATCTGGGCCGGGGCGCTCTGCTCTCGTTTTTTGGGCACGCGCTGCTGGTCGCGCCGATCCTGACGCTGGTCTTCATATATGCATCGCGGGAGGAAGCGCAACGGGCCGAGGAGGTGGATGTCGCGTTCCGCGACGTCGCCAGCGAGGAGTTGCCGGCCGACCTGCCGCCGCTGGATAGCCTGACGCAGCCGCCGCCCAGCGCGGACGACCGGACGCCGCCCGAGCGCAAAAAGCCGAAGGAGAAGGCCAAGCCCGAGGAGAAGACAAAGCAGAAGCCGGTCGCGCAGCTGCCCAAGAAAGAGCCGGAGATTCCGATCCCGCCGCTGCCGCCGATGCCGAAAGAAGCGCCGCCGCCGCCACCCCCGCCCGCGCCGCCCGAGCGCAAGCAGCACGAGAAGATGGTGGACCTGGACAACGACAAGCAGGTCGAGCCGCCCAAGGACGCCAAGTTCCTGGCCCAGAAGAACAACCGCGCCGAGGTCGAGACGCGCGCCACCGACACGAACCTCGAGAAGGCGCAGAAGGGCGCGCCGTCGTCGTCGAACGCGGCCAGCAAGCGCACGAACGAGGAGACCGGAGACGACAAGGAGCGGGTCGCCGACCTGACCGAGGAGAAGTCGGCCGCCGGCAAGCAAGCCCCCGACGTCACCCCGCACGTCGCCCCGGAGCTGAGCCGGGAGCAGCCGCCCGAGCGGGCGCCGCAGAAGTCGCTGCTGGCCTTGCGCGATCCTGCGCCGCGCACGCACGAGCTGACGCCCGAGACCGCCGACCCGTCGCTGCCGCGCACGCCCGACGGCGAGCTGGCGATGCCGCGCGAGCGGGCCGTGCCGGGTCCGCAGAAGCCCAGCACCGCGCTCGCCGAGGGCAAGCGCATGAAGCTGGCGCTGACCGGCAAGGATTTCGATTACCTGTTCGGCGCCGACGCCGCCGCCGAGCGACGGCTGGCGCAGAAGGAGCGCTCGCAGAAGATGGGCCGCTTCGCCAAGCGGCAGGCACAGCTGCAGTCAGCGCTGGAAAACTTCATCCCCGAGGTCAAACCCGGCAATCAGACCGCGCTGAACACGCGGGCGGCGCCCTTTGCCGCCTTCATCGCGCGCATGCACCGATCCATTCACCGGCTGTGGGGATTTGGCCAGCTGGAAGAGTGGGACGAAAAGCCGAGCAGCAACGCGTACAACAATCAGGATCTGCTGACGACGCTGGAGATGGTGCTGAACGGCGACGGCACCATCGACAAGATCACCATCGTGCGGGCGTCTGGCTATCTGCCCTACGACGCGGCGGCCATCGACGTGGCGTACTCGGCCGGGCCGTATCCCGATCCGCCGCGCGAAATTCGCTCGGCCAACGGCAAGATCTACATCCACTGGCGTTTCTATCGCGACGGGCGACAGTGCGCGACGTCGGGCGTGGACTACTTCATTCTCAACAATCCGCCCGCCAACGGCGACAAGGGGGCCGCCGTCAACGAGCCGGACGACGCGCCCGCCGGCGGTGCCGGTGCCGGTGGCGGTGGCGGTGGCGCTGGCGGTGGTGTTGCCACGGAAGAGAACGGGCCTCGCCGCCTGGAGCGCGGCAACGTCCACGGCGACGGTCGCGGCCACGCGCACGAACGGGAGAGCGTCGCCGCCCGCGCGCGCGCCGCTGCCGGCGGCGGCGCCGGTGAAGCGCGCGGCGCCGCCCCGCCGCGCGCCGACGACCCGGGCGCCCGCCGCACCGCCGAGGAGTGGTTCGCCGCCCTGGCCCGAGGCGACGTCGACGCCATGACCCGCGCCGCCAGCTATCCGTTTCGGTCCGGCAACGGCGTCGCCGCCTCGTCGCGCGAGCAGCTGGCGCCGATGCTGAGCGCGCTGGTCGACGAATCGGCGCGCCGTGCGGGCGACGGCGTGCAGATTCACAGCGCCGCGTCGCTGCGCGGTCTGGTGGGGCGTCTGCCGCCCGGTCTGGACGACAGCACGGGCCTTCTGTTCGCGGTCAGCAAGACGTCGCCGTCGGAGATGCTGGTGCTGGTGCTGGCCCCCAAGACCGACGCCCCGGGCTGGAACGTCACCGGCCTGGTCCGCCGATAGTCGTCGCTTCAGCGCAGCTCGTAGTTGGCGACGTGGCGCAGGTTCAGGAAGTTGATCGTGAAGTGCGCGACGACCGCGCCCGTGAGATCGCCCGTCCACAGAAAGAGCAGGCCCAGCAGCAATCCCGCCACGAACGACGACAGCGTCCACGGCAGATAGCGCGCCCGCGGGCCGATGTGCAAGAGCGCGAACGCCGCGCTGCTGCCCACCACGCCGGCCGCCGGCAACATCGCCCCACGAAAGAACAGCTCCTCGCCCAGCGAGGACGCCGTCGCCATGATGACGATCTCGCCGTCAGTCAGCGGGCTCAGCAGCGCGCGGAACTCGCGATGCAGCGCGCGCGCCCACTCGAAACGGTGCACCGCCAGGCGCGAGACGAAGACGATCAAGAGACCGAGCGCCAGCCCCAGCAGGATTCCTGAAAACACCAGCGGGTCTTCGCGGCCCGGCGCCTGCCAGACATTCGGCTGGCCACGCAGCCCGCCCCAGACCAAAGCCGCCGCGCCCAGCCCCAGATAGGCAACCATGACCAGTGCCGGGCGAGACCAACCTTGGCCGCGGGAGATCATGGGGGGCTTTCGATACTAACCGGGCCGCGTCACCCCTGCCGGTGAATCGTCGCCGCGACCCGCAGACGCATCGCAGCAGCAGCATAAGACCTTGAAATCAAATACCAAAATCGGTAATGGTTTTCAGCAGATTCCCACCGGGCGTCATGGTAAAGGAATGACCGCAATGGGGGTCCCCGCCCTACGCCAGCGGCGCAGCCTGCATAGAAGTCCTCTCACGAGCAGCATGGAGCGTGAGGTTGGGCTGCAGAAGCTGCTGTCCACCCGCATCTGCGATCTGGAGCTGCGACCCGAGGGCACGCTGGCCGAATGTGTAGAGCAGGTGATCGGCGAGCTGCGCGGCAAGGGGATCACGTTCGTTCCCGCGTACTACCTGGGCGAGGACGACTTCTGGACCGCCGACCGCGCCGTCAGCGTGAACATTCCCTGGTATCTGGCGAACCCGATGCTGTGGCGGCTGGTGAACGATCACCTGTTCGTTTACACGCGCGAAGAGGTGCTGATGTACCTGCGCCACGAAGCCGGGCACGCGATCAACTACGCGTACGAGCTGTGGCGGCGGCGCGACTGGACGCAGACCTTCGGCGATTTCCGGCGCCAGTACCTGGACGTCTACAACCCGAACCCGTGGAGCCGCGACTACGTCCGTTACCTGCACCGCGCCGGCATGTATCACTATGCCCAGAAGCATCCCGACGAGGACTGGGCCGAGACGTTCGCCGTCTGGCTGGATCCGACGAGCCACTGGCGGCGGCGTTACCGCGACTGGCAGGTGGCGCTGGCCAAGCTGGAGTACGTCGATCGCATCGTCGCCATCGAGGGCGCGTGCAAGGGCGCGCCCGCGAACGTGCGCCTGGGCCTGCGCCTGCCGTACACGGAGATCAAGGAGACCGTCGCCGAGTACTTCGACATCAACCACGCCGTCGACGCCGACCTGGTCGAGTACCGCAAGGACCTGCTGGAAATTTTCCCGCGGCGTCCGCGCTCGCGCGTGACCGGCAACCGGAGCGGCCACACCGCCAACGCGCAATCCGCCGCCCGCTTCATCCAGCAGCACCAGCCGATCCTGGTGGATCGCCTGTCGCGCTGGATCGGCGACTCCGACAAGCGCAGCATCCTGAGATTTCTGCGCCAGTTGCAGGCCCTGTGCACGCACGAGAGCATGGTCGTCCCCGACAGCCGCCGCACCGAGAAGCTGGTCGAGCTGACGGTCGTCGCCACCTGGCACGTCGTCGACGACATCCACCGCCTCAGCGATTGACACCCGGCGCGCAGGCCGAATATAAGCGGCTGTTTTCATCTTCGCGAGGATGGCGGAACTGGTAGACGCACTAGCTTGAGGTGCTAGCGGTTAACAGCCATCGGGGTTCAAGTCCCCGTCCTCGCACTGATTAACCTCGGGATGTCCCGGGGTTTTTCTTTTTGTAGGCTGCTGGTTTTTTCGGGCTTGGCGCGTGGGAACAGCTTTCTTGAGCTCGTCCGTGACGCCGTAATCCGACCACTCAGCCAATGACGCAGACGGGCAAGCGGCCTTATTCTTCCTTTCCCCCCATTGTTTGGCGGGGTTTGCGATCGAATCTGTATACCAATGCGGCGCGCGAGCCTTTCTCGCTGGCCTTCGCTGATCGAATAAGTCACCCTCGAATGGTCTAGGGTTGACAGCAGTCGGAGCCGCCGCATCAATCGCATTGGTTCTTCCTGTTTCGAGCCGCCGTTGGTATATGTTTTGGGTTTCGCGCGCCCGTGAACTCTCCGCGTTGAGTAGGCGACGGCGCGCCTCTCCGGAATCACTTTCGATAGGAGCTGTCGCATGTTCGAGAAGCGTCGTTTCTTGATAGCTCACATGGCGCTCGGCGTGGCAATCGTGGCCGGGCAAGTGGGGTGCGGCGGGAGTAACAGCCCTGCATCCGGCACGGGCGGCCATGACGCAACCACCGGATCGGGAGGCGCCGGGCTTCCAGGAGGCACAGGCGGTGCGGGCACGGGCGGCAATCAGAATGGGAGCGGCGGAGTCTCCGGTACCGGTGGCAGCTCGACGATCGATGCGGGAGGCGGCGCAAGCGGAGCTGATGCTGGGCCGGAGGACAGCGGCCAGGTGATCACGAACCCGCCGGACTCGGTCGTATGGCTGTTCGATAACCTGAAAACGATCGGCACCAACCCGAGTTACAATCTGGCGGTCAGCGGCGCTCCGATGGTGATTGACACGCCGGAGGGCAAGGCGGTGCAGTTCAACGGAGTCAAGGACACGCTGGACATCCCAAAGAACCCAGTGGACGTTTGGCCCCAGTGGACGGTGGAGGTCATCTTTCGAGTCGATACCGGGGGCGCCCAAGCACAACGGTGGTTTCACATAGCGGGAACCGGCGGTATGGGCACCGGCGAGAGGGTCCTCTTCGAGTTGCGTTACGACGCCGCCAAGGACACGTGGTTCCAGGTGGCCTTCGTGCAGGGCGGGGCAACCGGGCGGCTCTTCGGGTGGAATTTCCCGCACCCCGCCGGTAAGTGGTACCACGTGGCCATCGTCATCGATGGCAAGACCATGAAGCCCTACGTCAACGGGGTATGGGAGGCCGCGGGAAATTGTGCCGGGGAGGCCTGCACACCACCCAATCTGACGGCTCCCTTCCCCCTCAATTACAAGCCGATTGGGGCGGGCGCTACTCGCGTGGGCTCTCGGTACGGCGGATCAGCCTATCTGAAAGGGGCCGTTCGCATGGCGCGCTTTACTCCCCGCGCTCTTACTCCCGCAGAGTTCCTACCTGTGCCCGCCAACTAATCGCGGCCGACGGACGAGCGCCACCGTCACGTGACCGGCGGCTCCGTGCCTTTGGTGCGGCGGCGGCGGAAGCGGACGTGGCCTCCCTCCAGGTATTTCTCGAGGCCCATGCTCCAGGGAGATTTCGCGTCCTCGGGCCGCGCGGAGAAATTGCTCAGCTCCTGCAATCCCTGCGGTGAGGCGCACTGCCCGACCTGGGTGAATAGCTGCGTGGTGTCGGCGTGCAACGTCTTTCCCGCGTACCAAAGACGGCTCAGGTGAATCAGGTTCTCCTGGGCGTCGAAGCGAAAATCCTCGAGGCAATAGGCCGTCAATCCATCCTCGAGATGCTTCGGATCCTTGTCGACCAACGCCCATTCGGCGCACCGGTCACCCAACTGCAACAGCGGCAACCAGTACTCCGTCGGGATCTGCTCGCGCACCTGCTGTCGCAGCGCTGCGTCGGCCTTGCGATACGCGCGGGCGATTTCGCTGAATCGGTCGTCGAGCGGCGACGGGACTTCTTCCGGCAGGCCCAACTTCGCGGCCTCCAAGAGATCCACCAGGACGAAGAAGCCATCTCCCGCGAGATCCACCTTCCCTGCTGTTGTCATCGGCGAGGCTCCTTTCGACATCGACCCGGACCCCTGGGGCCATTCTGGCCGAAAAGCGGAACGGCGGCGGGTCTGTTTTGCGGGCACCCGGGATGGCGAGATGAACGTCTCGCGGAAGCTTCAGCGACAGCTCGTCGACGGCGCGCATTTTTTTCGTGTCGCAGACGTGACGCGATCCAGACCTCGCCATGAACAAGGCGGTGCTAGAGCTGTTGGGAGAGGCGGTGATCGAGATGATCGTTCGAAGAAACATGTCGGGCCAGTTGCGCAGGATTGCCATTGCGATCGCCGGGGTTGGCGTCCTTGCCCTCGGTCTGGCGCTGGTCGTGGTGCCGATTCCTGGCACCACCATCGTCGTGATCCCCCTGGGACTGGCCATCCTCGCCAAGGAGTTCGCGTGGGCCGAACGCCTCCTCGCCACATCGACGCAGACCCTCCGCCGAGGGTGGGCCGGGGTCCGACGAGCGTTCGGCGGGTCACCAACGGCTCTGACACCGGCGCCCGGTCTCTAGGCCGCGGCCTCCAGACAAATCTTCACGCCGGTTGAGTACACCAGGCGTTGAACCATGAAACCGTGGTGATAGTCGTGGACGGCAATTCCGATCGCCTGCCGGCCGGGCGACAGTTGAAAGTCGACCCGCCACAGCATCGTCTTTTCCGGCTGGGCTTTCGCAAATGGCAACATTAGGTTGAAAGTCAGTCTCTCGCGCATTTCGGTAACTCACCCTCGTAACTCGGCCAAAAAGAGAAAGTAACACGCTCCCATGGTCCGATAGCCTCAAGGCCAGGCCCGTGACCGGATTGTGTCTCGTTCGACGGGACCACGCGCGCTCGACGACCGCCCGTCGCTATTCACCGAGGCTTACTGAACAACTGGCCAGCCTTGGTCCGGTCTGATTCGCTGCCTTCGCGGAGTCGCATAGACCGTGGACCCGGCTTCCAGAGAGCGAGCGCGCGTCAAAAAGCCCCGTTGTTGTCTCGAGGCGTAACGCTTGCTCCGACCGGGACACAGCCCTGTCCGTGTACGGACAGGTGCGATCGCCAACGGTGCAAGATCACACACGCCGACGCTGGCACATGGATAGCAGCGCTCCCCGTTGCCCGACGGACGTCCGTTCTTGGGCACCGATGGCTCGGCCTTCGCCGGTCCAGCTTTGCTCGGTGGCCGCAACGCCTTGGCGTTGACGATCCGCAGGCGAGAGGGCGGATAGCGCAACAAAGGAGGTACGTGTATGCGACGTCTTGTTCATTTGATTACAGG
>DATKEU010000570.1:0-5458 GCA_035544495.1 Polyangia bacterium | reverse complement strand
CGAAGAACGAGGCCGGCCCCGACGGCAAGCCGCTGGAGTGCGTGCTGCTGACGCCCCGGGTGGCGCCGCCCACCACGCACTGCTTCGATCCGGCGAGCCACCTGCAGGTCAGCGAGAAAGGGATTCGCCCCACGCCCCAGGGCGACACACCGTTCTCGTCGAAAGTGGGCGACTGGCGACGCGTCGGGGGCCTGCTGCTTCCGTTCAGCCTGGAGACCCAGGCCGGACCCATCACCTTCACCGCCCAGGTGCAGTCGGTCGTCTTCGACGAGCCATTGGACGAAAAACAGTTCGAGCCTCCACAGCCGGCGGCTGTGCCGGCGCCGGCGCAGCCGCAGCCGCAACCGTCCACCAAGCCCGGCGCGAAGGCCAAGAGCAAGGGAAAGCCCAAACCCGCGCCCTAGCGATCGCCGTGGCGAAGAAGATCATCCTCTGCCGCTGCGAGGACGTCACGCTGGACGACGTGCGCCACGCGGTGGCGTCGGGGTTTGGCGAGCTGGAGGAGGTCAAGCGCTACACCGGCTTCGGCACCGGCCCTTGCCAGGGAAAAGAATGTCTGCGCGCGGTGGCCCTGGCCATCGCCGCCGCCACCGGCAAGCCGCCGTCGGCGATGCAGCCCTTCACCACGCGCCCGCCACTCTGCCCGACGCCGCTGCGGCTGTTCGCCGCCGGCGTGGATGCCGGCGGCCGCCGATCGCCGCCGTGACCCGCGCCGACGCCGCGCCCGCCCGCGCCGCCGGCCCGCTGCCGGCGCGCGCCGAGATCGCCGTCGTGGGCGCCGGCATCATGGGCCTCGGCATCGCGCACAACCTGGCGCTGCAGGGCCAGCGCGGGATCGTCGTGCTGGACGCGCACACGCTGGCCTTCGGTGCGTCGGGCCGCAACGGGGGCGGCCTGCGCCAGCAGTGGTCGACGGAGCTGAACATCCGCCTGATGCAGGAGTCGATCGAGATCTGCGCCAACTTCGCGCGCCAGATGGGGATCAACACCTGGATGCGCCGGGGCGGCTATCTGTTCCTGGCGCGCGAGGCGGCGACGCTGGAGCGGATGGAGCGCAACGTGGCCCTGCAGAACCGCTGCGACGTCCCCACCCGCCAGATCACCGTCGACGAGGTGCAGGCGATCGTCCCCGAGATCGACACCGGCGGCATCGCCGGCGCCTGCTTCAACCCCACCGACGCCATCGTCTTTCCCTGGCCGTTCCTGTGGGGGTACGCGCGCGCCGCCGCCCGGCGCGGCGTCGCCATCTTCACCGAGACGCCAGTGACCGCGATCGATCGGCGCGGCGACGACTTGGTCCTGACCACGCCGCGCGGGGCGCTGACCGCCGGACGCGTGGTGTGCGCCGCCGGTGCCTGGTCGCCGCGGGTGGCGGCGCTGGTCGGTGGCGCCCTGCCCGACTGGCCGGCGCGGCACGAGATCCTGTCGACAGAACCCTTAAAGCCTTTCTTGAAGCCCATGGTCTCCGTGCTGGAAACCGGGCTGTATTTCTCGCAGTCGCTGCGGGGCGAAGTGGTGGGCGGCATCTCGCTCGACGATCCGCGCGACAGCGAGGTGCGCCTGGGCTCGCGACTGTCGTTCGTCGAGCGCGTGGCGGCCGGGATGATCGCCGTGCTGCCGCGCCTGGCGGAGGTGAAGGTCGTCCGCCAGTGGGCCGGCCCCTACGACCTCAGCCCCGACGGCAGCCCCATCGTCGGCGAGCTGCCCGAGGTGCCGGGCTTCTTCGTCTGCTGCGGCTTCTCCGGCCACGGCTTCATGATGGCCCCGGTGGTGTCGCGCTATTACGCCGAGATGCTGCGCGCCCGGCCCCCGCACGCGCTCTTCGAAGCGTGGAACGTGCGCCGCTTCTCCGCGCCGCCAGCCGGCGGATCGCCGGCGCGCGAGGAGATGATCATCGGGTGACGCCTTACGCGCGGACCGAGATGTGACCGTCTTCGGTCTTGGTCATCTGGGGGCCGCTCTGATCGATCAGGCGGACGGCCAGCTGGCCCTCGAGGCGCTGGTTGTTCTGCGCCTTCTTCAGGATGCCGACGTTGTAGTTGGTCGTCGTGCCCTCGGTGGCGGCGTTCTGGATGGCGGTCTCGGTGTCGATGGCCATGCGTCTTCACGACTGGCATCGGCGGACCCGCCCGCGAACTTGAGAGCGAACGCCGCGGCGGCGTCAGGACTCGGGACGGCGCCAGAACCCTGACGCGCCCGATCGCCGGCGGCCCCGGAAAGCCGCCTGTTCCGCGGCGCGCGCTGGCACCGGCCTTGCTGACTCCAGCCCCAACCAGAAGGAGCGTGTCATGGATTTGTTCGCCACCCGCCAAGCGCAATATCAGTCCCGGCTGGGCGCCGTCAGCACGCTGATGGAGGCCGGCCGCCCTCACGACGCGCTGGAACGCATGCGCGCCCTCTGCAAGGCCGATCCCGAGCTGGCCGTCGCCCACAACGATCTCGCGGTCGTCGCCTTCGCGGCCGGCCGCCTGGCCGAGGCGCACGAGGCGATCGCCCGCGCCGCCCGCCTTTGCCATGAAGACCCGGCGCTGGCGGCGGACATCCGCCACAACCAGGAGGCGATCGAGGCCGCCCTGCGCGCCGCCGATCCCAAGGTCGCCTACGAAGCGAGCGTCGCGGTCGTCAACCGCCTGGTAGCCCGGGACGAGCTGGCCCTGGCCATCGCCGAGGTCGAGAAGTTCCTGGCCGCGCATCCGGCGCTGGGCGAGGCGTGGAACGACCTGGCGGTGCTGCAGCACGCGTCGCACCGCCTGGAGCCGGCGGTGATCGCCTCGGGCATTGCCTGCGAGATCGAAGCCGGCAACCCCGACTTCCGCCGCACGCGCACCGCCATCCTGCTGGACGCCGGGCGCCTGGACGAGGCGGGCAAGACCATCGTCCCCGTGCTGATGGAAAACGCCGCCGACGTGGAGGCGCTGCTGCTGGCCGGCGACATCGCCGTCGCCGCCGGGCACCCCGCCGACGCGCGTCCGTTCTATCGCCACGCCCTGCAGATCGATCCCGCCTGCGGGCGCGCCGCCCTGGAGCTGGCGTCGCTGCCTGTCGACGAGAGCGGCGCCGCCGCCGGGCCGGCGCACACGCTGGTCCTGTGCCTGGGCGACAGCGGCGCGGCGGCGCTGGACCAGACGCTGCGCTCGTTCGCGCGCCACTGCGTGGACGCCGGCGACGTCGACGTCAAGGTGCTGTACCGCGCGGCCAACCCGGCCGAGCAGCGCCTGTGCCAGGCGGTCGCCCTCGAGCACCCGTTCGCCACGCTGATCGCGGAGGGCGAGCTGGCGCGCCAGCTGCCCGCCCTGCTGGCGCCGCACCGGCACGTGCTGCTGGTGGGCGACGGCGTCGTCTTCGTGCGCGACTTCCGCCTGACCGACGCGACGCGCGCGCTGGATGCGGAGCCGCGGGCCCTGGGGTGCGCGCTGGCGCTGGGCGAAAACACCGTCATGACGGCGCGCGGGCGCCGGGCCCAACGCGTCCCGGCGCTGACGCGCTTTTCGCACGGGCTCTATCGCTTTGCCTGGAGCGGCGCCGATCAGGACTTCGGCAGGCCGCTGGGCGCCACGGCCGGGCTGTATCGCGCCGACGAGATCCGACGGCTCTTGCCGGCGCTGGCCTTCACCGACGGCGGCGCGCCGGCGCTGGACGCCGCCCTGGCCGGCGCGTCGGGGCGCTTCGCCGCCGCGCGGCCGACGATGCTGTGCTTCGACCGCGCTGTGGCCACCCCGGGCGACGCCGAACGCGCGCAAACCGCGCCCGCCCCCGTCCGTATTCCCGCCCTCTCGCACGCGTTGCCGCTGGCGGTCTGAAAACCGCCCGGGCGCCGATCTCCGACGGAATATCGTGGCCGCGGACCGGTCTCAGCCTTGACCGGTCACACGGCTCGTGATTTTCTTTTTTCGCTCGGCCGCCGGGCCGCGCCGCGGGCTCGCCACAATGCGAGCGCGGGCGCCCGATGAGCAGCCGGCAGGAAAACCCCAAAGGAGGATCATGGGCCCCAAGGAGATCATCTTCTCGGATTTGGCGCGGCGAAAAGTGACGGAGGGAGTCAACGTCCTGGCTGACGCGGTCAAGGTGACCCTTGGACCGCGCGGCCGCTTCGTCGTGCTGGACCGACCCTGGGCGACCCCCGTCGCCAGCAAGGACGGCGTCACGGTCGCCAACGAGATCGACGTCGAGGCGCCGTTCACCAACATGGCCGTGCAGATGGTCAAGGAGGTGGCGATCAAGACTGCCGCCGCCGCCGGCGACGGCACCACCACCGCCACCGTGCTGGCGCAGGCGATCTTCATCGAGGGGGCGCGCCTGGTCGCCGCGGGCCACAAGCCCATCGATCTGAAGCGCGGCATCGACGCCGCGACCGACGCGGTGGTGGCCGCGCTGAAGAAGCTGTCGCGCCCCGTGGGTGGCAAGAAGGAGATGGCCCAGGTCGCCACCATCAGCTCCAACGGCAACACCGAGGTGGGCGAGATCCTCGCCGAGGCGATGGAGAAGACCGGCAAGGACGGCGTCATCAGCGTCGAGGAGGCGCAGTCGGTCGAGACGGTGCTGGACGTCGTCGACGGGTTGCAGTTCGACCGCGGGTACGTCTCGCCCTATTTCATCACCAACAACGAAGAGCTGATCTGCCAGCTGGAGAACCCGTACATCCTGGTCTTCGAGAAGAAGGTCACGGCGCTGCGGGAGCTGCTGCCGGTGATGGAGCAGGTGCTGGGCCAGGGCAAGCCGCTGCTGATCATCGCCGAGGAGATCGAGGGCGAGGCGCTGGCGGCGATGGTGGTGAACAAGCTGCGCGGCGCCCTGCAGACCTGCGCGGTGAAGGCGCCGGCCTTCGGCGACAACCGCAAGGAGACCCTGCGCGACATCGCCGTCGTCCTGGGCGCCAAGCCGATCATGGAGGACTCCGGCATCAAGCTGGACGCCGTGAAGCTGCAGGATCTCGGGCGCGCCAAGAAGGTGATCGTCGACGTCGACAACACGATGATCATCCAGGGCGCCGGCGACAAGGAGGCCATCCAGGGGCGCATGGCCCAGATCCGGCGCGAGATGGATCTCTCCAACTCCGAATACGACAAGCAGAAGCTGCACGAGCGCCTGGCCCGCCTGGCCGGCGGCGTCGCCGTCATCAAGGTGGGCGCGCCCACGGAGGGCGAGCTGAAGGAGAAGAAGGAGCGCGTCGAGGACGCGCTGATGGCCACCCGCGCCGCCGCCGAGGAAGGGATCGTCCCGGGCGGCGGCGTGGCCCTGGTGCGCTGCCTGGGCGCCCTTGACGACGTCACGTTCGACGACGATCGCCAGTACGGGGTCAACATCGTGCGCCACGCGCTGGAGGCGCCGCTGCGTCAGATCGCCAGCAACGCCGGCGTGGACGGCGCCATCGTGGTGCACAAGGTGCGGCAGGGCAAGGGCGCCTTCGGCTTCAACGCGGCGACGGAGACCTACGAGGATCTGCTGAAGGCGGGCGTGA
>DATKEU010000569.1:0-6728 GCA_035544495.1 Polyangia bacterium | reverse complement strand
TCATGGACCTGCGCGGCAACCCGGGGGGCCTGTACGAGCAGGCCCAGAAGGTTGCCGACGCGTTCATCGTTCAGGGGACGCTGGTGTCGATGGTCGGGCCCGGCGGCGCGCACCTCAAGGACGAGGCGGCGACCAAGAGCGATCGCGAGCCCAAGGTGCCGCTGGCGGTGCTGGTGAACCAGAACTCGGCCAGCGCGTCCGAGATCGTGTCGGGCGCGATGAAGAACCTGGATCGCGGCGTGGTCATCGGCGAGGGGACGTTCGGCAAGGGTTCGGTGCAGGTGCTGTTCGACATTCCGTCGCCCATCTCGTTCGGCGACCGGTCCGACGACGACAAGCTGGGGTTGAAGCTGACCACGGCCCAGTACCTGACCCCCGGCGACATCTCGATCCAGGGCGTCGGGGTCATCCCCGACATCGAGACCGATCCCCTGCTGGTGCAGAAGGACGGCGAGCGGTCGTGGATTCGCTTGCAGCCTTCGGCGCACAAGCGGCGCGAGGCCGACTATGAATGGCACCTCGAGCACCCCAGCGCCCGGCGCGGTGAAAAGCCGCTGGACACCATCTCGTACCTGTTCGTCTCGAAGACGCCCGAGAAGAAGATCCACGAGGACGACGACGACGCGGCGGATGCCGACCCGGACGATGCGGCGGAGCCCGAGGAGGACGCCGATCTCAAGACCGACTTCCTGATGGAGTTCGCCCGCGATCTGCTGGCGCAGGCCAAGACCATGAAGCGGCGCGAGCTGGTGCAGGGGTCGAAGGTCTTCCTGGACAAGGTGCGCGCCGCCGAGGACCACAAGGTCAGCCAGGCCCTGGAGAAGCTGGGCGTCGACTGGAGCCAGTCGCCGGCCGCGGGCGGGCCACCGCCGCAGCTGCAGCTGGCGCTGCAGTCCGTCGGCGAGGCCAGCGGCAAGATCCCCGCCGGCACGGTGGCCAAGGTGCGCGGCACGGTCCGCAACACCGGCACCACCACGGCTTACCGCGTGCGCGCGCTGCTGGAGAGCGACAACCCGATCCTCGACGAGAACGAGATGGTGTTCGGCAAGATCGCGCCCGGCGAGTCGAAGACCTACGAGCTGTCCGTCAAGGTGCCGCTGTCGTCGTTCACGCGCACCGACGTCCTCAAGGGGACGCTGTTCTCGCAGCGTGGCGTGGGCGGCAACGGCGGCGGCACCGAGATGACGTTGAACATCGAGGGCAAGGCGCGCCCGATGTTCGCGTACACGTACCAGACCATCGACGACCAGAAGGGCAGCAACCACGACGGCCAGGTCCAGCGCGGGGAGCAGGTGCGCACGCTGGTGACGGTGAAGAACATCGGCCTCGGGCGCGCCATCCACACCGAGGCAGTGCTGCGCAACGGCGCCGGCCAGGAAGGGTTGCTCATCAGCGCCGGCCGCTTCGACGCCAAGGAGATGGCGCCGGGCGAGACCAAGACCTTCTCGTTCGTCTACGAGATCCGCCCCGAGTTCAAGGGCGACGAGTACCAGCTGGAGCTGGCGGTCGGCGACACGACGCTGGGCGAATCGGTGACCGACAAGATCAAGGTGAGGATCGCTCCTGGCGGCCCGGCGCCCGAAGCGGCCGCCGGCACGGTCACCGTCGCCAAGGACGGCGTGGCCGTGCGCGAAGCGCCCGTCGACGGCGCGCTGGTCGTCGGACGCGCCGACCGCGGCGAGGCCTTCAAGGTCAGCGGCAAGCTGGGAACCTTCACGCGCATCGATCTCGACAACGGGCGATCGGCGTTCGTGTCGACGGCCGACACCACCGCGGGCGGCACGCCTCACGGCGCCATCCGACCCGAATGGCAGGTGACGCCGCCGCTGTTGACGGTGCAGGCGCCGACCGTGACCACCGGCGACACCGTCCACGTGGCCGGCCACGTCTCCGACGATCGTGTGGTGCGCGACGTCTACATCCGGGTCTGGAATCGAAACGCCAAGACGCCGATGAAGAAGGTCTTCTATCAGCCGAACGCGCTGACCGGCGATCGGTCGAAGATGGACTTCGCCGCGGACGTGCCGCTGTGGCCGGGCAGCAACATGGTGCAGGTCTTCGCCCGCGAATCGAACGACGTGCAGTCGCTGCAGACGGTGGTCGTGCTGAAGCGCCCGACGGCGAACCTGGTCGCCCAGCCGTCGTCGGATCCGGCGGGCAAGGGCGCGTCGCCCACGCCGTCGTTCCCGCCCGAGAAATCGCAGCGCGGGCCAGTCAAGAAGTAGCCCGCGCCGTCAGCGCCGGCAGCTCAGAGGCGACCGCACGCCAGCGGCGGCGTGTTAGGTTTCGCTGCGCTGATGGGGAGACGCATACCGCTTGGCGCCGGGCCGATCTGCGGCGCGCTGGCCGGAGCCGCCGTCGGGCTCCTGGACGGGGGCCGCGCCGCCCTGCTGGTCGGCCTGGACGCGCGATCCACGCTGGCCAGCGCGGCCCTGGCGGCATCAGTCGACGCGCTGGCGGGCTGGCTCGGCGGCGCGCTCTTCGAGGTGCTGGCGCGCGTGACGGCCTGGGGCTGGGGGCGGCGCGCGCCGCTGGTCGCGCGGGCGATCGCCTTCGCGGTGGCGGGCGCTGGCGCGGGCGCGGCGGCGCTGGCCGTGCATCAGGAGATGCTGTCGCGCCACAATCGCTTCCTGGCCGCCGGAATGGTGGCGCTGGCCGCCGGGGCCGCGGGGGCGCTCGGCGCGTTGCTGGCGCCGTCGCTGGCGCGCGCGCTGGCCCTGGCGGACGCCCGCACGTCGGAGGCCCGCGACCGTCCGGTGAGCGCGGTGGGGCTGCTGCTGCTGCCGGCCGTGGCGGCGCTGCTGGCGGGCGGGCTGTTCGTGCTGGTCTGGCGAACGAGGACTCCAGCCCGCCCGGCGCTGGCCTGGGCGTGGCGGGGCACGCTGGCGGCGCTGGCCGCCCTGTTGCCCGCGTTGCTGGCGCGGGTCGCCGCCGCGCGCTGGCGGCTGTCCTGGCGCGCCGTCGGCGCGGTGTCGGCGATCGCCTATGGCGGCGCCGCCGGGGCGGGCGTCGCCTGGTCATGGTCGGACAACTTGCGGTTCCTTCCCTGGGTCGACATCGGCGTCGGCACCGCCATCGCCGCCGTCGGCCTCGTCCTCGCCTTCACGGTGGCGCGGCGGCTGCCCGCCTCGACCGGCCGGCGTCTGGCGATGGCGGCGGTTCTGGGGCCGCTGGCGGCGGCGATCCTGCTGCCCGTCAGCGCGTCCGAGCCCGCGCGCAAGGCCGGCCTGGCGCGCGCCGGCCTGGTGTCGCCGGCGCTGGCCGGCGGACGCGAGCTCCTGGACTTCGACCGTGACGGCTACGCGCGGGCGCTGGGCGGCGGCGACTGCGACGACAGCGATCCCGGCATTCACCCGGGCGCCATGGACATCCCCGGCGACGGCATCGACGCCGACTGCGACGGCCGCGACGGCACCGGCGCCACCGTGCAGCCGGCCCGCTTTTTCCCCGTGCCCGACGCCGTCCCGCGCGATCTCAACATCCTGTTCCTCACCATCGACACCCTCCGCGCCGATCACCTCGGCTGTTACGGTTACGCGCGCCCGACGTCGCCCGAGATAGATCGCCTGGCCGCCGCCAGCACGCTGTTCGAGAACGGCTGGGCCCACGCCCCGTCGACGCGCTATTCGATGCCGGCCATCGCCAGCGGGCGCTGGCCGTCGGCCATCGAGTGGGACGAGTCGATCTGGTGGCCACGCATGGCCACGGGCGTGCGCACGCTGGCCGAGGCGCTGCACGACGCCGGTTATTTCACCGGCGCCATGTTCAGCTTCAGCTACTTCGACAAGCAGGACCGGCGCGGCTTCGAGCGCGGCGTCGACGTGTACAGCAGCGCCCGCGCCGCCCTGCACGTCTCCATCAACGGACCCATGGAATCCCGCGGCTCCTCGTCGCGCGAGATGGCCGACGACGGCATCGCCTTCATCGAGGCGCACCGGGCGCAAAAGTTCTTCCTGTGGCTGCACTTTTACGACCCGCACCTCAGCTATGAACGACACCCCGAGGTGCCGAGCTTCGGCGGCAGCCGCGTCGATCTCTACGACGGCGAGATCCGCTTCACCGACCTGCACGTCGGCCGCGTGCTGGCCCGCCTCGAGGCGCTGGGCCTGTGGGATCGCACCGCCATCTTCGTCACCGGCGATCACGGCGAGGGCCTGGGCGAGCACGGCATCACCGAGCACGGGTTCGATCTGTACGAGCCGCAGACCAAGGTGCCGATGATCATGCGCGTCCCGGGCCTGCCGCCGCAGCGATCGAAGCTGCCCGTCGGCCACGTCGATCTGGCCCCCACCATGGTGAACCTGGCCCGCGGCGCCCCCGAGAAGACCTTCATCGGCCGCTCGCTGGTCGGCGAGCTGAGCGGCCACCACGACGTCGGCGTCGACGAGCAGCCGGTGTTTCAGGAGGTGTCGTCGGAGCGCGGGAAAAAGCGCGCCTTCGTCACCGCCTCGCGCCACCTTCTGTGGAACTGGATCCCGGGCGACACCACCGAATGCTACGACCTTGGCCGCGACCCGACGGAGGCGCGCGACATCTGGGGGCGCGGCGCGAAGGACGCGGCCTGCGCCGCGCTCAAGGATCAGCTGAAGGGGCTGGTGTCGTATCTGGCGCTGCCGCCCGGATACGCGGACAAGCTGGCCCAGGGCGTGATCCCCGCCAGCGGCCCCGCGCCGCGGCCGCAGACGCCGATGGACGTGATGATCGGCGCCGAGCTGCACATTCTCGGTTACGACCTGGGCCCGACGACGCTGGCGCGCGCGACCGGCGGCGAGGTCACGCTGACCACGTACTTCGAATCCAAGAAACGCCTCACCGACGGGTGGCGCCTCTTCTTCCACCTCGAGGGGCCGGCATCGGCGTTCCGCAACCTGGACCACATCCCCGTGGGCGGCGCCCTGCCGGCTGAAAGCTGGCACCCTGGCCAGCGCATCCGCGACCAGCACACCTTCATGATGCCCGCCGGCTCGGCGCCCGGCGCGTACACGATCTACCTCGGCGTCTACAAGGGCGGCGCGCGTCTGAAGGTCTCACCGGCGACCAACACCGACGGTCACGACCGCCTGAAGCTGGGGACGTTCGTCGTGCGATGAGGGATCTTTTGCGCTAGTCTGCCCGCCTCGTGGAATCAGCCCCGCACGCCCGTCTCGGCTCGCGGCTCGGCGCGATGGGTGTTGTCGGCGCGACCGGCATCGCCTGCCTGGCGGTGGTGGAGACCACGCTGGCCGTCCTGGCGCCCACGCGCGCCCCCCGCGAGGAGGACTGGCGCGCGGTCAGCGCCGCCGTGCGGGTCGACTTCCGCCCGGGCGATCTGATCGTCGCCGCGCCCGAATGGGCGGACGTGGTCATGCGCCAGCACCTCGGCGACCTCATCCCCCTGGCCACGGCCGGGCGCCTGGACGGCGCTCGGTTCGCGCGCGTCTGGGAGGTCAGCCAGGGCGGCGCCCGCGGCCACGAGACCGGCGCCGTCGCCTACGAGCAGCGCTTCGGCAACCTGACGCTGCGGCGCCTGGAGCGCCCCGCCGCCACCGTCGCCTACGACTTCGTCGAGCGCTGGACCGACGCCGGCGTCCGCCGCGTCGATCAGCGCACCGGCCGCGAGATCGCCTGCGCCATGAAGGGCGACCGCATCCTGTGCCCCGACGTCAGCTGGAACTACGTGCGCCGCCAGACCGTCGAGGTCGACACCCACCTGCACCAGGCGCTGCTGGCGCAGCCGGTGGCCGGATCCACGGTGGTGATCGAATTTCCGGCCGCGACGCTGGGCCGCGAGATCACCCTCGCCACGGGCATGAACGACGTCTGGGCGCGCAAGGCGGCGCGCGGCACGGTCGACCTGCAGGTGGCCATCGACGGCCACCCGCGCGACAGGGTGACCACCCGAAACGAGAGCGGCTGGCTGATCACGCACGTCGACACCAGCGCCTTCGCCGGCAAGACCGTCGCCGTCCGGTTCGAGATCACCTCGCCGGCGCCGTACCAGCGCCAGTTCGTGTTCGCCGCCGAGGCGCGCCTCTGATGCCGTCATCGCCGCGCACCCGCGCCCGCGCGCCCGATCGAATTGTGGCGCTGCTGCTGGCGGCCGGCGCCGTCGCCTGCCTGCTGGCCGTCGAGGGGCGCGAGGGCTTCGGCCGCGACGAGGGCCAGTACATGCGCGCCGGCGAGCGCTACTGGGGCTGGTTCGAAGAGCTGGCGGCCAACGCCCGGCGCGGCCACGTCGGCGATTCCTTCACGCGCGCCGCGATCGATCGCTACTGGAGCGACAACGCCCCCGACCACCCGGTGATCATGAAGACGCTGTACGGGCTGTCGTGGCGCGCCTTTCATCGCTGCGTCTGCATGGGGCCGACGCGCGGGCTGCACCCCATCGCGGTGCGCGGCAAGCACGTCACGCTGCCGCTGTTCGACCGCGAATCGACGGCCTTCCGGTTTCCCGCCATCCTGCTCGCCGGCGCGCTGGTGGCGATGGTGTACCGGTTCGCGCGCCATTTCACCACGCCGCTGCCGGCGGCGGTGGCGGCGGTGCTGACGCTGGCGCAGCCGCATTATTTCTTTCACGCGCCCATCGCCTGCTTCGACGCGCCCATCACGACGCTGGCCTTCGCCGTCGGCTTCGCCTACTGGAAGTCGCTGCGCGACGCGCGCTGGGGCCTGCTGGCCGGCCCGATCTTCGGCGTCGCCCTCGGCGTCAAGCACAACGCCTGGCTGATCCCGATCTTCCTCTGCGGGCA
>DATKEU010000568.1:0-8682 GCA_035544495.1 Polyangia bacterium | reverse complement strand
GCCGGTGTTCTTGTCGGGGGGCGACGGGTTCCAGTCGACCCAGGTCAGCGCCAGGTCGCAGGGCTCGGGCGGGAAGACCTCGACCGCGATGGCGTTCGGACCGTCACGGCGCACGAACGGCGTCACGTCCAGCTCGAACTCGCGGTAGGCGCCGGCGACGTGCTCGCGCCCGGCGATCAGCCGCCCGTTGAACCAGACGTTGGCGCGATAGTTGATGCCGTCGAACTGCAGGCTGGCGTACATGCCGGGCGCGAACCCGGCCGGCAGCGAGAGCTCCTTGCGGAACCACCAGGCGTGCCGGAAGGGGCTGTCCTCCGGCATGGGAAAGTTCGAGAAGTTCTTGGCCGGCGGCCCCTGACCCGGAATCTTCCTGAGGTTTGCTCCGTAGTAGGGATCGATGATCTCGCCCGCGCCGACCAGCGCCCCCAGGATCGTCGCCGGCAGATCGACCGGAATGAAGCCGGCGAGCTCGATCCCGTCGATCGTGCTTCGTGCGCGCGCGCCTCGATCACCCACGCCTCGTTCGCCCGCCGGCTTCGACAGCGCGGCACCCAGGGCCTGGCCGGGCGGCGCCGCCAGCCCGACCGAGGATCGCGCCCACCAACCTGCGTTCAGGCTGATCAGTGGCTCGAAGCGCGGGGCCGCCGCGGCTTCGGGTTCCGGGGTCGCCGTCTCCATCGTCAACGCGGTCGTCGCCATCCTGGAATCCCTGCTCCCACCATTGCCAGAAATATCGTTTTACTTCGCGGCGCCGGACAGCGGGGCTGACATTTTTTTTCAACAAAGCGTACGATCTTTGAAAGGGGTCGGTCGGCGCCCCACGATCGCCGCGGCTTCGGCATACTGGCGGACGCCATGAACTTGGGCCTGGACATAGGGGGGACGAAGATCGAAGCCGCCGTGCTGGACGAAGGCGGCGCCATCCGCTTTCAGCGCCGCCGGGCCACGCCGCCCCGCTACATCGACATGCTGACCGCGATCCAGAGCATGGTGGCGGAGGCCGAGAAGGCGATGGGCTGCGCGCTGAGCGTGGGGGTCGGGACCCCGGGGGCGATCTCCCCCCAGACCGGGATGATGCAGAACGCGGAGAACATCGACGGCCTGGACGGCCGCCGCCTGGATCGCGATCTGGCGTCGGCGCTGGATCGGCCGATCCGTCTGGCCAACGACGCCGACTGCTTCGCGCTGTCCGAGGCGGTGGACGGCGCGGGCCGGGGCGCCTCGCTGGTGCTGGGCGTGATCCTGGGAACCGGCTGCGGCGGCGGTCTGGTGGTCGATCGAAAGTTGATCCGCGGCGCCAACTCATCGTCCGGCGAGTGGGGCCACAACTGCCTGCCCTGGCCCGACGAGAGCGAGTTCCCGCCTCCCCTTTGCATCTGCGGCAAGCGCGGCTGCATGGAGCTTTATCTGTCTGGTCCTGGCATGAGCCGCGACCACCTGGACCGCACCGCCCAGCGGCTGGAGTCCCCCGCGATCGTCGACGGTGCGCGCCGCGGCGACCCCGCCTGCGCCGCCACCTTCGACCGGTACGTGAACAGGCTGGCGCGGGCGATGGCGTCCCTCATCAACGTGCTGGATCCGGAGGTCATCGTGGTGGGCGGCGGTCTGTCGCAGATCCAGTCGCTCTACAAGCGCGTGCCGGAGGAATGGCAGCCGTACATCAGCGGCGCGCACACCCGCACGCGCTTCGTCCCCAACGCTCACGGCGACTCGAGCGGCGTGCGCGGCGCCGCCCGCCTCTGGGACTGAGCGGTCGCCGGGAGCTAGCCTTCGCGCTGTTCCAGCGCGTGCTCGCCGCGGTAGGCGCCGGGCGTCTGACCCATCACCTTCTTGAATGACCGGATGAGGTGGTGCTGCGACTGAAAGCCGCTCGATTGCGCGATCTGCTCCGTGGTCATCTGCGTGGTGGTGAGGAGCTTCTTCGCCGAT
Source organism: Polyangia bacterium (assembly GCA_035544495.1). GTDB lineage: Bacteria > Myxococcota_A > Polyangia > Fen-1088 > Fen-1088 > DATKEU01. Next base: position 6,753 of record DATKEU010000568.1, on the reverse strand, counting down.
TCGACGCGCAGGGCGCGCACGAAGGCCAGGAACGACGTGCCGGTCGCCTCCTTGAAGACGCGCACGAAGGCCGGAACGGAGAACCCCGCCTTGCGGGCCACCTCCGGCAAGCGCAGGCGCTCGGCGAAGTTCTGGCGCAGGTAGTGCAGCGTCGCCTCGATGCGGATCACCTTGGGCCCGTGCAATGCCTTCGACGACACGAAGCACAGGCGCTGCAGCGATTCGCGAAAGCCCTCGATCACCTCGTACAGCGACTGCGCGCCCTCCAGCTTCACCGTCAGATCGTCGACGAACTGGTCGCGGGCGTCCGTGCGCATCGGATACCGGCGCTCGATGCGCGCGAACAGTTGAAAAAGCGTGGCCAGGAAGAGCGAGCGCACCACCTCGATGCGCTCCTGCGCGTAGCTCAGCACCGAGCGCACGTAGCGATCGCTGGCCAGGCGCACCTCGGCCGGGTTCTCGCGATCGGCCGCCTCCATCACCAGATTGGCGGCGCGCTGCAGATCGCCGTAACGCAGCTCGCCCGCGGCGGGGTCCTGATCCTGAAACAGCAGATCCTCCTCGGTCTGCACGCACATGTGCAGCGCCTGCACCGCCCCGCGCAGCGACGGGTGCAGGGGCGATCCCGGCGCCACCGACGGGCCGATGCCGACCAGCGCGCGCACGCCGAAGCGCTCGCGCAGGAAGCTCTGGAACTTCTCGGCGCGCTCGCGCAGCTCGATCCGGGCGCGAGCGGGGCTCTTGCCACGCTGGGCGGAGGTCAGGATCGCCACGCCGTACTCCTGCAGGCGGGTGGCCGCCGTCTCCGGCATCTCGCGCGCGAGATCGATGCAGGCGCGCTGGATCTGAGCGCTGCGCACCATGCTCTGCACGGGGTTCAGGGCCTCGGTGCGCGCCGCCACCGGCATCAGCGCCAGCGCCGTCGTCGGCAGGCGGCTCACCCCCATCCCCTCCTTCATCCAGTCGGTCAGATCGCCCTCGTGGTACCAGGGCGGCAGCAGGAACTTGTTCTCGCCGATGGCGCGCTCGATCCAGTCCTCGATCGGCCACAGGCGCGAGATGGCCTCGCCGTTGACCGCGTCGATGCGCGCCGCCAGCGACGGCCCGCGGCTTTGGCCCAGGTACTCCGCGTACAGCTTCACGAAGCGCTTGATGGCGTCCAGCAGCGGCGGCTCCAGCACGGGCAGGCTCAGCGCCATGCGCACGAACTCGACGAAGTCCTGGTTGGCGCTGGCCGGCTTGAGACCGGTCAGCTCCAGCCACTGCTCGGACAGCGAATCCCAGGTCGCCTGCGCGCAGCAGAACTGGCCCGCGAACAGGAACGTGTGCCCGTCGGCGTCGGCCGGCAGCGCGTAGAACAGGTCCCAGAAACCGAACAGCTGGCGCAGCACGACCTGCTTCGTGCGGCGGGCCTGGTCGATCGCCTCCAGGTAGTGCTCGTCGCGCAGGGTCTCCTTGCCGAAGTAGATCTCGAAGTGAAACGGCTTCGGTCGATCCTTGGGATCGCCGAGATCCATCCACTCGAGCCCGCGCTTGCCGTCCCAGCGGACGAGCCAGAACGGCAGCTCGCTGCGGATGCCGACCACGTTGTGAACGGCATAGGCGGTGCGCAGCTCGGACAGCCAGACCGGTTCGGCAGCGGCGGCGAGAGCCGCCGGGGCGGCCGCGCCGGCGCCGGTGCGCGACAGAGGCACGCTGGCGTCGGCCCGTGACGTCGCCGCGCGTGTACGCCCGGACGCTCGTTGCCTGCCGGCCATGTTCATGAATTATTCCGGGGGTGATCGTTTTATCAAGCGTCCGATCGCGCTACCCCGGTCCCTGAACGAAAGCGCCACTCAACTGATATAGAATCAACGGGATGGGCCCCTCCCTTCGGTCAGACTGCCGCCCGTGACCCGCTCCCCAAAGGCATCGGCTGCGGCGGCCGCGCGCGGCGAAGCCACTGAAAATACGGACTCTCTGCTGCGCCAGGAGATCGAGGAACAGCCGCGAACGCTGGAGCGCATGCTGGAGCAGGGATGGACGGCGGTGCGCGCGCTCTGCAAGCCGATCCGCGCGTTTTCTCCCGAGTGGATCAACATCGCCGCCCGCGGCACCAGCGACAACGCCGCCCGGTACGCGCAGTACCTGTTCGGCGCCTTCAACAGCCTGTCGGTCGGGCTGGCGGCGCCGTCGCTGTTCACGCTGTACGGGGCGGCGCCGCGCCTGTCGCGGGCACTGACCATCGGGATCAGCCAGTCCGGTCGGTCGCCCGACATCGTCACGGTGGTGGCCGAGGCGCGCAAGCAGGGCGGCGCCACGCTGGCCATCACCAACGATCCGGAGTCGCCGCTGGCCCAGGCCAGCCAGCACTGCATCCGGCTGACGGTCGGGGAAGAAAAGTCCGTCGCCGCGACCAAAACGTACACCGCCCAGCTGATGGCGCTGGCCATGCTCAGCGCTGCGCTGGCCGACGATCGCGCCCGCCGCCGGGAGCTGGCGCGCGTGCCCGGCGCCGTGGCGCAGGCGCTGCAGATGTCGGGCGCGTTCATCGCCGGGGCGCGCCGCTTCGGCGACGCCAGCCGCTTCCTGGTCTTGGCCCGCGGCTTCAACTACGCCACCGCGCACGAGATAGCCCTCAAGATGAAGGAGATGAGCTACGTCGTCGCCGAGCCCTACTCGATCGCCGATCTGCTGCACGGCCCGGTGGCGATGCTGGAGGAGGGCTTCCCGGTCGTCGTGGTGGCGCCGTCGGGCCAAGGGCTGGCCGACCTGCCGCGGCTGATGGACCTGCTGGCGGCGCGCGGCGCGCGCGTGGTCAGCCTGACCGACCGGGCGGAGATCGCCGCCCGCGCCGAGGTGGCGATCGATCTGCCCGGCGACGTTCCCGAATGGCTGTCGCCCATCGTGGCCGTTGTGCCCGGCCAGGTCTGGGCGCGGTCGCTCGCCATCGCCAAGGGCCACAACCCGGATCGCCCGCGCGGCCTGGCCAAGGTCACGCTGACCCACTGAGGCGCCGCAAGCGCGCACCCGCGCGCAGGTCACGGCGCGAGCGGCAGGTGACAGCGGACCTCGCGGCCCCGCGCGGTGACACGCAGCGCGGGCAGCTCGGTCAGACAGCGCTCCATCACGAACGGACAGCGGCCCGAGAAGGGACACCCCGCCCGTGCGGACGACGGGCGGCTCGCGCTCGGGGCGCGGGTGGTGCCGAGCGGCTGATCGGGCGACGGCACCGCCGAGACCAGGAGCTGCGTGTACGGGTGGCGGGGGTCGTCGAGCAGCGCGGCGGTCTCTCCCGATTCGACGATCAGGCCGGCGAACATGACCAGGATCCGATCGGCGACGTAGCGGGCCGCGCCGAGGTCGTGGGTGATGAAGAGCAGGCCCAGTCGGCGCTGGGTCTTGAGCGCGAGCAGCAGGTTCAGCAGATCGATGCGGATGGAGACGTCGAGCATGCTGGTCGGCTCGTCGGCCAGGACCAGCTCGGGGCCCGGCGCCAGCGCGCGGGCGATGGCGATCCGCTGGCGCTGGCCGCCCGAGCACTCGTGCGGATGCTTGCGGGCGAAGTCCTCCGCCGGCGTCAGACCCACCGCCTCGAGCAAGCGGCCGACGGCGGCGTCCAGCGGCGGGCCCGGGGCAGCCTTGCGGTGGCGCAGCAGCGGGCGCCGGAGGTGATGGCCGACGGTGTGAAACGGGTTCAGCGAGGCGAACGGGTCCTGGAAGATCATCTGCACGCGCGCGCGAAAACCGAGCGACGGACGGTGCGGCTCCGTGCGCAGGACGTCCTCGCCGGCGAAGCGGATCTCGCCGGCGCTGGGCGTCTCCAGGCGGGCGATCAAGCGAGCGGTGGTGCTCTTGCCGCTGCCGGATTCGCCGACCAGCGCCACCGCCTCGCCCGCCGCGACGTCGAACGAGACGTCGCGCACCGCGGCGATCGCGCTGCCGCCCCGATCGCCGCCGCTGGGCGCGAACGTCTTGCAGAGCCCGCGGACCGAAAGGAGCGCCGTCACGACGTCGCCCGCTCGCCGAGATGGCAAGCGCTGAGATGATCGGGGCCGCGGCCGATGAGCAGCGGCGCCTCGCGCCGGCAGCGATCGAAGGCCTCGGGACAGCGCGGGTGAAAACGACAGCCGGGCGGCGGCTGGCGCGGATCGGGCGGCAGGCCGGCGATGCCAGGACGCCGCCCGCGCGGGCCGTGCACGTCCAGCGCGCACGCGACCAGCGCCCGCGTGTAGGGATGCTGAGGCTGGCGGCGCAGCGTCGCAGCCGGCGCCGCCTCCACCAGCCGGCCGCCGTAGATGATCCCGGCGCGCGAACAGACCTGCAGCATCAGCGGCAGATCGTGGGTGACGAACAGGATCGAAAATCCCAGCGCCCGCCGGAGCTCGGCGATCTGGGCCAGAAGATCGCGCTGCACGACCACGTCCAGCGCCGTCGTGGGTTCGTCCATGATGAGCAGCTTCGGCCCCAGCGCCAGCGCGATGGCGATGACCACGCGCTGGCGCATGCCGCCCGAAAGCTGGTGCGGATAGCTGGCCAGGCGATCGACGTCGATGCCGACCACACGGAACAGCTCGGCCGCGCGCTCGAGGGCCTCCCGGCGGGCGGCGGGCGTGTGCGCGCGGATGGTGTCGACGATCTGCTCGCGCACGCGCAGCGTCGGGTTGAGCGCGTTCATCGCCCCCTGGGTCACGAGCGCGATCTGCTTCCAGCGCAGCTGTCCCAGGGCGGCGTCGTCCATGGCCAGCACGTCGGCGCCGGCGAACCGCACCTGGCCGCCGGTGATCGCCGCGGGCGGGCGCAGCACGCGCAGGATCGCCTGGGCGATGGTGGACTTGCCGCCGCCCGATTCGCCGACCAGGCCGAACGCCTCGCCCGCCCCGACCCGGAAGCTGACGTCGTCGACCACGCGCACCTCGCCGCGCGCAGTGAAGTACGTGACCTGCAGGTTCTCGACCGCCAGCAGCTCGGCGCCGCCGCCGTCAGCCATGGTCCCTGCGCAGCACGGGCGTGGGCGCTCCCAGCCGCAACCGCCGGCGCCCGGTCGCGCGCAGGAACGCACGCGCGGGGTCGAGCAGCGGGTTGCCGATCTCGTCCAGCGCGTTGTTCACCAGCGCCAGCGCGAACCCGACCAGCGCGATGGCCACCCCCGTCGGCACGAACGTCCACCACGATCCCGACGGCAGCGCCACGTCGTTGCTGGCCCAGTAAAGGTTCGTCCCCCAGCTGACCCGCTCCAGATCGCCGAGCCCCAGAAACTCCAGCCCGACCTCGGCCCCGATGGCGTACATCACGGCGGCGATGAACGACGACGCCAGCAGCGGCAGCATGTTGGGCAGCATCTCCAACACGATGACGCCCAGGTGCGTCTCGCCGCTGACCACCGCGGCGGCGACGAAGTCCGACCGGCGCAGCGCCAGCGCCGCCGCCCGTATCACGCGCGCCGTCCAGGCCCACCCGGTGACGATCAGCACCGCCGCGATCGTCACCGGCCCCGCCGGCAGATACGCCGCGATGACCACCGCCAGCGGCAGCCCCGGAATCAGCAGGAAGACGTTGACCAGAAGGCCGAGCACGTCGTCGACCAGGCCGCCGAAATACCCGGCCACCATCCCCACCAGCGCCCCCAGCGCGACCACCGCCACGCCCACCAGCAAACCGACCGCCAGCGTCCCGCGCGCGCCGGCCACCGTCTGGGCGAAGACGTCCTGTCCCTGGCCGGTGGTCCCGAACCAGTGCGCCGCCGACGGGGGCTGCAGCGGCAAGGCCACGAAGTCGGTCGCGTCGCCGACCAGCAGCGGGCCGACCAGCGCCAGCGCCGCGAAGCCACCCAGCAGCGCCAGCCCGCAGAGCGCCTTGCGGTTCGACAGCAGCGGCGACAGCAGGCTCATGACCGCGCCCGCGGATCCAGCCAGACGGCGACCAGGTCGACCAGCCAGTTGGCGCCCAGCACCGCCACGGTGGTGGTGAGAAACAAGCCCTGGATCAGCGGATAGTCCAGCGACTTGACGGCCCTGAACAAGAGATAGCCCTGCCCCGGGTACGAGAACACGATCTCGGTCAAAAGCGATCCCGACAGCACGAAGCCGAGCGCGATCCCGAACCCGGCGACGTTGGGCAGAAGCGCGTTGCGCGCGGCGTACTGGAACATGATCCGCCACGGCGACAGCCCGCGGGCGTGCGCATAGAGGACGTGGTCCTGCGCAAGCACGTTGATCATCGTGGCGCGCATGCTCAACATCCAGCCCCCCACCGTGGCGACGACGATGGTCGCGGCCGGCAGCACCGCGTGCTGGAAGACGCTGGCGACGAACGCCGCGCTCGGCGCTGGGGCCAGGCGATCGTCGTAGGCCTGCCGCAGCGGCGCCCACCCGAGCCCGATGCCGAAGACGAACAGCGCCGCCATCGCCAGCCAGAAGTACGGAAAGGCGCCCAGCAGCGTCAGCACCGGCGGCAGCGCGCCGTCGAGCCACCCGCCCCGCTTCCACGCCGCCAGCACGCCCAGCACCGTCCCGAGAAGAAAGCTGATCAGCACCGCCACGCCCGACAGGAACAGGGTCCAGATCAGCGCCTGTCCGATCACGCTGCCGACGCTGGCCGGGTAATAGCTGATCGAGATCCCCAGATCGCCGCGCGCCGCGTGGGCCAGATACCGCGCGTACTGCTGCAAGAGCGGCGCGTCCGAGAATCCGAACGCCGAGCGCATCGCCGCGATCGCTTCGGGAGCCAGGCGCCCGCGAAAGCGCGCGAACATCGCCGTCGCCGGATCCCCGG
>DATKEU010000567.1:0-13439 GCA_035544495.1 Polyangia bacterium | reverse complement strand
TTCGTCCCTCCCCACAGAGCTTTACGACCCGAAGGCCTTCATCACTCACGCGGCGTGGCTGGGTCAGGCTTTCGCCCATTGCCCAATATTCCCCACTGCTGCCTCCCGTAGGAGTCTGGGCCGTGTCGCAGTCCCAGTGTGGCTGATCATCCTCTCAGACCAGCTACCCGTCTAAGCCTTGGTGAGCCGTTACCTCACCAACTAGCTGATGGGCCGCGGGCTCATCTTCCGGTGACAGCTTCCAAGGAGAGGCCGTCTTTCCCAACAGCGCCCGTAGGCGCCGCTGACGTACGCGGTATTAGCAATCCTTTCGGACTGTTGTCCCCCGCCGGAAGGTAGATTACCCACGTGTTACGCACCCGTCCGCCACTTTACTAGTAGACCGAAGCCTACATTCTCGTTCGACTTGCATGTGTTAGGCCCGCCGCTAACGTTCGCTCTGAGCCAGGATCAAACTCTCCAGTTAAATCTGCGACAGGAACCGAAGTCCCTGCTCAAACAACTTGAGATTCGAACTGACATTGCGACCTGGAGCCGAAACTCCAAATCGCGCTCGGATTACTCACAATTGTCGGGGTATTTCGGTCACGCCCGAGGGCGTGGCCAACTTACCTTTTCGAACTTGGTTTGCTATTCAGCTTTCAGAGACCGACGCGAACAAAAACCTCAGCAAGTGAGAGGGTATCCGACTTCTGGTTACCCTGGCCTGCAGAGGAGGGGAGAGTTTATTCAGATTCGATTTGCAGTCAACAAAAACTTTCGCAACTTCGTCGGAGGTGTTCAGGTTGGTCGAGTCCGCGCAACGAGGCGCGTCCATCGTCCAAACCCGGCGGAACCACCCGAAACCAAACCCCGAATCGCCCACCCCGGAAGGTCCCGCGGCTGCTGACGGCGTGCGCCGTCACGCAGGCGGAGTAATGTATCAGGCTCGCGCCAGATCGCAACGGAAAAATGTCGGAGATGTTTCGGCATCTACCTGGGGTCTTTCGGGATCTCGTAAGGCGCGCCCGCACGGCATCTGTTCGACACATCTGTTTTGGCCCCAGACCGCGTCATATAGAGTGACCATGGCGAGCCGTCCTTGATTGCGTGCCCCCAATGCTCCTTCCCGAACGATGACGCGGCCGCGAAGTTCTGTGGCCAGTGCGGGGGGAGCCTCGGAGATGGACCGGCCGCCGACGGGGGGACTGCGGATCCCGCCGCGGCCGGCTCGCAGTCCGCGGATGGCGATGGCGCCGATCCCTGGTTGACCCGCGTTCTCGACGGGCGCTACCGCGTGCTGGCGCGCATCGGCTCAGGCGGGATGGGGGCGGTCTATCGGGTCGAGCACGTGCGCCTCGGGAAGATTGCCGCCATGAAGGTCCTGCACGCGAGCTCTGCGTCGGACCGGGAGATGGTGAAACGTTTCTGGCTGGAGGCTCAGTCCGTCAGTCGCCTCAACCACCCCAACATCGTCCAGACCTTCGATTTCGGGCAGTGGACGGGGGCGCTGTATCTGGTGATGGAGTACGTCACCGGCGACGACCTGGCGGCCGTGGTCCGGCGCGAAGGGCCGATCGAATTTGGGCGCGCGGCGCGCTTCTTCGCTCAGGTTTGCTCGGCGCTGACTGAGGCGCACGAACACGGGATCATTCACCGCGATCTCAAGCCCGAGAACCTGATGCTGACGCGCCGGCGCGACGGGGCCGAGCACGCCAAGGTCCTGGACTTCGGCCTGGCCAAGCTGCGCGAGCGCGAGGAGTCGTCGGCCATCACCGCCGGCGCGCGCATCGTCGGCACGCCGTACTACATGTCGCCGGAGCAGGTGCGCGGCGAGGCCCTGGACGGGCGGGCGGATGTCTACAGCCTGGGCGCCACGCTTTATCGCGTGCTGACCGGGTTTCCGCCGTTTCACGCATCGACGCCGATGGGCGTGCTGACCAAGCACGTGACCGACGAGGTGGTCCCGCCGCGCGCACGCGCGCCCGATCTCGCGCTGCCCCCGGCGGCCGATGAGATCGTGCTGCGCGCGATGGCCAAGTCGGTCGATGATCGGTACGCGACGGCGGCCGAGCTGCAGCGCGATCTGGCGGCGGCGGTGGACGACGTCCCGCTTGCCGCGGGTGTGTCAGCGCGGACCCGCTCGCAGGCCCGGCTGGCGCGCGAGCGGGCGGCCGAGCGCGCGACCGTCAGCCTTCCGACGCCGGGGTCCGAGCTCGACGAAGGCTCGCCGGAATCCCCGGCTCGTCTGCGGCGCAGCGACATCGACGACTTCGAACGCGCCCTGCGCTGGCGGCGGATCGCGACCCGCATTTTGCTACCGCTGGTGTTCGTGGGCGCCGTCGCGGGCGGCACGGCGCTGTACCTGCGCACGGGCGGCGAGAAGGCCGACGTCGTCGAGCACGAGCCGAACAACACGCCCGGCTACGCCAACCTGCTGCCGATGGGGACCACCGTGCGTGGCACCATCGGCGCGCTGCTGGCCAACGGGCAGGGCGACGTCGACTATTACCGCGTGCCGGCCGGGGGCGGCCTCCGCGTGCTGAGCGCGCGCCTCGAGGGTGTCCCCGGGGTGGATCTGGTCCTCGAGCTTTTCGACGGGCAAGGCAAGCGGCTGGCCAAGGCCGACGCGCACGGGCGCGGCGGCGGCGAGCGCCTGCAGCCGATCTCGATCCCGTCGACGGATGTGTTCCTGGCGGTGCGCGAGGTCTGGATCCAGGGCATTCCCCCGACGGTGAGCAGCGATCGCTACGCGCTGACCGTGCGGTGGGGTTCGCCTGAGCCCGGCTGGGAGCTGGAGCCGAACGACTGGGAGGCGGCGGCGACGCGGGTGGTGGCGGGTGCGTCGGTGCGCGGGTACCTGGGCGACCTCGAGGACAAGGACTGGTTCGCCGTGTCGTCGCCGACGGATGGCGAGCTGACGGTGCGCGTGACGCCGCCGGCGGAGGTGGACGTCGTTCTGTTGCGCAGCGGGGAGAAGGCGACGCCCGTCAACCGGCGCGGCCCCGGCGGCGTCGAGGAGTGGACGACGTCGATATCCGCCGGCACGCCCGTGCTGGTCGGCGTGACGCGCAAGCTGGCCCTCAACAAGGAGCCGAAAGAACCGAAGGACCTGAAGGATCCCAAGGCGCAGTCACTGACCGGCCTCGACGAACCGTACGAGCTGACGACGACCGTCCGCCCGAATTGAGTCAACGCCGCGCGAGCAGCAGCCGTGACGCTTCCTTTGCGTGGTACGTCAGGATCATGTCGGCGCCGGCGCGGCGCATGGAGAGCAGCGTCTCCATCATCACGCGGTCGTGGTCGATCCATCCCTGGGCGGCGGCGGCCTTGATCATCGCGTACTCGCCGGAGACGTTGTAGCAGGCGACCGGGACGTCGAACTCGCGGCGCACCTCGCTGATGACGTCCAGGTAGGAGAGCGCGGGCTTGACCATCACGATGTCGGCGCCCTCCTCGATGTCCAGGGCGACCTCTCGGATCGCCTCGCGCACGTTGGCGGGATCCATCTGATAGCCCTGGCGATCGCCGAAGGCGGGCGCCGAATCGACGGCCGTGCGGAACGGGCCGTAGTAGGCCGACGCGTATTTCGCCGCGTAGGAGAGGATGGCGACGCGATGAAAGTCTTCCTCGTCCAGGCTCTCGCGGAGAAAGCCGACGAAGCCGTCCATCATCCCCGACGGCGCCACCACGTCGGCGCCGGCGCGTGCGTAGGAGAGCGCGAGGCGCCCCAGGTTCTCCAGGGTGGCGTCGTTGTCAACGTCGCCGTTGAGGAGGACGCCGCAGTGGCCGTGGCTGGTGTACTCGCAGAAGCAGGCGTCGACGATCACCGCCAGCTCGGGGACGGCCTTCTTGATGGCGCGGATGGCGCGCTGGACGACGCCCTCCGGATGCCAGGCCTCGCTGCCGACCTCGTCCTTCTTTTCGGGCAGCCCGAACAGCAGCACGGCCGGGATGCCCAGCTTGGCGGTGGCTTCGGCCTCCTCCGCCAGCGTGTCGACGGACAGGTGAAACTGACCGGGCAGCGACGAGATCTCCTTGCGCACGCCCTTGCCGGGACAGACGAATAGCGGGTAGATGAAGTTGTCGGGGGCCAGCGTCGTCTCGCGCACCAGCTTGCGCACGGCGGAGAGCTGGCGCAGGCGGCGCGGGCGCGTCTCGGGGAACGACATGAGGCGAAAAGCCTAGCCCGGCCGCTGGCGAAAAGCGACCAGCGCGCTGACCAGGCCGGTGGCCGATGGCGTGGTTGCGACGACGTCGACGCCGAGCCCGGCCGCGGCGATGGCGGCGGCGGTCGTGGGGCCGATGGCGGCGATCAAGCGTCCGCGCAGGGCGGTTGCCCCAGGGCCGTCGGCGAAGGCTCGGAACGCGGACGGGCTGGCGAAGGTGGCCACGTCGAACGGCGGTGGCGCGCCGGCGAGGTGCAGCGGCACGGTTCGCGAAACTGGCACGACGTCGACCGCGCAGCCCTGCGCGCGCAGGCGATCGGCCAGCAGCTCGCGGCCGCCGATCGCTTGCGGGAACAGGACGCGCGTTCCGGCGGGAAGATCGCCGAGCGCAGTGATGAGGCCCTCCTGGCGCTGATCGTCGTCGGGGAGCCGATCGACGACGATGCCGGCCTCGCCGAGGGCGCGCGCGGTCTGGGCGCCGATGGCCGCCACCTTTCGTCCCGCGAAGACGCCCTCGCCACCCGCGCCCAGCTCGGCGGCGCGCCCGAGCGTGAAGCGCACGGCGGACGGGCTGCTGAAGACCACCCACGCGTACCCGTCGATGCGCGCCAGCGCTTCATCCAGCGCGTGCCAGCTGGGCGGCGGCTCGACGGCGATGGTCGGGTAAGCGAGGGCGACGGCGCCGGCGGCTTCCAGCGCGGCGGCGAAGGGCGCGCACTGATCGACGGGACGGGTCACCAGGATTCGCCAGCCGGCGAGCGGCCCTTCCGCAACGGTCACCCGACAATGATACCTTTGCCGGCGTGACGCGTCCGCAGCACCGAGGAGGAGGCCACTTTGGGGCCGTGCTGTTCTTCTGCCTCTTGCTGGCGCCCGCCTGTCGCAGCGGCAACGCCGTCAAGGCCGAGAACACCCGCTCGGATCTGCGCAATTCCCCGACGGTGGTGGTGCCGGCCGCCGGGCGCGAGGTCACGTTTCGCGTCGAGCTGGCGCGCTCGCCGGAGGAGCACGAGCGGGGCCTGATGTACCGGGGCCACCTGGACCCCGACGCCGGCATGCTGTTTCTGTTCGATCGACCGTCGGCGCTGACCTTCTGGATGAAGAACACGCTCATCCCGCTGGACATGCTGTTTCTGGACGGCGATCGAAAGATCGTGGGCATCGTCGAGAACGCGGAGCCGCAGACGCTGACCTCGCGGCGCGTGCCCCTGCCGGCGCAGTTCGTGCTGGAGATCGGGGGCGGGTTGGCGGCGCGGCTGGGGATCCGGCCGGGCGCGACGGTGCAGTTTCACGACATCGGCGGGCCGTGAAGGAGAGGCCTGCCCGCTTCTGGGCTCGCGCCGCTGGATTTAGTGGTAATAGTACCGGCGCAAACGGGAGGTTCGCATGCGTGCTCGTGTCTGTTTCTCGCGTTCGCTGATCACTTCGATGATGGCGCTGGCGGCGGCGCTGGCCGCACCGGCGGCGCGCGCGCAAGGCGGCGATGACGATCCGGCCAAGGGCCACTTCACGCTGGATGAGGCGGTCAAGGGCGTGCCGGGACCGCCCAAGGGGACGCTGACCGCCACCATCGAGACGACGCAGGGCAAGTTCAAGTGCGAGCTTTACGAGAAGCAGGCGCCGGTCACGGTGGCGAACTTCGTCGGCCTGGCGCGCGGCCTGCGCCCCTGGAAGGATCCCAAGACCGGGCAGTGGGTGAAGAGGCCCTTTTACGACGGCCTCATCTTCCATCGTGTCATCCCCGGCTTCATGATCCAGGGCGGTGATCCGCTGGGCGTGGGGACCGGAAACCCGGGCTACCGATTCGAGGACGAGTTCTCGCCGGATCTGAAGTTCGACAAGCCGGCGTTGCTGGCCATGGCGAACGCAGGGCCGGCCACCAACGGGTCGCAGTTCTTCATCACCGAGGGGACGCCGGCGCACCTCACCGGGCGGCACACCATCTTCGGCGCGTGCGATCCGCTGTCGCTGGTGACGACGATCGCCAACGTCCCGCGCGGGCCGCGCGACAAACCGGTCACCGACGTGGTGATGAAGAAGGTCACCATCGCGCGCGAGAAGCCGGGGAAGCACAAGGGCGCGGGCAAGTGACGGGCGCGTGAAGCACTTCGTCCTCGACACCAACGTTCTCATCCACGACCCGGGAGCGATGCTCCACTTCGCCGACAACGAGGTGGTCATCCCGATCTTCGTCCTGGAGGAGATCGATCAGTTCAAGAAGGAGGCCTCCGAGCGCGGTCGCAACGCGCGCGAGGTGGCGCGAGTGCTGGATCGCCTGCGCAAGGAGGGCGCCCGTCTGGCCGACGGTGCGTTGCTGGAGTCGGGGGGGCGGCTGCGGGTGGCGTCGGCGGCGCGGGCCGTGCCGACCACGCTGCGCGAATCGCAGATCGCCGATCACCTGATCCTGATGGTCGCCCTCGACGTGCGCGACGCCCACCCGGACGAGCCGACCATCTTCGTCACCAAGGACGTCAACCTGCGCATCCGCGCCGACGCCCTTGGGTTGACGGCGATGGACTTCGAGGGTGAGCGCATCGACATCTCCGAGCTGTATGCGGGGATCGTCGAGCTGCCGGTGACCGGCGCGGACGTCGACGCATTCTTCGCCAGCGGCGCGCTGGAGCTTTCGCAGGCGAGCCTGTACCCGAGCCAGTACGTCCTGCTGCGCGACCCGGAGACGCCCTCGCACAGCGCGCTGGGGCGGTTCGACGGCGCGGCGAAGAAGCTGGTGCCGCTGCGCAAGCTGCGCGACGGCGTGTGGGGGATCCGGCCGCGCAACAAGGAACAGCACTGCGCGCTGGATCTGCTGCTGGCCGACGACATCAAGCTGGTGACGCTGGTGGGCAAGGCAGGGACCGGCAAGACGATGCTGGCGCTGGCGGCCGGCCTGCAGAAGGTGGTCGAGGAGCAGATCTATTCCAAGCTGCTGGTGTCGCGGCCGATCTTTCCGCTGGGGCGCGACGTGGGGTATCTGCCGGGGGATCTCGAGCAGAAGCTGAATCCCTGGATGCAGCCTATTTACGACAACGTCGAGTTCCTGATGGGGCTGTCGAAGAGCGAGCGCAAGAGCGGGCGCAGCTATCAGGAGCTGATCGACATGGGCTTCATCGAGATCGAGCCGCTGACGTACATCCGCGGGCGGTCGATCCCGAACCAGTTCATCATCGTCGACGAGGCGCAGAACCTGACGCCGCACGAGGTGAAAACCATCATCACGCGCGTCGGCGAGGCGACGAAGGTGGTGCTGACCGGAGACCCGTACCAGATCGACAACCCGTACGTGGACGCGACGTCGAACGGGCTCACCACCGTCGTGGAGAAGTTCAAGGGCGAGGCGCTGGCCGGGCACGTCACGCTGTCCAAGGGCGAACGTTCGCCGCTGGCCGAGCTGGCGTCGAACGTGCTCTAGCCTAAGACTAGCCTCGCGCGGAAGGGGCCTGCCGCTCAGCGCTCGGGCGGCGGGTCGGAAGCGGGTGGAATGGGCGGGGAGTTGCGGGCGTGGAAGCGGCGGAGGTAGCTCTCGGCGGCGCGCTGGGCGTCGATGCGCAACGCGCGGGCGAACTCGGTGACGAAGCCGCGCACGTAGACGGCGGCCGGCATGTCGCCGAAGCGCTCCTCCTCGATCGAGCGCAGGTGGCGTTCGCTGATCTTGGTGCGCTGGGAGATCTCGCCGAGCTCGAGGCCGCGCGCCACGCGAATCTTCCGCAGGATGGGGCCGGTCACCTCCTCGCCGATCTCCAGCACCGGCTCCGGCGATTCGGCGCGGTCGGGAACGACGGGCGCGCCGCCCGAGCGCCGGGCGCCCTGAGCGGCGGCGCGCACGGCGCGCGCCAGGTCCGCCTCGGGTAACGCCAGGTCGTAAAGACGCCGCCGCTCGGGCGCGAACAGCGTGTCGTGGGCGGCGTTGGCGCGGGCGTGCAGCTCGCCGAGCTCGTGCTCGTCGTACAGGCCCGCGATCACCGGCGAGCCGGCGGCGTAGATCTCCTTCAGCGTGCGGTAGGCGCGGCGCACCTCCTCGTCGCTGACGCCGGGCTCGGTCTCCAGGATCTCGTAGTGCGTCTGCTCCTCTTCCAGGCGAATCGCCGTCGGGGCGGCGCCGGCGCGCTCGCTGTCGCCCGACAGCAGTCGCCGCGCGATGCGCTCGATGTTCTTGGCCACCTTCGATTCGGGGTACTCCGCCACCAGCGGTCGGCGCCGGCGCGCGGCCAGCCAGACCGTCTCGTCGGACTCGACGTGGCCCAGGTACTCGAAGGTGTGGCCGAGCCGGCGCTGCGCCGCCGTCGCCATCCAGACGCCCAGCTTCAGATCCGGCAAGCTGCGCGTCTGGTTGACGATGAAGCGCGGGCGATAGCGGAAGATCTCGTCGCGCAGGCGATCGATCGTCCCGGGCGGGCCACCCTGGTCGCGGGCGGCGCGATAAATGTCCAGCGCAGCGGGTGGCGGGCCGGCCGGGTTGGCCACCAGCCGCTCGAGGCCCCGCGTCGAGCGCAGCTTGCGAACGAAGGCGCTCTTCAGCAGGCGGTACGTGGCCTCGATCGACGCGGGATCGGGCAGCGTGACGGCGACGGGAAAATCGGCCCCCAGCCACAGATCCAGCGCCTGCGTGGCATCGGCGGGGCCGAGGTCGACGACGATGTAGTCCGCGGCCAGCTGGCGGATCGCGGCCAGGATCCCTTTCGCCGCCACCTTGCCCTTCATCGAGCCCAGGGTCGCGCCCTCGCCGCTGACCAGGCTCAAGCTGGCGATGGGGGTGTCGACCACCAGCTCCGCCAGCGTGGGCGCGCGGCCGCGCAGGAATTCGCCGAACCCGCGCGGCGGGCGGGCGGCCCCCAGCAGCTGGTGCAAGGGGCCGCCGGCGGGATCGGCGTCGATGGCGATCACCTTCTTTCCCGTCTGCGCCAGGTAGATGGCGATGTTGGCGGCCAGCAGCGAGCGGCCGGCCCCGCCGCGACCGGCGCCGATGGCGATGATGCGGCTGCCAGCCACCGGGCCGCTGTCGGCCAGCGCTTCGGGGCTGGGCTCGGGCGTGGCGGGCGGTTCGGGCAGATCCTCCGAGATCTCGATCTCCGGCTCCAGATCCCGATCCCGATCGTCGCCGCTCATCCGAGCGCATCTTCTATCAGAGTTCGCCGGCTGGTTCTCGCCTGGATAGACTGCGGGCGTGCAGGCGCACGCGCGATCGATGGTTCTCCTGGGCGCGACCTGGCTGGCGTCGGTCTCCAGCCCGCCGCCGATCGGGACGGGCGCGCCGTCGCTGCCGCTTGCTCCCGTGCCCGCGCCCGCGCCCGCGCCCGCACCGCGGCCGCCCTCGACCGGCGACGGTGAGGCGCGCCAGCGGGGCGTGGCGCTGGGCCTCTTCGCCGAGGACGTCAGCTTCTCCTACACGCCGCTCCTGGCCGAGATTGTCGCGCTCGGGGCGACGCACGTGGCGCTGGTGGTGCCGATCTATCAAACCGACGAGCGCAGCGACGATCTTCACCTGCACACGCGCTATTCTCCGACGCTGGCGACGGTGGCCGACACGATCCGGGCCGCGCGCCGCGACCGTCTGGAGGTGGCGCTGTTCCCCATCGTGCGGCTGTCCGCCGCGCGCCCCGGCCAGTGGCGGGGCACGCTGGCGCCGGCAGAGCCCGATCGGTGGTTTCGCCACTACGCCGACGTGCTGGGCGATCTGGCGGCGGTGGCGGCGGTCACCGGCGCCGAGCGCCTGGCGATCGGCAGCGAGCTATCGTCGCTGGACGGCGATCTCGAGCGCTGGCGCCCGCTGGTCCAGCGGATGCGCGCGCTGTTTCGGGGGACGCTGGTGTATTCGGCCAACTGGGATCACTACCGGGACGCGCGTCTGTTCGATCTCGTCGACGAGGAAGGAATCACCGGCTATTTCGAGCTGCGCGCGGGCGCCGACGCGCCGGCCGACGACGCGGCCCTGGAGCAAGGATGGCGGCGCGTGCGCGACGACCTCGCCGCCTGGCGAGCGGCGCGCGGGGCGACGGCGCCGCTGGTCTTCACGGAGCTCGGCTATCGCTCGCGGGCCGGCGCCACGGCGGCGCCCTGGGACGAAGCCGCGGGCGGCGCCGTCGATCTCGACGAGCAGCGCCGCGCCTTCGCCGCTTTCCGTCGCGTCTGGGCGACGGCGCCCTTCCTGGGCGGCGTCTACGTCTGGAACTGGTACGGCTACGGCGGCCCGGGCAGCCGCGGCTACACGCCGCGCGGCAAGCCGGCCGAGGTCGAGGTCAAGGCCCTGCTGCGGCAGCTTTGAGAATCGCGGCGACTACCGGCGCGCGCCGGCCGCGCTGAAGCCCTGGAGCAGCGTGCCCACCCCGCTGAAGGCGGCGGGTGGAATCGCCAGCTCCAGCTTCGTGACCTGACCCTTGCCGTCGCCGCCGACCGTGAAGGTGATCGGGATCGGCGCCGGCGTCGCCTTCGCCAGCATCGCCGCCCGCGGGTCGTCCGACAGCGCGCCGATGGCGGCCACGAACGGCCCGAAGTCGATGTACTCGACCAGGTCCTTGTCCTTGGCGGCGTCCAGGGCGCGCGCCACCTCGCTGTCGGGCTCGCTCCCTTTCCCGGACGCCATCGCCGTGAGCTCGGCCTTGGCTCGCTTGCCGCCCGCGCCGATGAGACGCGCGCCCGACACGGCCACGTAGATGTCCAGCGTCTTGCCGAACATCTTCTTCCACATCTCCTTCACACCGGGCGCCGCGTTCTTCGCGTTCGGCGCCAGCGTGTAGTGCAGGGCGCCGAGCTTGCCCACGGTCTCCTTGCGCGCGCCGACGTCGAAGGGCACCTTGTCACCCTCCATCTGCGTCTTTACCAGCGCCAGCGCGCCCGCGCGATCCAGCTTGCCCAGCGCCGCCGCCAGCCGGGACGAGGCGCCGGCGTCCTTGAGCGGGCAGACGAAGCGCAGGCTGGTCTCCGGCTTCAGGTACAAGGTGGCGGCGCTCAGGCCAATCGCGGTCTCGGTGGCGGTGTCGAAGACGGCCAGCGCCGCCGGCGCGCCCGGTTCCTTGCTGTCCTGTTTATCTTGCAAGCGCTTGCGCAGGCGTGCCACGTGCGCGCGCCACAGCGAGCCGACGCTGGCGCCGGCGACGATCGCCGGCTCCTTGCCCGAGACGAACAGCAAGGGATCGAACGCCACCGGGCGCACCTCTTGCGACACCGCGGCCAGCTTGGTCCCCGGCTTGGCGTACAGGCGCGCGCGCAGGCTGACGCCGCGGGTGGTGTCGACGCCGAGGCCGATCTCGATCGTCGACGCGTCGGCGATCAGCCCCAGCCAGTCGGCGACGATCGCGATCGAATCGGCGTTCATCGACATCCCGCGCGCCGCTTGCAGGGCGCGCAGGTTGTCGACGAAACGGGCCAGCGCGGTCCTGACGTCGGTGCCGTTGGCGGCGGCGATGGCTTCGGGGAACAGCGTGGCGGTGACGTCCTCGTCGGCGGGGCGGCGCGCCTCCAGCGCCAGGTTCGCGCCCTTGACCAGCGCATCCAGGGAATCACTGAGCACGAGGACGCTGCCGGCAATCCAGATCCAGCCGCGGCCACCCGAGCCGTTCGAGACCTCGGCGACGTCGCCGCGGCGCGAGAGCGTCTTGCCCAGCGCCGCGACTGCTCTCTGCGCCTCGGCCGCGCCCTTGGCCGGGATGGCCATCACCACGCCGGCGTCGATCCCCGGGCCCATCGCGACCACCGCCACGCCGGCCGGGCTGGAAAAGTCGATGTTCTCCCCGACCGCGGGAGCCAGCCCCGCCTGCGACAGCAGCATGTCGCGCACGCTGGTGGCGTCGAGCGGCAGCGGCACCGCGCGCCCGGCCAGCGCCGTACCGCTGCCGAGGAGGCGATCCACCGACGGGATCGCGATCGACACCATCAACGCGCGCCGCGACTCGGCGGCGCTCCGGAACTGCACAGGCGGCAGGTTGATGGCGGGCGTCGCCGCGCGCGCGGCCGGCGCGGCGACCGCGGTCGGCGGCGCCTGCGGCGCGGGCGGCGCCTGCGCGGCGCAGGCCGACAGCACCACGAGGACGGCGACCACGCCCAGCGCCCGCCCCGACTCACGCAACTGCCGACCCGGGCGATATCGTCGACGGGCTCGGCCCCCCGCGCAGCACGGAATCATCGGCGCAGGATACTGCTACATCACTTCCAGCCCTAAGAATTTCCTGACCGCGAAGTAGTCCTCACTGACCGAGTAGGCAAGCAGATCGCGCAGCCGCTGCTTGGCCGGCAGCGGGCTGGCGCCGGGCGGTTCGGTGGCGGTCATGCGCGCCGCCAGCCCGACGTCGCCGGCCAGCACGAAGCCCACGCGCGCCGCTGTCATGTCGGCGGCGGCCATCCAGGACTCCGCGTCGATCACCTCTCCGCGCGCGGCCAAAAGTTTTCGCCCCACCATCGCCAGCTGCTCCGCCGTCGGGCGCGGCACCAGCCGGCGCAGGTGATCGGCCAGGCGATCGACCTCGCCGTTGTGGGCGCCGTTGCCGATGGGCGCGCCGGCCAGCGCCATCGCGGCCCGCAGCGTGACGTCCAGCGCGCTGGGCGAGGGCAGGGCGCTGCGCAGGAAACGCTCGGGCCGCAGGAACGCCAGCCGCTTGCCCACCTCGAAGACCAGATCGGCCTCGCTGCTGCGCGCGGCGAAATCCTGGCCGATCAGCAGCGCCGGCGTCAGCACGCCCTTCTCCTGCAGGTTCAGCATCGACAGGCCGTGCGCCTCGGCGTCGGTGAAGAAGAGATCGGGCGCCGGCAGCCCCAGCGTCTCGGACACATAGCGCAGGACGCGCAGGGCCGGGCGGTCGTCGCGGCCGACGTCGGCGCGATCCTTGCGCTTGATCCCCACCGCCTGATGCTGCTGCGCGGTCGTCGCGGCCACGAAATGTCCCACCAGCATGAAGATGGCGGCGACGAAGGGATCCTCGTCGCGGTGGACGATCCGAGGCCACAGCTCGTCGCTGAAGGCGCGCTGGGCCGGGCGCAGCTCCGGCGGCCGGTGCGCCTCGTAGAACTGCTCGGTCTCGGGATCGGCCTTGCGCAGGAACGACAGGGTGGCGGCGACGCACCAGCGTTTGTCGACCTGCCCCGCTTCCTGGTAAAGCCGGCCGAGCGCGCGGTACGCGCCCAGGCGATCGGGGTTGGCGGCGACCAGCAGCTGGTGCTCGCGGATCGCCTTGTCGATCTGATCGGGTCCGGCCTGCAGGTACAGCTCGGCCAGCTGTTCGTGCCGCTTGATGTCGCCGGGCTCCAGCGTGCTGGCCACCTCCAGCGCCGTCGCGCCCAGCGCCTTGTCGCCCAGGCGCTGCA
>DATKEU010000566.1:0-34373 GCA_035544495.1 Polyangia bacterium | reverse complement strand
CTTGTTGGCGGTGGCGCCGGGCCCTCCGGTGCTGCCGAGGAGGGCGACCGCTTTCTCCGTTTCCTTGCGGACGAAGGCGTCGCTCTCCCGTCTCAAGAGCGCCTTCAGCGGATCCAGTGCCGATGGATCGGCGATCTGCCCCAGCGCCTGGGCGGCGATGGCGCGCACCGTCTTGTTCGGATCATCGAGGGCCCGCGTCAGCGACGGCACCGCGCTGAGATCGCGCAGCCGTCCCAGCACCAGCGCCGCCTGCACCCGGACCTTGTAGTTCGTGTCCTCCAGCAGCGCGTGACAGAGCTCGTCGATCTTGCCGGGAGGCGCGGCGGCCAGCGCAGCCGGCCCCGCAGCTGCCAGGGCCACCAGAACCGCGGGGAGAAACGCCCGCCGGGTGAGACGTGCGATCCCTGCGGCCTGCCCCACCGGCGTCATGCCCGGCCTGCCCTGCCGTTGCCCTGGACCGTGCTGGCTTCCGGGCCCAGCTGGAAAACGAACGCCGAGCCCGTGGGCGGCTCCTCCTCGATCCAGACTCGACCGCCGTGCAGCGCCGCCACGACCCGCGCCATGGCCAGACCCAGCCCGTAGCCGGCGGACGACGTGGAGGCCGGCAGGTGCGGCTCGAAGATCGACCGCCAGTCGGGGCGCAGCGGCTCGCCCGGCATCGAGACCGTCAGCCGCGCCGAGCTGCCGTCGGGCAACACGCGCAGGACGATCGGCTGCGTCGACTGCCCGCGCAGGATGGCGTGCACCACCAGATTCATCACCGCGCGCTTGCACAGCTCGCGGTCGGCCACCACGAAGCGATCGGTGCCCCTGGCCATCGGGGCCAGCGCCAGCTTGCGTCCGGCCAGCGTGCCCTGCCGCCCGAGGTCGCGATGGACCTCGCGGGCCAGCTCGGCCAGCGTGAACGTCGTCTCGCTCTGGATCAGCTGCCCGCTCTCGTTGCGCTCGTAATCCGCCACGGTGCGCACGTTCAGCATCAGAAGCTCGATCACCGAGCGGGCGTCGTCGACGCTGTCCTGAAAATCGTCGCGGCGCGAATCGCCGTGCGGCGGCGCGAAGCGGGCCATGAAGTCGACGTGCCCTTGCAACGCGGCCACCGAACGCTGCAGATCCTGCAACAGCAGGTTCAGCCAGCGGCGCCGGTCGACGATCTCCGACCCCTGCGTGCGCTGCTTGCGTTCGATCTGGCGAAACAGCGAGCGCGTCCGCAGCAGCGCCCACAGGCGCGTGCGCCGCTCCTGCGCATCCGTCGACGGCGTGAAGACGGCGTCGGCGCCGGCGGCGATGGCGCGGATGCGAAAGTGCCGCAGGTCGTTCAGCACGAAGACGATCACCGGAACGAAGTGCGTGCGCACGTTCGACTTCAGGCGCTGGCACAGATCGATGCCGCCGGTGGGCAGGATCCGATCGTCGATGAGGACGATGTCGGGCGGGTGCAGCAGCGCTTCCTCGAACGCGCCGTCGGTGTCGGTGGCGGTCTGCACGTTGATGTTCTGGGAGCGCAGGAATGCCACCAACGGCTTCGCCACGCCGCGCCCCGGGGCCGCCACCAGCGCCTCGACGTCGGTCGGTAGCACCGGCGTATTGCTATGGGTGGTTCTCTCGTCGGGGAGCATCGCGGCCCGGCTTTGCGCCATCATAAGGCAGCGCTGGATTTTCATCTATTCTCCGCGCGCCGCGATCGAGCAGCCGAAGCCGACCGATTGCCAGAACCACGAGCGCGCCGATGACCGCGCCGATCGCGTCGGCCATCACGTCGTGCGGATCGGCGCTTCGTCCGGGCGTCAGCAGCTGATGAAGCTCGTCGCTGACGCCGAAGAGGGTCGCCAGCGCCACGGCGCAGACGGCGGCGACAGGCGCCTGCAGCTTCGCGAAGCTCCGGCGGAGCGCGCGCAGGCAGAGCGCGCCCAGCACGGCGTAGACGGCGGCGTGGACGAATTTGTCGGCGTTCTGCGCCGGCATCTCGGGAAGATCGCGCCCCGGCACCGACGACAGGGCAAAGATCAGCGCGTACCAGGCCAACACCGCCATCCACGGGCCCCGCCAGCGTCGCACGGGCGCACATTAGCGATCGGCGGAGGACGCGACAACTGAGTTGGAGCCCAGCGGACCTCTTTCTGCGAGGTTGGCTGCGGCCTACATGTAGGTTTTTTGACTTCATCGCGCTACACGATACGATGCCGTCATGCCAATCCCTTCCGATCCCGCCGCGCCCGCCCTTCCCTCGTTGATCGACGAAAGCGACGTCGCTTTCGAACCCACCCGAGCCGCCCGCATCGACGTCGGCGACCTGGAGACCTCCGAGAAACGCCAGCACCTGCGCTTCGACAAGATGTTCTCGGTGCGGGTGGAATCGCTGCTATTCGGCGAGATGTACTGCGTGGCGCGCAACGTCTCGGCGGGCGGAATCTTTCTGGAGGTGCGCGATCCATTGCCGCTGGGCGCGACCGTGCGGGTCTGCTTCCCCGTTCCGGACGGCTCCGGCGATGTCGTCGCCACCGGCGAGGTGAAGAACCACTACTTCGTGAACTTCACCCAGGGCGGCGTCAGCAAGGCCGTCTCCGGGATGGCTGTCCGCTTCACCGCCTTCGAGAACGAGAGCCATCACGTGCTCGCCGACTGCCTGAGCCGCATGCGCGTCTTGCATTGAGCCCTCACTCCTCGGCCGACGCGCGCACGACCACGGCCTCCGAGAGATCGACGGTGGCGCCGGGGTCGATAGGGACCTCGACCTCGCGCGGGCCGCTGGCGATCGGCAGGATGCGCGGGCCGACGCGCAAGCTCAGCTCGTAGCGGCCGGGCAGCACGGCGGTGACGACGAAGCGACCGTCGCGATCGATCTCGCCGACTGCCTTGCGCGGCAGCGCCAGCGGCGACCGGCCGACGAGAACGGCGCGCGTCTCGGGATCCAGCGCTCGGCCCCCCTGCAGCTTGACGACGCCGCGCACGCGCGCGCCCCGATGTGAAAGCTTCAGACGAATCTCGGCGCGCAAGCTGGTGTCGGATATCTCGATCTTCTCCGGCGGGTAGACCAGCATCTCGCCGTGGCGGGCCCACAGATACCAGGTGCCGGGCTGGAACCGATCCTGCGCGAACGTCCCCTGACTGTCGGTGCTCCAGATGATCGGCGATCCCGCGATGCCGCCCGCCGACAGGAGCGCCACCACGGTGGCGTTGGGCTGGCCGTCGCCGTCGCTGTCGACGACCGAGCCTTTGATGACCCCGGTGCGCGTGAGCTTGATCGTCACGCGCGGGGGCGGCAGCGGCGCCGGCATCGCCCACTTGAACGTCGCCGGCAGCCAGCCGAACTTCGACGCGCGCAGGAAATATCGCCGGCTCTTCAAGCCGTTCATCAGAAAGTTGCCGTCCTCGGCGCTCTGGGTCGCGCTGGTCTCGATGGGATCCTCTGGGCTGCGCAGCGCCGCCACGGTCACGCCCCCGACCGGGGCGCCGGTGTTGTCGGTGATGCGGCCCTTGATCAGGTTCTCGGCCTCCATCCGGAAGTTGCGCGTGACAGGGCTGGGCCTTTCCAGCTTCAGCTCCGCGACCTCGGTGCCGAGGCCCGCGTGCGCCACCGTGATCGAGTAGGCCCACGGGCCGGCGCGCAGGCGCAGGCGGAAGCTGCCGTCCTTCGCCGAGACCTCCTCCAGGACGCGCGTTTCCTGCCACCAGACGCGGATACGGGCGGCGTCGACGGGCTTCCCCGCCTCGTCGAGGATGCGCCCCGCCACCAGCACCTCCGGGCGATCGGAGGTGTCGCGCCGGAAGACCTCGCGCCGGAACTCTTCTTCCGACGGCAGCAGGCAGCTCGGCCCGCTGTGCCACGGAGTCGCGCACTCGGGCATGAGCTGCGAGCAGAAGTCGGTGCAGTTGCCGGGATCCTTCGGGTCGCACAGCGAGGCGGGCGGGCCGTCTGGATCGATCAGCGCGGGCACGATCCCCCGCCCTTCGCACCAGACGCAACCCTCGAGGCGTTCCACGCAGCGCACGTCGCGCGCTTCGCTGGGC
Source organism: Polyangia bacterium (assembly GCA_035544495.1). Taxonomy (GTDB): domain Bacteria; phylum Myxococcota_A; class Polyangia; order Fen-1088; family Fen-1088; genus DATKEU01. Next base: position 30,365 of record DATKEU010000566.1, on the reverse strand, counting down.
GAGGGCGGCATGCTCCGGGTCGTCGCCGTGTCGGGCGAGCGGCGGCAGGCCGGCGCCAGCGCCGCCAGTACCGCAAGCACGAGGCGCGGGATCAGCCGGCACACTGTCGTTTCTCTGGAGGCCAAGGCCAGGTCCGTTGTAGATCGAAGGGCCACGTTATAGACCAGCGCGCGCACGTGTGAAACTTGCCGGACGCAACCAATCAACAGCAGCCGATATTCGTCGTGCTGGAAGGGATCGACGGCTCCGGCACCACCACGCAGCTGCCGCGCCTTTTGGCGCACTTGGTGGCGCGCGGGCGCCGGGCGGTGGCGACCCGCGAGCCCAGCGCCGGTCCGGTGGGCGTGCTGCTGCGGCAAATCCTGGCCGGCCAGCACCGAACGTCCAATGGCGACGGCGCCGGCGCCGGCGACGGCGCCGCCTTCGACGGGCGGGCGATGGCGCTGCTGTTCGCCGCCGACCGCCGCGATCACCTGGCGCGCGAGATCGAGCCGGCGCTGGCGAGCGGCGCCGACGTGGTCTCGGATCGCTACCTGATGTCGTCGCTGGCTTATCAGGCCGAGGAGGCCGAGCGCGACTGGGTGGCTGGCCTCGCGCGCGAGGTGCGGCGCCCGGATCTGACGTTGTTGCTGGACGTCCCGGTAGCCGTCGCCGCGGGCCGGCGCCGCGCCGCCGGGCGGGCCGTCGAGCGCTACGACGCCGATCCGGTACAGGAGCGCGTGGCCTCCCACTACCGGCACCTGGCCGCCGCCGACCCAGCGGGGGTCGTGGTCGTCGACGGAGCGCGCCCGATTGCCGACGTGACGGCGGCGCTGGCCGGCGCCGTCGATGCGTTGCTGGCGGCGCGCGCGAGGGCGGCATGAAGCAACGGGTCGCCGCCGTCGTCGGCGCCGTCGCCGGAGCGATTGCGATCGCGGGCGCGGGCTGCGCGTCCACCGCTTCCGGCCCCGCGATGACACCAGCGCCGCCGCCCGCCAGCGTGGCCACGGAGCCCGCCGCGCCGGTGCCAATCGCGGACCCTCCCCTGCCGGTCGCCACCGCTCCGCCGTCGTGCGAGGCGCGGCGCGGGCCAGATGGGTTGCGGCGCGCGGCCGTCCTGCGCACGCTGGATGGTGGTCTCGGCAACTGGCTGCGCACCGTCGACATCGATCCAAAGCTGGAGCACGGGCGGTTTCGCGGATGGATCATCCGCGCCTTACCCGGCGACGACGCGTGCTACGCCGATCTGGACCTGCGCACGGGGGACGTGGTCACCCGCATCAACGGCCGGCCGATCGAGCGCCCCGAGGAGGCGAACGACGTTTGGGACAGGCTACGCACATCGCCGGTCCTGGTGGTCGATTTCACGCGCGCCGGCCAGCCGCACACGCTGCGCCTGCGGATCGTGGAGCCGTGACGGGGCCGGACGGCGGCGGCGCCCGGTTGCGCGTGACCGCGACGCACGTGCTGGTCGGCGGGGGCGCGCCGCGCGCCGGTGACGCGCTGGCGGCGGTCGACGGCGACGTGGCCGGCGCGCGCCGCGTGTTCGTCCCCGCGCCCCTGCCGTGCGGCGAATGCGCCACCTGCCGGCGCGCGCTGACCGCGGCGTGCCGGTCGCCGCAGACGCCGCTGTCCCTCGACCAGCAGCAGAGCAGCGTGGCCGAGCGCTTCGTCACGCCGATCAGCGAGCCGGCGTGGGCGAACCTGGCGGCGCCTGTGATCGCCGCCGCCGGCCTGGCGGCGGAGGTGCTGGAGGCGACGGCACGCAGTGGACTTGGCCCGGGCGACACGGCGATCTGGATCGGCGTCGAACCATGGGTCTCGCTGGGTGCCTCGTTCAGCGCGCGGCGCAGCTGCCGGACCTTCACGGTCGCCTCCGGCCCGCGGGCACGCGCCGAGGCCATCGTCGATCTCGACCCGGGCGGCGACGCCGCCGCCTGGCAGCGCGTCCTGGCCGATGCCGAAGCATCGAGCGGCGCCGGCCATGGCCGCCCCGAGCGGCGCATCTTCGTGTACGGCGCGGGCGCCGCCCCGGCGCGGGCAGCCCTGCGATTGACGGCGCCCGGAAGCACGCTTTCCTTCCGCCGCGGAACCCCCGCCTCGCTGGACGGCCTCGATCGATGTGGGGGCCCGGTGAGGATTCTCGTCGGCGGAGGCTATCACCCCGACCTCATCCCCGAAGCGCTGGCCCTGCTGTCCCGCGGCGAGATCGACGTCGCCCCTGCGATACGCGAGATCGAGCTGCCAGAGCTCGACAGCGCTCTGGCGGCGCTGGAGGCCGGGCGCGACGTGCGCCTGCCCCTCGTGCGCCTCCGCGATTCTTGAGTTCGGATCCGAGAAGCCATATGGTGGCGCGGGGGCGCCGTGGTGTTTGTCGCTCCTTCGGGACTGATGAAAACCACCCGCTCGCAAGCGACGCTGCACGAGGATCTCGGCCGCCACCAGACGGTCGAGGGATCTTCGAACCGATCGTTCGGCCTGGTCTTCGCGGCTTTTTTCACGCTGCTGGCGGTGGCCCCGCTGCGCCACCACCACTCAGTGCGCCCCTCGATGGCGGTCGCCGCGGCGGCTTTCCTGGTCTGCGCCATGGCCTGGCCGCGCGCGCTGGCGCCGCTGAACGCGCTGTGGTTGCGCCTTGGTCTCTTGCTGGGGAAGGTCGTCACGCCGATCACCCTCGGCGTGATGTTCTTCGGCGTTTTCACGCCCGTGCACTGGCTGCTGCGGGTGGCGCGCAAGGATCTGTTGCGGCTGCGCAAGGATCCTGCCGCGAAGACTTACTGGACACCGCGCGGGCCGGACGGCGACCACCCGGGCGACGGAATGGCCCGCCAGTTCTGAGGACACCGTGCTGTCATTCTTGCGCGACTTCTTCGCCTTTCTGCGCAGCCGGCGGAAGATGTGGATCGTTCCCGTCGCCGTGGTGGCGCTGATCCTGGGCGCGCTCCTGGTCTTGGCGCAGGGCTCGGCGATCGCGCCTTTCATCTACACGCTGTTCTGACGGCCGTGCGGATCCTGGGAATCTCGGCGCTCTACCACGACAGCGCCGCCGCGCTGGTCGAGGACGGCCAGCTGGTGGCCGCAGCGCAGGAGGAGCGCTTTTCGCGCAAAAAACACGACGCTCGCTTCCCCGCGAACGCCATCCGCTATTGCCTGCGCGCCGGCGGCACCAGCCTGGATGCCATCGATCATGTCGCTTTCTACGACAAGCCATTCCTGAAGTTCGAGCGACTGCTGGAGACGTACCTGACGTTCGCGCCTCGGGGGTTCCGCTCGTTTCGCATGGCGATGCCGCTGTGGCTGCGCGAGAAGCTGTTCCAGAAGGATCTGGTCCTGCGCGAGCTCGGGCGCGTGGAGCCGGGAGCGAAGAACGTGGCCGGCAAGCTGCTGTTCGGCGAGCACCACCTGAGCCACGCCGCCAGCGCGTTCTTTCCGTCGCCCTTCGAGGAGGCGGCCATCCTGACCATGGACGGCGTCGGCGAGTGGACGACGACGTCGCTGGCGGTGGGGCGCGGCAACGACATTCGCGTCGTCAAGGAGATCGAGTTCCCCCACTCGCTGGGGCTGCTCTATTCGGCGTTCACTTACTACACCGGTTTCAAGGTGAACTCCGGCGAGTACAAGCTCATGGGGCTGGCGCCGTATGGTCAGCCGTCCTTTGCCGACCGCATCTTCGACCAGCTGATCGACGTGAAGGAAGACGGATCGTTCCTCCTGAACATGGACTACTTCGATTTTTGCACCGGCCTGCGCATGACGAACGAGAAGTTCGATCGCCTGTTCGGCGGGCCGCCGCGCACGGGCGATCAGCTGCTCACGCAGCACCACATGGATCTCGCGGCGTCGATCCAGAAGGTCACGGAGGAGATCGTCTTGCGCCTGACCCGATCGATCGCCGCCGAGACAGGCCTTGCCAACCTGTGCCTGGCGGGCGGTGTGGCGTTGAACTGCGTGGCCAACGGCAAGGTCCTGCGCGACGGACGGTTCCAGCGGATCTGGATCCAGCCGGCGGCGGGCGACGCCGGCGGCGCCGTCGGGGCGGCGCTGTCCGGTTATCACCTGCACGCCAAGCTGCCGCGCCGGCCGAACGGAGCGCGCGATGGGATGGCCGGCGCCTACCTGGGACCCGCGTACTCCCAGGCGGAGATCGAGGCCGAGCTGACCGCGGCCGGCGCGCGGTTCCAGGTCTTGGACGACGGGCAGCTCACCGACACGGCCGCGCGCGATCTGGCGGCTGAGCGCGCGCTCGGCTGGCTGCAGGGTCGAATGGAGTTTGGGCCGCGGGCGCTGGGCAACCGGTCGATCTTGGCCGACGCGCGATCGCCGCGCATGCAGTCGGTGCTGAACCTGAAGGTGAAATACCGCGAGTCGTTCCGCCCCTTCGCGCCGGTGGTCCTGCGCGAGGACGTCGCCGACTGGTTCGAGATCGACGCCGACAGCCCGTACATGCTGCTGGTCGCCGACGTGGTGGCGCGCCGCCGCCGGGCCATGAGCGCCGCCGAGGAGGCGCTGTTCGGGATCGAGAAGCTCAACGTCCCGCGCTCGGAGATCCCGGCGGTCACGCACGTCGACTACTCGGCGCGCGTGCAGACCGTGCACAAGGACACCAACCCCCGGTTTCACCAACTGCTGAGCGAGTTCAAGCGCCGCACCGGCTGCCCGGTCCTGGTCAACACCAGCTTCAACGTGCGCGGCGAACCGATCGTCTGCACCGCCACGGACGCCTTCCGCTGCTTCATGGGGACGGAGATCGAATCGCTGGCGGTCGGGAACTGTTACCTGCGCAAGGAGGACCAGGATCCGAAGCTGAAGCTGAACTACAAAGAGGGGTTCGAGCTTGACTGAAGGCGACGCGATCAACGACCCGCGCGCCGGCCCGGGCAGCGGCTGGTTTCACCGCCATCCTCGGCTGGCGATGGCGCTGCCGACGCTGGCGCTGCTGCTGCCGGCCGACCTGATGGTCGGGACGCTGACCAACCGGCAACCGGTGGGCGCCGTGCGACACCACGCCTACCACCACGGCCTGGCCGCGAATGTCGACGAGAGGGTCCCCTGGGGGCAGGGATCTTATCGGCGCATCACCAACTCGCTCGGTCTGCGCGACGGCGTCCGGCGCGAGGTGCCGCTACACGCGGAGCCCGGTCACCGCCGCATCCTGTTCATCGGTGACTCCTTCACCGAAGGCGTCGGAATCGACTGGGACCGCACCTTCGTGGGCCGCGTCGCCGCCGCGCTGGCCCCGCGCGGGATCGAGGTCCTCGACGCCGGCGTGCAGAGCTATTCGCCGAAGCTGGCCTACCTGAAGGTCAAATACCTGGTCGAGACGGCGCGGCTGTCATTCGACGAGATCGAGATGCTCGTCGACGTCTCCGACGTCCAGGACGAACTCATGTACGAGAGCTTCGTGCCCGGGTTCACGTGGGACCACGTGACCCACCGGGCAAGCGACTGGCTGACCAAACATTCGCTGATCGCGCGGACCATCCTGGACCGTTTGCGCGAGCGATGGAGCCAGTCGGTGACACGCTCGTTCGGCGAAGGCGGCCTGCAGGAACGCGCGCTGTGGACCGTCGACGATCGGATCTGGCGACGCTACGGCGCGCGCGGCATGGCGCTGGCGCAAGAGAACCTCGACCGCTTGGTGGCGTACGCGCGCGCCCACGGGATGCCGGTGCACGTGATCGTGTATCCGTGGCCCGAGCAGATTCGCGCGCGCGATCTGGAATCGAAGCAAGTGACGATGTGGCGCGACTTTGCCCGGCGCGAGAACGTCGGGTTCACGAATCTGTTCCCGGATTTCTTCCGCGACGACGCGGAGGCCGTCATCAAGGCGTACTTCATCGACGGCGACTCGCACTGGAACGAGTCGGGACACGCTCTGGTCGCCCGGCGCTGGTTGCAGGACCGTGGCTACGTCCTCCCGCCCGTCGACGCGGCGTTGGTTCCAGCCACCCGTTAGCCAGACGCCGGGCGCGCGGCCGACCGGACCGGCGCGGCGAGGCGTTACTTCTTTTTCTTCGGAGGCGGCGCTTTCTTCTTGGCCACCACCGCCTTCTTCTTGGCGACGGCGACATGGGTCTTGGCCGGCTCCTTGGTGGCGTCGGGACCGGCGCCTTCGGACGGCGCGCCGGTGGCGGGCGCAGGAGCGGCGGGAGCAGCAGCCGCAGGCGGCGTCGCGGGTTCGGCGGGCGCGGTGGCGGCCGGCGCGGCCGGCACAGCAGGCTTATCCTCGCCTTTGCCGCCCCTCAGGGCCACGACCAGGACGACGATCAGGGCCACCCCGACGGCGGCGGCGCCGACGATGATGGTCATGCGCTTGCGGCCGCCGATCTCGTCCAGCATCTCGGCCTCGCTCATGCGAGCGCCGGGAACCAAACCAACCGGCTTGAGGGACGAGGCGGTCCCGCCGCTGCGGAGAGAGAATTTCTTGCGGTCCTCGACGGTGACCGAACCGTCGTCGACGTAGCGATCCTCGAGGGGCTTGTTCTCGTCGACGCCCAGAACGGTCTCTCCTGCGGGCGGCGTGGGCGTGGCAGAGCGGACGCCCTTCTGAACAGTCGCCTTTGCCTTGGCGTCGGCGACCATCTGGTCGACGTCGCCCTTCTTGAACCAGAGCGTCTCGCGGAAGTTCGGGTTCGGTCCGGGAGCCGACGCCGCCTTGGCCGGCCCGGAATCCTTCTTTGCCTCGGGGCTGGCGTCGGCGCTGGCGGCCTCCTTGGTCTCCGGCGCGCCACCGGTGGCGGACGCCGCGGCGACGGGAGGTGGCGTCTTCGACGGCATCGCCACGATCGTCGCGGACACTGCGGCGCCGTGCCGGCGGGACGTCGTGGTCGCCGGGGTCGGCTCGGCGAGGGGATCGTCCGCCGGAGCCGACGCGGCCGCCTCGCTGGGCGCCGGCGCGCCAGCGCCGTTGCTGCCGGGAGGTGCGAACGCCGCCACGCCTCCCGATCCGTTGGCCTCGGCGCGCGCGGCCGCCGCCTCGGCGACCAGCTTCTGCACCTCGGGCGAGCCGCCCGCGAACATCATCGTCTTGGCGAACGGCGCGTCGGGCCGGGCGGCGGGAACGCTGACGCCGCCGGTAGAACCGGGCGTGGCCCCGATGGGCGCCGTCAGGCCGGCCACGTCGTTCAGAAACTGCCGCAGGGTCAGCGGCCGCCGGCTGGAGTTGCGCTCCAGCGCCTTGCCCACCAGGCGGTCGAGATCGGCCGAAAGGGCCGGGTTTCGCCGGCTGGGCGGCACCAGCTCGTCGTGCAGCACGCTCTGCAAAACCGCCTGCTCGTCGGGGCCGGTGAAGGGCGGCTCGCCGGTGAGCATCAGCATCAACAGCGCGCCCAGGTTGTACGTGTTCGATCGCTGATCGACCAGCTTGCCCTCGGCCTGCTCGGGCGAGACGTAGTCGGCGACGCCAAACACCGTGTCCGACAGCGGTCGCGGCGTCGGAAAGTTGATCAGCTTCACGTCGTCGGCCGCGCCGCACAGCACGTTCTTCGCCGCCAGGTCGTGGTGGATGACGCCGACCTTCTGGCCCTCCAGCAGCGCTTCGCCGATCTGCGCGCAGATCTTCTTGGCTCGATCGAGGGGCAGCGGCCCCCCCTGCCGCACCAGCTGGTCGAGCGGCGTGGCGGTCACCAGCTCCATCACGACGAAGACGCGCCCGTCGGGGTTTTTCCCGAAGTCCAGCACCTTCAGGATGTGTGGGTTCTGGGCGCGCGTCAGTTGCTTGAGCTCGCGCAGCGCGCGCTCGACGGCGGTCGGCGTGGGCAGCACCGCCGGAGCGACCAACTTGTATGCGACCAGGTTATTCGTCTGCGTGTCCAGGGCCCGCCAGACCTCGCCGCCGCGCGTGCCGCCGATGCGCACCTGCATCTGATAACGCGGCGGGGGCGACTCTTCGGCGACGGCCACCAGGCGACGCGGCCCGTCGGGCGTGGCGCACGCCTCCTGCGGACAGAAGTTGGCGTCGTCAGGATATTTGGTTTGGCAGTTCGGGCAGACTTTCATCCAGCTCCTGGCCAGTCATGACTGTAACAGTGGACGACACGCTTGTCGTTTCGCGATGTTAGTCGATGTTAGCCAAATTTGCCCGCATAGATTCGCGGGGGCTGGACGGACTCTTGCGAGGCGAGCCAGGGCTGGCGTCGCCGGTCGTCTCACGCAGGTTTGCCGGGTTCGCCTAAGCCGGCGAAAAGAACGGCGGCCGGCGGAGTCGAGCGCTTGCTGTCGACCGCCTTGCGCTTTTTCCCGAGGTTTGAATGCTTGCGGCTGCGCCGCTTCCAAGTTCTGCGTGTGTTCGAGGCCATGGAGGGCCGGTTTTTACCAGGCCCATTCGCTATCGTCAAACCGACGCCCGATCGCGGGACCAGGCGCCGCGACGATCAGACCCTGGTGGCGGTGACGACGCCCGGGATCCCCTGAATGGTGCGCAGGACGGTCTTCAGCTGATCGAGGTGACCGACCGTGACCTGGAAGGTGTTCACGCCACGCCCGTCCTCGGTGGTCCGGCACTTGGCCTGCGAGATGTTCACGCCGTGCTCGGTGAACGACTTCGAGATCGACGCCAGCAGGCCCGGGCGGTCTTCGCAGGTGACCTGGATGGCCACCGGGCGCAGCGTCTTCGAGTCGTCGTCCCATGAGACGTCGATGCGGCGGACCGGGTCGAGATCCAGCGCCTTCGTGCAGTCGCGCGTGTGGATGACGACGCCCTGCCCGCGGCTGATGAAGCCGATGATGGAATCGCCCGGGACGGGGCTGCAGCACTTGGCGAATTTCACCAGGATGTCGGCTTCGCCCTGGACCTTGATGCCGCCGACCGACCGCTTGGCGGTGACCGGCCGGCGCAGCGGTGTGACCGCCGGAGGCGCGGGCGTGCCGTCGTCCAGCGTGTCGCTCAACTTGCGATCGGGGAGGATGGCGTGCGCCGCCTGCTCGACGGTCAGCTTGCCGTAGCCGACGGCGACCAGCAGGTCGTCGGCGTTGCCGATGCGCAGGCGCTCGGCGGCGGCGTCGATCAGGCCCTCGCGCTCCGCGGCGGCCAGCGACGAGTCGAGGCGGCGCAGCTCGCGCGTCAGCAGATCGCGCCCGAGCAGGCGGCTGCGCTCGCGCTGCTCCATGCGGATGAAGTAGCGGATCTTCGTCTTGGCCCGGCTGGTGACGACGAACTTCAACCAGTCCTTCGACGGCTTCTGGTTCGACGAGGTGAGGATCTCGACGGTGTCGCCGTTCTTCAGGGCATAGCGCAGGGGAACGATGAGGCCGTTGACGCGCGCCCCGGAGCAGTGCTCGCCCACCTTCGAGTGAATGGCGTACGCGAGATCGATGGGCGTCGATCCCTTGGGCAGCGCCTTGACGTCGCCCTTGGGCGTGAAGACGAAGACCTCGTCCTGGAACAGGTCGATCTTCACGCTCTCGATGAACTCCGTCGGATCCTTGAGGTCGCGCTGCCATTCCATCAGCTGGCGCAGCCAGGCGAAGGCCTTGTTGTCGTCGTCGCCGAGGGGCTTGCGCTCCTTGTACTTCCAGTGCGCGGCGATTCCTTGCTCGGCGATCCGGTGCATCTCCTGCGTGCGGATCTGCACCTCCATCCGTTCCGAGCGCGGCCCGATCACCGTCGTGTGCAGCGACTGGTACAGGTTCGGCTTCGGCAGCGCAATGAAGTCCTTGAAGCGGCCGGGGATGGGCGTCCAGCTGGAATGCACGACGCCCAGCACGGCGTAGCAGTCGCGCACCGATTCGGTGATCACGCGGAACGCGATCATGTCGTAGATCTGCTCCAGGTCGCGCCCGGTCTTCTTCATCTTCTGGAAGATCGACCAGAGGTGCTTGGCCCGCCCGGAGACCTGGCCGGCGATCTCGGCCAGCTTCAGCGCCGCCCGCAGCTTGGCGCAGACGTCGTCGATGTACAGCTGGCGCGCCGTCGACGTCTCGGCCATCCGACTGACCAGGAGCCTGCAGTCCTCCGGTTCCAGGTAACGAAAGCAGAGGTCTTCCAGCTCCAGCTTCATCCACTGGATGCCCAGCCGATTGGCCAGCGGGGCGTAGATCTCACGCGTCTCGCGCGCGATGCGCTCCTGCTTGTCGCGCGGCATGAACTGCAGCGTGCGCATGTTGTCCACGCGGTCGGCCAGCTTGATCAGGATGACGCGGATGTCGCGCGCCATCGCCAGGAGCATCTTGCGGAAGTTTTCCGCCTGGCGTTCTTCGCGCGTCGTCCACGGGATCTGACCCAGCTTGGTGACGCCCTCGACCAGGAACTGGATCTCGGTGCCGAACAGGCGGCCGATGTCCTCGGCGGTGGCGCTGGTGTCCTCGACGCAGTCGTGCAGCAGGCCGGCGCAGATCGACGGCACGTCCAGGCGCAGATCCGAGATGATGCGGGCCACGCCCACCGGGTGAACGACGTAGGGATCGCCGGAGCGGCGCTTCTGGCCGGCGTGGCGTTCGGCCGCGAACGCGTAACAGCGCTGGATGAGGGAGAGGTCGGCCCCGGGATCGTATCCGGACACCGAGCTGCAGATTTCCTGAACGTTCGTCATCATTGCGTTTGTGGCGGCGGCAAGTGCCCTTCCTCGACCAGCCGCGCCTCGTGCAGGAGCGCCTGACCCAGGTGTCCGCTACGCGACCGGGCGCAGCGCGCCGCCACATATATAGACGACAGCTCCTTCAGCGCGGTTTCAAGGTTGTCGTTCACCACCAGGTAGTCGTACTCGCCGTAGTGCTCCAGCTCCCGCTTGGCCATGGCCAGGCGGCGCTCGATGGCTTCGTGTGAATCCGTGGCGCGCCGCCGCAGGCGGCGCTCGAGCTCGGCCATGGATGGCGGCAGGATGAAGACCAGCACGCTCTCCTCCGGCCACTGGCGGCGGATCTGCGCCCCGCCCTGGTAGTCGATGTCGAAAAGGTAATCCTTGCCGTCGTCGAGGGCGCGGTTGACGGTGTGGATGGCGGTGCCATAGCGCTTGCCGTGGACCACGGCCCACTCGGCGAACTCCTTGCGGCCCACCATGTCGGTGAACTCGTCGTCGGTGACGAACTTGTAGTCGACGCCGTCACGCTCTCCCGGGCGCGGCGCCCGCGTCGTGTACGAGACCGAGAACTCCAGGCGTTCGGACTGGGCCACCGCCCGCGCCAGCGTGGTCTTCCCGGCTCCGGACGGTGATGAGATGACCAGCAGGATGCCGCGCCTGTGTCCCGAGTCAATGTCCGACATGAGCCCTATATTTTGCCCTATCCGCGACGTTCCGTCGCGCCGGCCCCCCGATCGGCGTCGGAGCGACGTCCGAACGCGGGCGTCAGGCGGCGGTCATTCGATGTTCTGTGCCTGCTCGCGCAGCTTTTCGAGCTCGACCTTGCCGTCGATGACCAGGGCGGCCACGGTGGCGTCCTGAGCCTTGGAGCCAATCGTGTTCAGCTCGCGGGCGATCTCCTGGATCACGAAGTCCAGCTTGCGCCCGACGGCGCCGTCGGCGCGGCAGATGTCGTGGACGTGGCCGAGGTGCGCGCGCAGGCGGACCAGCTCCTCGCTGACATCCAGCCGCTCCGCCATCAGCGCCACCTCCTGGGCCAGGCGCTGCGCGTCGACGCCCCCTTGCCCGCGCAAGGCGCCAAGGCGCTCGCCCAGGCGTTGCGCGAACCGTTCGGTCAGCGTGGCGGCCTCCGATTCGAGGCGGGCGGCGATGCCCCCGAGATGGTCGACGCGGGCCTTCATGTCGGCGCCCAGGGCGGCGCCTTCGCGTCGGCGGGTCACCCGCAGCTCGTCCAGCGCCGCTGTCACGGCGGGCCGCAACGCCTCCCACAAGGCCTCTCCCGCCAGCCCGGGCGCGCGCGCGGCGCCCAGGAAGGCAGCGACCGTGCCGAGGTCGATGGGCGCCTCGATGCCCAGCTCCGTCCGCAAGACCTGCAGCTCGGCGTAGGCGGCGCGGACCTTGGCGGCGTCGATGCTCTCGACGGCGGGCCCGCTGTCCTCGCGCAGGTGCACGGTAAGGGCGCCGCGCTCGACCGCGGCGCGCACCGCGCGCGCGATCTCGGCGTCGACGGTGGCGTCGGGTTCGCGCGAGCGGATCTTGAGGTCGAGGCCGCGGTGGTTGACCGAGCGGATCTCGACGTGGACGCGCCTGTCGGCCACCTCCGCGGCGGCGCGCCCGAAGCCGGTCATGCTCAGCACGCGAGGCTCCCGTGCAGGCGGAGACCGGGCGGCGCGGCGGCGTTCACGTCTTGGTTCTATACCACTCGACGGTGCGGCGGAGCCCCTCGGCAAACGAGACCGCCGCCGTGTACCCGAGGCGGCGGCGCGCCTCGGAGATGTCGGCCAGCGAATGCTTGATGTCGCCCGCCCGCTCCGGCTCGTGGCGGGCGGCGACCTTCTTGCCCAGCACGTCGCCTATCTGCGCCACCACCTGGTTCAAATCGGTGGCCACGCCGCAGGCGACGTTGAAGACGCCGCCGGACACTCTCGCCGCGTCGACGGAAGCGGCCTTGAAGTTCGCCTCGACGACGTTGTCGATGAAGCAGAAATCGCGCGACTGTGTGCCGTCGCCGAAGATGCGCGGCGTCTGCCCGCCCAGCGCGGCGGTGATGAATTTCGGGATCACCGCCGCGTACTCGGACGCCGGATCCTGGCGCGGGCCGAAGACGTTGAAGTATCGCAGGCTGACGGTCTCGAGGCCGTAGGCCTTGGCGTAGACGTGTAAATACTGCTCGCCCGCCAGCTTGGAGGCGCCGTACGGCGAGATGGGCGCCGGGGCCATCGTCTCTAGCTTGGGCAGCGTCGGATCGTCGCCGTACGCGGCCGACGAGGCGGCGTACACGACGCGGCGAACGCCCGCTTTGCGCGCGCGCTCGAGCACCTTCAGCGTGCCCGTGGCGTTGGCTTCGTGGTTCTCGATCGGCTCGGCCATCGACTTCGGCACCGAGGGAATCGCCGCTTCGTGAAAGACCACCTCGACGCCGCTCATGGCCTTGACCAGCGCGGCGTCGTCGAGGATGTCGCCCACGACGAGCTCGATCCGGTCGGCGAAATCGCCGATGTTCTCTCGCTTGCCCGACGAGAAGTTGTCGAGGATGCGCACGCGGTCGCCACGCGCCAGCAGCGCCCGCGCCAGTGACGAGCCGATGAAGCCGGCCCCGCCGGTGATGAGATAGCTGCCCACGGTTACGGCCGTCGTGCCCGCGCGGCCAGGGTTGCGATGTACCTGGACAGCGCGGCGTCTTGTACGCCGGCGACCGGGCCTTCCAGGGCAACGTCCGTGGCGACGACCAGCGCGGGTGGCGCCTGGGTGGCTCGGGTCATCGTCGAGGCGGCGAGCGTCCGGACCGCCAGCCACGAACCAACCACCGCCAGCGGCAGCACCCAAAGGAACCGAGCCTTCAAAATTACCGACATCGGAACACTTTATCCCACCCAGATGAAACCACCAAAAAAGTACCGCTTTATTCTGTAGCCACAGTGGCCACGGTTCAGAACATCGGCAAGCCCGAGAGGCCCGCGCCCAGCGCGGGCGAAAGGAGGAACGGCTTTCCTCCACGGGCGAGTATTTCGACCGCTGGAGACTTGCCCTTCTCAATCGGGTGAACGTCCCGCGCGCGCAGAGGGCATACGCCTGCCAGCGTGACCTGCCCTGGTCCGACGGCGCCCGCGGACGACACGACGATCGACTCGCGATCGCGCGCCGGCGGGGGCGCCGCGGGTGTCAGCGCGGCGGCGCCAGCGCCGAGCGCGAACGAGCCCGCCGCGCGATCGCCCGCGACGCGCAACCGGAAGGTCGCCGCCGGTCCCGCGTGCAGCTGCAGCCGGGTGACGTCGCCGGGCAGCGCGATCGGCGCGGCCTCTGCCAGCGCCGAAAGATCGAGGCGGTGCAGGACGACGCCGCGCAGGGCGGGCGGCGCGCCGCCGTCGCCGCGCACCAGCTTCTCGGCGGTGACGTACAGGAGGTGGCGGCGGTCGCGTGACTGCAGCATTCCCAGCACCCGGCCGTCGGTGCTGGTGACCTGGCGATAGCGGTTCGTGGCCGGCGTCCAGGCGAAGATCTCCTGCCGCGGCCCCAGCACGAACACCCCGGCGCCGCTCTCGGGGATGCGCAGCGGGGCGTGCAGGCGCGCGACGAACAGCAGATCGTCGGAGAGTCCGGCGCTCCAGCGGCGGCCGCCGTCCGCCAGCGCCGCTCGCACCGTGCTCATCTCGGGCCGAACCTTCAGCGCGCCCATGTCGGCGGCCTCGTCGAGCTCGCGCGCCCACGGAACATAGGCCGCCTCGACCAGTCGCGCCGCCTCGGCCGCTGCCTCGGCGAAGCGTTCTTGCCGCACCAGCGCGCAGGCGATGTTCAGTCGGGGGGCGAGAAAATCGGGGTCGATGGACAGCGCCTGCTGATACAGCCGGCGCGCCTGGTTCCAGTCGCCCCGCCGGTAAGGCGCCTTGGCGTCGGCGTTCAGCGCGGCCGCTCGGGGATCGGGGGCGCGAAACGGGTCGGCGAGCCCCGGCCCGGGGGCGGCGTCGCGCGGAAAACAGGCGGAGGCCGGCGGCGCCCCGCCGCCGGCGGCACACCACAGCGCCGCCGCGACCAGGCCCGCGCTCACGGCGACAGCCACACGCGCCGGAAATCCAGCTGGTCGCCGACGGCGCCGAGCCCGTGAACACGGGTCGAGACCAGCAGCGCGACGTCGTGCCGGTAGAGAAAGATCACCGGCTGATCGGCGGCCAGCAGCGCCGCGATCTGCGTCAGCACCGGCCGCCGCGCCGCCGGCCCCGGCGCGGCGCGAAGCGACTCCAGCAGCCCGTCGAGGGCGGTCGAGCGATAGCCGCCGAAGTTGAAGCCGCCGCCGGCGCCGAAGAGCGGCGCCGGATCTTCATCCGCCCTCCCCTCCCACACCATCGGGGCGAGATCGAACTCGCCGCGCTTCAGTCGGGCCAGCAGCGTCGGACCGTCGACGGCGACGACGTCGATCAGGATGCCGGCCTTGCGCGCCTCCAGCGCGAAGGCGCGCGCCTCGAGAGGCAGCGTGCGCGCCCCCGCGGGCTGCAGCAACGCGAGCCGGATCGCCTGGCCGTCGTGATCGCGCACGCCGTCGGCGTCGCTGTCGCGGTAGCCGGCGGCGTCCAGCAGCGACACCGCCTGCGCGCGATCGTACGGCAGCGGCGCAGCGGCCGACTCGGCCTGGCCAAAGGTGGGCCCGCCGATGGGACGCGCGAGATCTCTGTGTAGCTCGCGCGCGAAGCGATCGCGGTCCCACAGCATGGCCAGCGCCCGCCGAAAGCGCGCGTCGCCGAGCGGATAGTGGCGGTGGTTCGCCACCAGGAACGAATAGCGATCGGGCGCCACCCGCACCAGCGTCGTGGTCTCGTGCAGCGTGGCCGGTTCGACCTGATCCGGATAGTGGACGTCGAGAAGGCGCGGCAGGACGTCGAGATCACCCCGGCGCGTCCGGTTCAGCGCGCGCACGGCGTCGGGCTCGATCTCGAAGACGATCTCGTCGGGCCCGCCACCCGGCTCCCAGCTGTCGGCGGCGCGGGCCAGGCGGATGCGCTTGCCCCGCTCCCAGGAGACGAAGCGATAGGGGCCGGTGCCGACGGGCTGGCGCGCGATGGGCGCGGCGTCGGGGCGCACGTCGCGGATCAGATGGCTCGGCAGCATCGGCACGTCGCACAGCGCGCGCAGCGCCAGATCGGACGGGCGCTTGAGGTTCATGCGCACGATCCGATCGCTGGCGATCTCGACGCTGGCGACGTCAACCAGGTCGGCGCGCACGAGCGGCATCTGGGGGCCGTGGAGCAGGAGCGGCTCCAGCGTCGCCTGCGCGTCCAGCACGCCGAAGCCGTGGTGATCGTGCCAGCGCACGCCAGCGCGCAGGTGCAGCGTGATGCGCAGGCCGTCGGCCGACGTCTCCCAGCTCTCGGCCAGACCCGGCCGGTAGCCATCGCCCTCGCAGCGAATCAGCGTCTGGTAGACGAGCCCGCTGACCACCATCAGCGCCCCCGCGTCGGGATCGTTGAGCGGGTGCAGGTGGGCCGGTTCGGCGTCCAGATGGACGCGCAGCGTGCCGCCGGCGCGATCGGCGGGGGGCGGCGCGACCGCCTCGGGCAAGGGCAAGGACGCGGCTTCGAGCGCCGGCTTGTGGCCGCCTGCCGCTCTGTCAGCCGGCGCGCCGGCATTCGCATTCGCCGCGGACGTCTCCGGAGCGCGGGCGTGGTGGCCGCGGCGGCAAGCGCCGGTCCCGGTGGTCGCGAGCAGCGACGCCAGCACAGCCCACCGACGGGGCTGGCGCGGCGTCCGCCAAACGGATGCTTGCCGGCCCAAAATGCTCGTGTTATTCAGGCCGTACCCCACGCTTTCCGGAGGAGAGGTTTCATGATGCGACTTCCGTCCGTATATCACTTGACGGTGCCCCTGGCATTGGCGCTGCTGGGACCTCTCGCGGGCCGCCCGGCCCTGGCCCAGGGAACCGCGTTGCCGCCGGTGAAAGTCGATCTGCCCCCTTCGCCCAACTTCAACATCCAGACTGCGCCCGAGCAGTATCCGTCAGGCGAGCTGTCGATCTACGGACTGCGCAAGCACATGGACAAATACTTGGACAAGGATGTTCAAGTGAAAGCTTACATGTTGCAGGTGTACGAGTGCCCGGCGGAGCTGCGCAAGTGCAACGACGAGCTGGCCGCGAAGACGAAGAAGGAAAAGCGCAAGGAGGCCAAGGAGGGGAAAGGGAGCGCGCCGCCCAAGACGGCCGCGCAGCAGGCCGCCGAGCAGCTGAAGGGCGGGTGCCGCCCGTGCGACCAGCCGCACTTCTTCCTCGGTGACACGCCGACGACGAAGCTGGATCACGGCCTTCTGGTCGCGGATTACCCCGTCAAGGACTGGAAGACCGGCAAGCCGAAGGCCCTGGTCGCCAAGGCCGGCGATCCCTACGTCGTCACGGGTACGTTCGCGATCAACTCGATCGGCGGCTTCGCCGCATCGGACGGCCTCATCATTCACAAGAAGCTCCAGGACGGCAGCGGGAAGGTCGTGACCGAGGGGAACTCGATCCTTCCGCCGGAGGCGCAGGACATCAAGCTGGAGGGCAAGGCCGCCGAGAAGGTGGGCGGCGCCCGCATCGACGCCAAGCTGCCCGAGGGTGGCGCCCCCGCGCACAAGAAGAAGTAGCGGTCGCGCCGTCGCGCCGAGGGCGCGGGCGCTCTATTTCATGTTGGTGATGATCAGCGCGGCGGCCAGGCCCGCCGCGATGACGGCGGCCAGCCCGGCGACCACCCAGGGCACGACAGGCGTGCTCTCGGGTTGCGCGCGACAGAGCTTCTCCAGCTCCGCGTTCGAGATCGACAGGGGCCCCATCGGATCGGGCCGCCGCGGCGCCAGCTTTTCCTTCGTGGTCGGCTGCTGCGTGGGCGCGATCGCTGGCGGCTCGTCGCTGGACTGCTCGGCCAGGGCCTCGTCGACGATCTTGATGTACTCGGTGGCTTCGGCCCGCTGCAGGGGCGACTCGGTCTCGCGCTGCAGGAACAGCTCGTAGTAGCGCTTGGCCTTCTTGAGGTCGCCGGCGCGGCGGTAGCTGTGCGCGATGTTCATCAGGAACCCGGTGCGCGGCAGGACGGCGTAGCCCGATTCGAACTCGTGGGCGGCTTCGCGGAACTTGCCGTCATCGAACAGCTTGGTGCCGCGCCGAAAACGCCGGCGCGCCTCCGACTCGGCCTCGTCGTCGGGTGCGGCGGCGCGCGCGTGGCCCGCCAGCGCCCCCAGGATCAGCGGCACCGCCACCACCGTGAACAGCGACAGCGAGCGCCGGAGCGAATGCGTGAGCGTTGCAACGCGGGGTTCGGTCATTCGAGTCCTCGATCGCGAAGCGATCCGTCATCTTCGCCGCGCAGGTGCCCCGCCTCGTGAAGCAGCGTGCGGGTGATGGCCTGATCCAGCTCGGCGGAGTCGTGCACCGTCCGCAGGAGGTTGCGCCGGTAGAGCACCACCGCCCGTTCCGGCACCGCGCAGTGGGCGCCATCGCGATCGGGTGTCGCCTCCGGCGGGCTCTGCGCGGGCGCGCGGCGGCTGTTGCCGGCGCGCACGGCCTGGACGACGCGCGGCTCTTCGTCCGACCAGCCGAGCGGCAGGCCGCGGAACAGGCCCAGGATCGTCGGCGACAGCGGCGGGCGCTCGGCGATCAGGTCCTCCAGCAGCGGAATATCGGCGGTCTGCACCTGGATCTGCGCCAGATCGCCTTGCACCTCGGCCGGCAGCGCGGCCACCGCCCTGCGAACCCGTTCGGCGAAGTCGGTCGCCGAGACGTCGGGGGGCTGCGGAAACGCCTTCGGGTCCTGGGCGTGCGCCTCCGACAGGCGGTGCACAGCCTCGGCGTCGTCGCCCATGCGCTCGGCGATGAGCCCGAGGTGATAGAGCGCGTGGCTGTGCTCGGGGGACGAGACCAGCACCTTCTCGAACATGCGCTGGGCCTCGGCGAAGCGGCACAGCTCGAACAGGGCCACGCCGCGCTCGTACTGCGCGGCGGCCAGCTTGGGCGTCACGGCCAGCGCGGCGTCGATTCGCCGCAGGGCCTCCGCGGCGCGGCCGAGATCGATCAGCGCCTGCCCTTCCAGCAGCGCGAGGCGCGCCGCCCGGTCGGGGTCGCGGCGGCTAACGTGCCGGCTGCCGCGACGGGCGTACTCGAGGCCAATGGCGGAGCGATCGGCCGATGGCGGCAGCTGGTTGATGTTCAGGTCGGCGGCCGCCTCGAGGGTCTCCGGATCGAGGGGGTTCAGCGCCAGGGCCAGCGCCATGGCGTCGCGCGCGTCGTCCAGACGATCCAGGTGCATGAAGGCCACGGCGCGATTGTGGTGCGCCTCGACGGAGCGCGGGGCCTGGCGGGCCGCCTCCTCGGCGCAGGCCAGCGCGCCGTCGAAGTCCGAGGCGTCGAACAGCTCGCCAGCCCGGTCGAGAAGATCCGCCACCGGGGCGTCGATCCACGACGGGCGGTCGGGGAAGCAGCGGTGCAGGGGGCGAGGCGGCGTCTCGTGGCTGGATTTGCCGTCGGGCGCGGCCTCGCTCATCGCTTCCACGCCGGCCGGCGGTGGGGATAAGGCGACCGACGGCACGACGCCCGACGGTGTCGCGGGCGCAGGCTGAACAGGCGGCGCCAGCGACGCCCGCGGCCGGTCGGCAATCCGGCGGCACCCGGGGCCAAGCGCCAGCATCGCGAGTGCCGAGCACAGCGTCATGAGCGGAACGCGGCGGCGCATGAAAAGCGCTTCATCATACCCACAAATTCGCGCGCTCCCAGGAACTTTTGTCGCGCCTAACCGCCGTGCGCGTCGGCCCAGGTGGGGCCCGCGCCGACCTCGACAACCAGCGGAACTTTCAGCGGGAAAACAGACTCCATCACGCCCTTGATCCAGGCGGTGAAGGCGGTGGTCTGAAATTCCGGAACCTCGAAGACCAATTCGTCGTGGACGGTCAAGAGCAACGCGGCGTCGGCGGCGGGCGAGCCCGGCGTCGCGATGGCGTCCTCGACCTTGATCATGGCCAGCTTCAGGAGGTCGGCGGCCGAGCCCTGGATGGGCGTGTTGCGGGCGATGCGCTCGGCATAGGCGCGATCCTGCTGGCGGGTGGCGTGGATCTCCGGCAACGGGCGGCGGCGGCCGAGCAGCGTGCCGACCTCGCCGGTGGCGCGCGCGTCGGCGATGGCGTGCTCCATGTACGCACGCACGCCGGCGTAGCGCTGAAAGTAGCTGTCGATGTACGCGCGCGCCTGCGCGCGCGGGATGCGCAGCACCTGGGCCAGGCCAAAGTCGCTTTGCCCGAAGACGAGGCCGAAGTTGATGGCCTTGGCGATGCGGCGGTGCTCGGCGGTGACCGAGGTGCGGGGCAGCTGGAAGACCTCGGCGGCGGTGCGCAGGTGGATGTCCTCGCCGGACCGGAAGGCGTCCAGGAACGCCGGATCCTCGGAGAAGTGCGCCAGGATGCGCAGCTCGATCTGCGAGTAGTCGGCGGAGACCAGCACGTGTCCGGGTTTGGCGATGAAGGCGCGGCGGATGCG
The DNA here is from genome assembly GCA_035544495.1 of Polyangia bacterium. GTDB lineage: Bacteria > Myxococcota_A > Polyangia > Fen-1088 > Fen-1088 > DATKEU01. The sequence goes on along the minus strand of DATKEU010000566.1, from coordinate 10,388 downwards.
GCGGCCGACCTCGGAGCGGATGGGGATGTTCTGAAGATTCGGATCGCTCGACGAGAGGCGGCCAGTGGCGGCGACCGCCTGGTTGAACGACGTGTGCAGGCGGCCGGTGACGGGGTTGACCAGCGCGGGGAGCGCGTCGATGTACGTCCCTTTCAGCTTGGCCAGCATCCGGTATTCGACGATCTTGGCGGGCACCGGGTGCAACGCCGCCAGCTCCTCCAGCGTGTCGGCGTCGGTGGAGGCGCCGGTCTTCGTCTTCCGGACGACCGGCAGACCCAGGCGGCCGAACAGCACGTCGGCCAGCTGCTTGTTCGAGTTGATGTTGAAGGGGACGCCGGCAATGCCGTGAATCTCCTTCTCCAGCGCCAGCAGCGAGACGCTGACCTCGTTGCCGAGGCTGCGCAGGTAATCGACGTCCAGGCGGATGCCCCGGCATTCGATGCGGGCCAGCGCGTGGGAGAGCGGCAGCTCCATCGTCGCGTAGAGATCGGTGAGGCGGGCGGCGCCCAGCTGGCGCGCGTGCGTGGCCGCCAGAGAGAGCGTGGCGGCGGCCTCGGCGGCGAGGTAGCGGGCCGCTTCCTCGACGGGGACGTCGCTGCCGCGGCGGGCGGTGCGCCCGCTGCCGAGCCAGGTCGGGCGCGAGGCGACGTCGGCGACGCCGCCGTCCCCGGAGGCGATCACGTCGAGGTCGTAGCGCGTGCGGGAGGCGTCCAGGAGATAAGCGGCGATCATCGAGTCGGCCGCCTGGCCTTCGAGCGGGATGCCGCGCCGGCTGAGCAGCACCTCGACCGTCTTGAGGTCGTGGCCGTATTTCTTGATCGCCGGGTCGGCGAGGACCGGGCGCAGCATGGCCAGCGCCTCGGCCTCCGGGATCAGCGCCGGGGCGCCGAGATAGCGGTGGCAGAGCGGCAGGTACACCCGCGCGCCGTCGGGCAGCGCCAGAGCCAGTCCGACGAGGTCGGCGTTCACGGCAGAGAAGCCGTCGGAGAGCGCGGCCAGCCCGGCGGCGCCGGCGGCGGCGATATCGCCGACCAGGGAGGCCAGCGCGGCGCGATCGGTGATCACGCGCGCGGGGCGCGGGGGCGCCGGCGCGACGACGGGAGCGGCGGCGGGCGCGGGCTCGGCCGCCGGTGCTCTGGTGGCGTCGGTGGCGACGGCGGACCGGGCGCCTGCGAGCAGAGTCTGCGTCTGGGCGCCGCCGGTGTTCAGCGAATCGAGCAGGCGCGTGAACTCCAGCTCCGTGAACAGCGCGCGCAGCTTCTCGCGATCAGGCTCGACGCGGTGGAGCTCCGGCAGGGCCTTCGGCAGCGGCACGTCGTCGCGCAGGCGCACGAGCTCGCGCGATTTCAGGACCAGGTCGCGCGCCCCGGCCAGCGTCTCGCCGCGCTTGCCCTTCACCTCGCCCACGCGATTCAGAAGCTCGGTCAGCGAGCCGAACTTGTTGATGAGCTCGGAGGCGGTCTTGGGGCCGATGCCGTCCACGCCGGGCACGTTGTCGATGCTGTCGCCCATCAAGGCCAGAACGTCGCCCACCTTCTCGGGCGGGACGCCGAACTTCTCCTCGACCTCCGCGGGGCCGAGGCGGCGGTTGCGCATGGTGTCCAGCAACGACACCGACGGCGAGCAGAGCTGCATGAGATCTTTGTCCGAGGAGCAGATCACCACCTCCATGTCGGCGGCCACCGCCAGGCCGGCCAGCGTGGCGATGACGTCGTCGGCTTCGACGCCCGGCACCGACAGCGACGAGATGCCGAAGGTGGCCACCACCGTGTGCAAGAGATCGACCTGCACGCCCAGCTCTGGCGGCATGGGCGGCCGGTGCGCCTTGTACGCGGGGTAGATCTCGTTGCGGAAGTTCTCGCCAGGAGCGTCGAAGACCACGCACCAGTGCGTGGGCCGGTTCTCGCGATCGATCTTCAGCAGCATCTGGCAGAGCCCGTACACGGCGCCGGTGGGGACGCCCTTGCGCGTGGTGAGCGGCGGCAGCGCGTGAAAGGCGCGAAACAGGAAGTTCAGCGCGTCGAGGATGTAGAGGCTCGGCCGGGCGGCGGGTGGGGACGCGGACGCGGTCATGAAACGCGTAACCTAGCACCTCCGCGCGCGGTTCGAGGCCGGGGCGGCGCCGCTGTGGCAAAGTGATAGTCCCGTGAAACGAGCGCGCGCCGCCAGGGTGATCCGCTACACGGCCGGCGGCCTCGCCGGCCTGGTGGCGATCGCCGTGCTGGGCGCGTCGGTGTTTTTGCAGGGCGCGCGGCTCGGCCGGATCGTGCAGGGCGCGCTGCCCGCGAACCGCGGCCGGATCGAGCTTCACGGCATCAACTGGAGCCTGCGCGCGCTGGTCGACATCCTGACCGACACGCCCAGCCCCATCGCCATCGACGGGCTGCGCATCGTCGACCCGGAAGGGACCGTGGTCCTGGACGTCCCGCACCTCGACGCCCGCGTGAAGCTGCGCACGCTGGTGAGGGGGAGCTTCTCGATCCACGACCTGCGCGTGCCCAAGGCGACCTGGCGCTTCGGGCAGATGAAGGGCCTGCCGGAGATCGGCTTTCTGGCCGCGCTGGCGCCGAAGACGCCGCCGCCGGCCGGGCAGCAGCCGGGGCCCGGCAGCTTCTTCGAGATCGCCAGCGCCCGGCTGGACGATCTCAACGTTCTGTTCGATTTTCCCGGCTCCTGGGGCCTGGAGCTACGCCACGCGCGCACGACGGCTTCGCTGATCCAGTCGTCGGTGGATCCGCGCCGGCCGATCTTCGGCTTCGACGCCGCGCCCGTGGTCGCCGAGGGCGGTGGCTGGCTGCGCATCCTGGACGACAACCGGATCCCGTTCGACAAGGTCACGGTCCGGCGCGTGGCGACGACGCAGGATCGGCCCGACGACATCTTTCTCGATCTGACGGCGGCCGCCACCGGGCGGTCGACCCTGTCGGGCAAGGGCTATTTCACCGGCATCTATGGCGAGACGTCGATCCCCGGCATCGCCCTGCACGCCGATTATGCGCAGCCGGGCGACGCCCTGACCGCAACGGTGGCTGGCAAGGGCATCGCCGGCCTTCGCATAGGCGGGCCTGCGGACGATCGGGAGAGCCACATCGCCCTGGATCTCGCCGACACGTTCGCGGCCTTGAAGGTCAAGGGCGCGTTCACCGGCCTCGACGTCGCGTACGGCGCCTACCAGGCGCGCGCGGTCGGCTTCGACCTGGAATTCGACGCCGGCGCCGGCCGCGTCGCCGTCGAGAACCTGGGCCTGCGTGACCCGGAGGGCGGGCGCCTGCAGCTGGGCGCGCGGCTGTCGACGGAGACGCTGACGCTGGACGCGGAGGTCAAGCTGCGCGACTTTCGCACGGCTTCGTACCTGCCGGCGTCGCTGCGCGTGCTGGCGGGCGGCGGCGTCACGGGGGGACTGCGCGCGCGCGCGGATCTCGCGCGCAAGTCGGCCGCCGTCGACGACCTGGATCTGACGCTGGTGCGGGCGCGCGGCGCCAACCTGCCGCGCACGGTGCGCCTGCGCGGCAGCGCGCGCGTGTCGCCCGACGAGGCGCGCACCAGCGGCCTGTCGGTCGAGATCCCGGGCGCTCGGGCGACCGCCAAGGGTTCGCTGCAGATGCAGCGCAAGCTGATCCAGCTGGGCGTCGACGTGCTGGCGTTCGATCTCGGGCGCGTGCTGGAGAGCCTGGGTCTGCCCCGCTGGGCCAAGGACGCGCGCCTGTCGGCGACGGCCTCGGGGACGCTGGATCGCCCGGTGGTCGACGGTGACGCCGTGGTGCACGGCGCGGGCCTGGGCAAGCGCACCGCGCCCGAGCTGAAGGCGCGATTCGGCCTGCGTGACGGCCGCGTCCGGCTGGATTCGCTGTCGGGTGCGCTGTTCGGCGGCACGCTGGCGGCCAGCGGCGAGATTGTCTTGTACAACAAGACCACGCGCCAGATGCTGCGCGCGCCTGCGGTGACGGCCACGCTGGCGGCGCGCAACCTGGACCTCGGCCAGATCGCCGGCCGAACCGACGTGGGCGGGCGGATCTCGTTCGACGCCCGGGCGCACGGACCACCCGACGCCCTCGCCGCCGAGATCCACGTGCCGGCCCACACGGCCGTCGAGTTTCAGGGCGGGCGCTACGAGGTCGGTCCCATCGAGGCGACCTTCGCGAACGGCGTGGCCACCGTGCGGGCCCTGCACGCCAGCATGAAAGCGGGCGGGAGCCTGGATGTCGTGGGCACGGCCGCCGTGGCCCGCCGGTCGCGCGAGCTGAACCTGAACGTCACGCTGGCGCGCGTGCCGCTGGCGGCGCTGCCAGGTGTGGCCGGCGCGGGCGTGGCGCTGGATGGGACCGTCAGCGCGCGCCTGCACGTCGGCGGCACGATGGCGCGCCCTGCCCTCTCCGGCGCGATCGACCTCGGCGACGTCGTCGCGCGCGGCGTGGCGCTGGGCGCGGGCCACCTGGCGATCGCCTCGGCCGACGACGGGGGCGGCGGGCCGGCCGTGCGCATCGACGGCACGCTGTTCGATCGCTTCGGCGTGCACGGCCGCGTGGCCCTGGGCGCGGGCGGTCTCGCGCTGCACGGCGTTCTCGATTTTCAGCGCCTGGCCATCGAGGCGCTGGTGCCGGAGCTGGCCGGCTTCGGCGACGCGCGCGGCGTGGTCACCGGCCGCGTCGCCGTCGACAGCGAGCCCGGGCACCCGCTGGCCCTGGACATCCTTCTGCCCGAGCTGTGGCTGTCGATCGCCCGCGCCGTCGAGGGCACGGAGGGCGAGACGTCCTGGCAGCGCGTCCGCGTGCAGACCACGCGGCCGCTGCACGTCGCGCTGAGCAGCGATCGCGTGGTCCTGGACGAGGCGCGCTTTCAGACCGACGGCGGCGAGTTCCGGGCCGCCGGCCGCATCGAGCACCAGCGCATCGAGGGCGACATGTCCGGGCATCTGGACCTCGAGCTCTTGCAGCCGTTCCTGCGCGGCCGCGTCGACAAGATCAGCGGCGATCTCGAGGTGGCGCTCAGCGCCCGCGGCACGCTGTCGGCGCCGACGCTGCGCGGGCAGATCGCTGTGGTCTCGCCGGTCAGGGTGCGCCCTGCCAACGTCGACACCGAGATCACCCTCGCCTCTGGCTCCTTCCAGCTGGTCGGCAACGACGTGCGCGTGCAGGACGTGCGCGTCACCGTCGAGGGCTCGACGCTGCAGGTGTCGGGGCGCGCGGCGCTGGGTTCGTCTTTTCAACCGATGGACATCGCCGCCGACCTGGAGGGCGACATCAACGCGCGCCTCCTGAACTTCGCCGCCGCCGACGTGGTGACCGACGCCCACGGCCGCGCCCACATCAAGGGCCAGCTGCGCGGCACGCTGAAAAAGCCCCAGATACTGGGCAGCCTCGAGCTCGGCGAGATCACGTTTCGCCTGCGCGACACCGGAACCGAAGTGGGCATCCAGAGCGGCGCCGTCGAGCTGAACAACGCGGGCGCCGTCCTGCACGACGTGCGCGTGCGCGTGGACGACCAGGGGCTGCTGGTGATCGGCGCCCGGGGCGTGCGCGCCGGGCGCGTGAACTTCACCCGCCTGATCCCGTTTTCGCCCGGCGACGTCGATCTGCCGCTACACGGCGAGCAGCTGACCTATCGCATCCCTGGCACCGCCGAGATCGACGACCTGGCCTTCGATCTCGATCTGCGCGGCAACGTCACCGACGGCTTCACGCTGGGCGGCGAGGTACGCCTGGTCTCCGGGCGCTACCTGCAGGACTTCAAGGTGCAGAGCCTGGTCATCAGCCCGCGCGTCGACGAAACGGCGGTGCGCCCGTTCTACGAGGGCAAGCCGCTCCTCTCCGGCCTGGCGCTGGATCTCGGCGTGCGCACCATCGGCGAGGGCTTCGTCGTTCAGAACAACATCGCGCCCGAGATCCACATCGACGTGGCGCTGCACATCGGCGGCACGCTGGCCGAGCCGGCCCTGGCTGGGACCGTGCGCCCCACCGACGGGCGGTTCTCGTTCCCCGGGTTTCGCGGCGAGTTCGAGCTGACCCCGAACGCCAGCTTCGTCACCTTCGTGGCGACCAAGTCGATCGCGTACGGCGACACGCCCGACATCAACATCGAGGCGCAGAACCCGGTCACCGACGCCGCCGGCAACGAGCACAACGTGCGCATGCTCATCCACGGCCCGCTGCGCGAGGCGCAGATCGATCTCACCACCGACGACGGCCTGGACCGCAACCAGACCGCGCTCCTGCTGCTGACCGGGCGAACGTCGACGGACTCGCAGCGATTCAGCACCCAGAACCCGACCGTGGGCGCCAACATCTCGACCGGCGCCGACGTCGCCGGCCAGCTGACCCGCGACACCATCGCCAACCTGATGGAGCCGTACATCGACAGCACCTTCCAGCGCCTGACCGGCCTGGACCTGCGGTTGACCGTCGGGTCCGACGGCTTCGAAGGGCGCGTCCGCAAGCGCATCAGCCGCAAGATCAACTTCCAGGCCGACACCCTCTTCGGTTTTCAAGGACAAAGCCGCAAGAGCGCGCAGCTCAATCTCTGGATCATCGATTACCTCAGCTTGGCCGGCACGCTGGAGTGGATCACGCTGTCATCGCAGCAGGGCGTCTCCGAGACGCTGCCCCCGAACGGCAGCTTCGAATTGCGCTGGGATTTCCCGATAAGACGGTGATGATATCGCGCCACCCTTGCCGCCCGGACCCGCCCACCACCGTCCGTCCCGTCTGGCAATCGCCGCCGTCGCCGCCGCCGTGATCGCCGCGGCGGCAGCGGGCGGGCGCGCGCGGGCGCAGGAGGCGGACGTCACCGCGGTCGCGCCCGAGAACCCGACCCCGCCACCCCCGCCCGACTGGACCGGGCGGCCGATCGCCGGCTTCGACATCGCCGGCGCCAGCCCCGGTGAGGAGCCGAAAGTGCAGGCCCTGCTGGCGACCCTGTTCCCCGCCGGCACGCCGTTCGTCGCGGCCGGCCCCGCCGATCAGGTGGGCCAGCCGATCGGCACCATCCCGCGCTTGCGGCAAGAGCTGGACGCTGTCGGCTACGACGCGACCGTCGAGGCGCGCGCCGACGGCGGTGGGCGCCTGCGCTTGCAGATCACGCTGCGGGCGTTCCAGCGCGTCCGTTACCTCTTCGTGCGCGGCAACGGGACCTTGCGCCAGGACGAGATCCAGCGCCGCATCACCTTCCGTCCCGGGCGCCCGCTGCCCCTGCCCGGCCGCGAGCGCGACGCCGCCCTGGAGCGCGAGCGCGGCCGCGTGATCGAGTACCTGCGCGGCGAGGGCTACTTCGACGCCGACGCTCACATCGACCTTGCGGCCGTCGATGACGTCGCGGGCGGCGCCACCGACGTCACCATCAACGTCACGCGCGGCTCGCCCTATCCGCTGGGCGCGCTGGCGGTCAGCGGCAACACAGTCATTGCTGGCGACGAGATCGACAAGATGTTCCGCCACCGCGACTGGCAGACAGCCTGGGTGCGCCCCGCCCCCTTCACCGCCAAGCAGCTGCGCGGCGACCTGGACGCGCTGGCCAAGAAGTACCGCGACCGGGGGTACTTCGGCGCGCGTGTCACCAGCGACTTCAACGTCGCCACCAGCGTCGATCACGCGGCCAAGACGGTGCGCCTGGGCATCACCGTCAACGAGCGCAAGCACGTCAGCGTCGTCTTCGAAGGGAACCGCCACGTCTCATCCGGCACGCTGAAGGACGAGCTGACGCTGCTCGACCGCGGGTCGTACGACGACCACGAGGTGTCGGTCAGCGCCGATGCCCTCGAGCGCTATTACGAGCAGCACGGGCACTTCTTCGCCCGCGTCGACTGGCGCCGCGAGCACGTCTCGCCCGGCGAGGATCGCATCTTCTTCGAGATCGACGAGGGTCCCGAGCTGAAGGTGCGCGGCGTCTCCTTCACCGGCAACAAGGCGCTCGGCAGCGACGAGCTGCGCGACGTGGTGACGGTGCGAACCTTCCCGCTGCTCGGGCATGTCGGCCTCGGCGAAGGCGGCTACGTGACCGGCCGCCAGCTCGAGCAGGACGCCGAGCGCATCGTCGAGCACTACCGGGGCCTCGGCTTCCCCGACGTCAAGGCGCGCGGCGAAGCGGCGACCAGCCAGGAGGCCCTGGGCCTGGTGGGCGCCATCGCCGCCGCCGCCGAGACCGTTTCGCGCCAGGCCTCGGCCATCTACGTCCGCTTCACCATCGAGGAGGGGGCGCGCGTGATCCTGGCCAGCGAGGACTTCCGCAGCGACAGCGGCGCGCCGCTGCCGTACGACAAGGCCTTCCTGCGCGGCTCGCTGACCTTGCGTCCGGGCGAGCCGTACCGGGTCGGCCTGCTGCGCGAGGACAGCCGCCGCCTCGAGCGTCTGATGGGCGACGCCGGCTATCCGTCGGCCTCGGTTGATCCGGACGTCGAGCGCACCGGCGACAAGGTGACGCTGACCTGGGTGGTGAAGGCCGGGACGCGCACCACCGTGGGGCCGATCTTCGTGCGCGGCAACTTCGCCACCAAGCAGAAGACCATCCTGGAGCAGATCCCCCTGCGCACGGGCGATCTGCTGACCACCACCGCCGTCGAGCGCGGCCAGCGCAACCTGGGCTTCCTGCAGCTTTACAACAACGCCGATCCGCTGTCGTTCCCCGGCAAGGACGAGAAGCGCCCCACCGTGCCGATGGTGGTGGAGGTCGAGGAGCGCTATGAGCAGTACAGCGTCGTCCACGTCGGCGCGGGCGCCTCGACCGAGCAGGCGCCGCCCGATTCGGTGCTAGGGATCGGTTTCTACGGGCGGGTTGGCTACGAGAACCGCAACCTGTTCGGGAATGGCTGGAACTTTCTCAGCCAGGTCCAGTACGGCCAGTCGTTGCTGCGCGGAAACGCCAACTTTCTCGACCGGCGGTTCCTGGGGACGCTGTTCCGGTTCGACGCCTCGTTTTCTTACAACCGGCAGGCGACGGCGCGCCTCGGCGACATCCGCTCGGGCGGCGGATCGATCGGATTTTCGCGCGAGCTTTACCCCGGGGTCGACGCCGGCATCCACTACAACCTGCGCAACACCACGCACACCGAATCACTGCTGCGGCCGGCCGGGCCCGACGAAGCCCAGCGCACCGTGCAACTGGGGACCACCGTGGGCAGCCTGTCGACCAACATCGAGTGGCAGCGCCTGGACAACCGCCTCTTGCCCACGCGCGGATTCAAGCTGGAAGCGACGGCGGAGATCGCGCTGCCGGTGCTGTCGATCCCGCTGCGCCCGCTGCCGTTCGACATCGGCGAGGACACGTTCCTGAAGGTGGCGGTGCGGTCGACGTCGGTGGTGCCGCTGGCGCCCTGGCTGTCGCTGCGCCACGGCTTGCGGTACGAGCAAGGCTTCCCCTTCGGCGGAGCCCAGGTGCTGCCGAAGGTCGAACGGTTCTTCGCCGGCGGTGACACCACCATTCGCGGATTCCACCTCGACCGGGCGCGCGTCGAGGTGGTGCGGTTTCCAATCTTCCCCGTCGACGCCGGCGCTCCGACCACGAGCGGACTCTACGGCGTCGAGTACCGTCCCATCGGCGGCAGCGTGCGGATCATCCAGAACATCGACCTGCAGTTTCCCATCAGCCCCCCCTGGTACGGGGCGGTGTTCATGGACAACGGCGTCGTCGCGGACTCACTGGACGGCCTGTCCGCGCGCCAGTTCCGGCACGGCGCCGGGATCGCGCCCTTGCTCCTGAAGTTGCCCATCGGCGATCTCGCCTTCGCCTGGGCCTGGCCCCTCGACCCCGGCCCCGGCGACACGAAAATCGGCGTCTTTCACGTGAACATCGGCCTGTTGTTTTAGGGTTGTGCGCCGGCGGGTGGGAGGCGCTATCGGGCCGCGACGTAGGCGATGACGTTGTGTTGCCTCTCGAAGGTCGTCTTGGCGGCGGTCGCCTCGGCGGCGGAGGCGAAGTTGCCCACCCGCACGCGGTACCAGGTGCCCTTGCCTGGAATCTCCGAGGTGACGACGAAGGCGCCCTGGGCGGCGTACTTCTTGGCGAACAGATCCGCCTCCAGGCGATCGGGGAACGAGCTCAGCTGCAAGGTGAACTTCCCCTTGGCCTGCGCCGGATCGCTCCCTGCCGGCGCCTTGGCCGGCCCCTGAGTCTTGATCACGACCGGACCGCTGGCGATCGCCTTGACCGGCGCGGGCGGCGGCGGTTTCACGGCGGCGATCGGTTTGGGCAGACCCGACGGCGGCGCCATCGCCGGTTTCGCTGGAACGTCCGTCGGCTTGGCTGACACAGCGGTCGGTTTCGCTGTCACCGCCGTCGGCTTGGCTGTCGCCGCCGTCGGCTTCGCCTCCATCGTCCGGATGGTGGGCGCCGCGGGCGGCGGCGGCGCGGGCACCGGGCGCGGCTGAAGGCCGATCGGCTTCGCCTTGACGCCGTTGCTG
>DATKEU010000565.1:0-4312 GCA_035544495.1 Polyangia bacterium | reverse complement strand
GACCAGAAAAAAGACGACCAGAAAAAAGACGACAAGAAGGACGAAAACAAGAACGCCCAGAACCAACCGCCGCCGGAACAGAAACCGCCCGAGCCGAAGCCGGCCGACGACAAGGACATGGGCGCCGTGCTCGACAGCCTGGAGCACAGCCCGAAGGATCTGGAGAAGGAGCGCGCCCGCCTGCGCGCGGTCCGCCGCCGGCCGCCTGCCAAGGACTGGTAAGGCTGGTAGAAGATGTCGCGTATGCCGAGAGTGGCCCTCTTCGTCCTGGCCGGTGCGGCGCTGGCGATCGTCGGCGCGGCGCCGCCGGCGCGCGCGCAGGCGCCGTCGTTCGTCGCCGAGCTGGACCGCAACACCGTCGGCGCTGGCGATACGTTCACGTACCAGGTGACGTTGAACGCCGCCAACGAATCGATCGACGGATTCCAGCCGCCCGCCTTCGGCGGCCTGCGCGTGCTATCGGCGCCGCGCGGGCCCAGTCGATCGACGCAGATGCAGATCGGCGGCGGTGGCACGTTCATCCAGAACTCGTACAGCTGGGTCTTTCAGCTCGCTGGCACGCAGAAGGGGGCCGTGAACATCGGCCCGGCGCGCGTGCGCGTCGACGGGCGCGAGATGAAGTCGAACACCGTCAACCTGCGCGTCGTCGACGCCGGGGCGGGCGCCCCGGCGCCGCGCGCACAGCGCTCGCGCTCGCCGTTCGCGGGCTTTCCGGGCTTCTTCGACGACGAGCCCGACCCGCAGGCCGATCCGCAACAACAACAACAGCAACAACCGCAACAACAACAGCAGCAGCCGGCAGAATCCGAGCCGTCGCGCCCGCCCGCGATGTCGTCGGCGCCGGCCGGCAACTTCATCCGCGCGGTGCCCGACAAGACCCGGGCCTTCGTCGGCGAGCAGGTGACGGTCAGCTGGTACCTCTACATCACCCAGCGCGTCGACAAGTACGAGCCCAAGACCGAGGCGCACACCGACGGTTTCTGGTCGGACGACATCACGCCGCCGGTGGCGCGCGGGCAGCTGTCGCTGCACAACGAGACCGTCGGCGGGCGCGCGTACCAGGTGGCGCTGCTGTCGCGCAAGGCGCTGTTTCCGTTGCAGCCGGGCAAGCTGACCGTGACGCCGCTGGAGGCGGAGATCGCGCAGGTGGATTTTTTCGGCGCGACGCTGCGCCGGCAGGGCCTGAAGACCGAGCCCATCACCATCGAGGCGGTGCCGCTGCCGAAGGCGGGACAGCCCGCCGACTTCGATGCCGCCAGCGTCGGCAAGTTCGCCATCGCCGCGCACGTCGACCGCGCCACCGTCGGCGTGGGCGAGGCGGTGACGCTGACGGTGGAGGTGAAGGGGCAGGGGAATCTGCGCAACCTGCGCGTGCCGGCGCTGCCGCCGCTGGACGGCTGGAAGGCCTACCCGCCGAAGAGCAGCCTGTCCGTGCAGCCGGGCGAGGTGATGGGCGGCAGCAAGACCGTCGAGTACCTGCTTTTGCCCGAGCGCCCGGGCACGACGATGCTGACGTCGCTGACGCTGCCGTACTTCGATCCGGAGGCGAAAGCCTACGCGGTGGCGAAGACGGATCCGCTGCGCCTGGAGGTGACCGGCGACGCCGCGGTGGCGGGACACGCCGGGACCGCCGGTGGCGCCGGCGGGCCGGCGCAGTCCCCGTCGGCCGGCGCGCCGGCGGAGAACGTCATCGGCGCGGAGATCCGTCCCATCCGGGCGCCGGCGACGCTGAAGCGCGATCTCGGCACGACGTTTTACCGGTCGTCGGGTTTCAGGGCCCTGCTGCTGCTGCCGCCGCTGGGGTTCGGCGCGACGGTGCTGGTGGCCCGCCTGCGCGAGCGCCTGGGCGGCAACACGGAGCGGACGCGGCGGCGGCGCGCGCGGCAGCTGGTGCGCCGGCGCCTCTCGGCGGCGGAGCAGCACCGCGACGCCGGGCGCGCGGGCGACCTCTACATCGAGATCGAGCGTGTGCTGCGTGATCTGCTGGCGGCGCGCCTCGGGTGCTCCGTCACCGGGCTGCGCATGGACGAGCTCGGGGCGCTGCTGCGCGCGCGCGGCCTGCCCGACGAGACGGTCGCGCGCGTGGTGGCCGAGCTGGAGGAGTGCGACCTGGCGCGTTTCGCCCCCGGCTCGGGCGGCGGCGGGGGGCGCGAGCGCATGAGCGCGTCGCTGGATCGCGCCGCCGAGTTGATCGAGGTCATCGAGAAGGCACCGCTGCGCGAGGAGACGGCGTGAGACGAAGGCGGTTGGCCGGTCCTTGCGCCCTGGCGATCCTGCTCTTCGGCGGGCCGGCGCGCGCCGATCGTCTGGACGAAGCGTGGAAGCGCGGCAACGAAGCCTATCTGCACGGCGACTACGCGGGCGCGGTGGCGGCCTACCAGTCGATCGATCGGGAGGGCGTGGTGTCGGCGGACCTGTACTTCAACCTGGGCGACGCCTATTTTCGCCAGGGCAAGCTGGGGCCGGCGATCTGGGCGTTCGAGCGCGCGGCGGCGCTGGATCCCGACGACGAGGACGTGCGCTACAACCTCTCGCAGGCGGGCAAGGCGGCCGCCCGCCGCACGCTGGACAAGATCGAGGGCGCCGACCGCGAGCCGGTCTGGGTGCGGGCGGTGACGTTCCTCTCGCCGTCGACGGAGACCTGGCTGTTCGCCGCGGTCTACGTCGGCTTCTTCGCCGTGCTGCTGCTGCGCCGGCGCGCCAGCGAGGACGCGCGCGTCGCCTTCGGGGCCGGCGCCGCCATCCTGGGCGCGGTGGCGCTGCTGGCCGGCGCGCTGCTGGTGGGGCGCGCGTCGCTGGACCGCATGCCGTACGGCGTAGTGTTGCCCGACGCCGTCGCCGTCAAGGAAGGGGCCGACGCCAACTATCGCACCAGCTTCAACCTGCACGCCGGCCTGCGCGTGCGCCTGCTGGATCGCGATCAGGACTGGCTGCGCGTGCGCCTGGCCAACGGCCTCGAAGGGTGGGTGGGCGAGAAGGACGTCGGCCGGCTTTGATCGGCGTCTTCGACTCGGGGTTCGGCGGGCTGACGGTGCTGTCGGCGCTGCTGCAGCGCTTGCCGGCGTACGACTATCTGTACCTTGGCGACAGCGCGCGCGCCCCCTACGGCACGCGCAGCCTGGGCGTCGTCTACCAGTTCACGCGCGAGGCGGTGGAGTTCCTGTTCGCGCAGGGCTGTCCGCTGGTGGTGCTGGCGTGCAACACGGCCTCGGCGCAGGCGCTGCGCTCGCTGCAGCAGATCGATCTGCCGCGCCGCCACCCCGACCGCCGCATCCTGGGCGTCGTGCGCCCGTCGGCGGAGGCGCTGGCGGGGCTGCCGCCGGGCGCCATCCCGGGGGTGACGCCGCCGTCGCTGGCCAGCGGGACGGTGGCGGTGCTGGGGACAACGGGGACGGTGGCGTCGGGCTCGTACCGCATGGAGCTGGGCAAGCTGGCGCCGGGGATCGATCTCGTCGAGAAAGCCTGCCCGCTGTGGGTGCCGCTGGTCGAGGCGGGCGAGATCGCCGGACCGGGGACGGACTATTTTCTGCACAAGTACCTCGACCCGCTGCTGGCGGATGCGGGCCGCCGCCCGTCGCGGATCCTGCTCGCCTGCACGCACTATCCGCTGCTGTTGCCGGCCATCCGGAGCGTCGTCGGCGATCCGGGCATCGACCTTTTGACCCAGGGACCGATCGTCGCCGAGCGATTGTCCGACTGGTTGGATCGCCATCCTGAAATGGAACGGCGGCTGTCCCGCGGCGGCGGCCGGCGCTATTGCACCACCGACGATCCGGCCTGGTTCGCGGCGCAGGGGGCGCGGATCGTCGATCAGCGCATCGCCGCCGAGGCGGTGCACCTGCGCCCGCTGGCGTAGCCGCCCGCGCGGCGGGCGCCGTTAGTGATTTTTGTTGTTCTCGCGCGTTCCGTTCACGACCAGAGAAATCGATCGAGAAACGAAAAATTTACAACGGCGATCGGCGCGCCAAACGGCAAGGCAAGTTCGGTCACTCTGACAGTCGGCACTCGATACGAAGCCCGGCCCGGCCTGGAGATCCCCGAACCGGCGGCCCGCCGCGCCCCGGCGGTCGCCCGTGCTAACCTACGCCCCCTCATGGCCGCGCCGCACCTCGACCGCCACATCTTCGTCTGCACCAACCGGCGCGATCCCGACAACCCGAAGGGCTCGTGTGCGCAGAAGGGCTCCGAAGCCGTGCGCGACGAGTTCAAGCGCCTGCTGCACGAGCGCGGCCTGAAGGGCCGCATGCGCGCCAACGCCGCCGGCTGCCTGGATCAGTGCGCGCGGGGCGTGACCGTCGTCGTCTATCCGGAG
>DATKEU010000564.1:0-2022 GCA_035544495.1 Polyangia bacterium | reverse complement strand
CTGAGCCCCTTCGAGGCGCTGGTCGAGGATCCATTGCTCTCCGTATCGAGGTAACCCTTGTACAGCAGATATCCGCCAGCGATGGCGAAGGGCGGAATCAGACCGACAAACACCCACTGCAACGTCTGGGCGCGGTTGCCGTCGTCGGTCTTCGATGCGGCTTGCGTCCGCTGCGACAGCGTCAGCGGATCCGCCGGAGCGCCGTCCTTGCCGCACAGCCCGGAGGGCGACCGATCACCACAGTCGTAGCGGCGCAGGGCGTCCAGGTCCTTGTTGATGCTCTTGACGTCGTAGCCGAACTTCAGCGCCAGCGCCGCCGACGTCGCCGCGCCGACCAGCGCGGTCCAGAAACCGACGCGGGCCAGATTCAGCTGGCCGCCGCCCGCGCTCGCGGCGTCGTCGGATGGCTGGCGCACGATCACGGGCTCCGGCGGGAGCACGCTGCTGGCCGCCACCGGGGCGAGCGCGATGCCGAGCGGCAGGATCTCGCCCGCGGCCAGCGTGAAGTCTTGCTTGGCGGGCGCGTAGCCCTGCTTTTCGGCGACCAACTGGTGGTGCCCCGGCACCACGTCCGCGACGGTGACCGGCAGCGAATCAGTCAAGCCGACCGCCACGCCGTCGAGCGTGATGGCGGCGCCCGTGACGTTGGCCCGGACCGAAACCGAGCCCGTCGTCTCGCGGCCGGTCAGCTTGGCGATCCAGCGCGAGGTGCGCGCGGCGAACGCCGTGGGCTCCGCGCGCTTGATCGGGATCGTGTCGGAGAGCGCGCCCTCGACCACGGAGCGGACGGCATCGACGCTCTTGAGCGTGATCATGTAGTCGCCGCCGACCTTGCGCACGTTGCCGAAGATCAGCTTGCCCGCGCCCAGCGTCGAGCCTGCCTGCGCCATGCAGGCAGGCGACTCGTCGGAGCAGGCGAAGACCAGCTTGATCTCGACCAGGTCCTTGCCCGTGATCAGCCGGAAGCCAGGCGTGGCCGTGACCTTTCGTCGGAGCGCCTCCGTCAGCTCGACGGCGATGGTATCGGGCACGTCGATCGCTTCCAGTCCCAGCACGGCCACGGTCACGGTCGGTGGCGCGGGCGGCGGCACCGACGCGGACGGCGATTGCGCGAACGCCGGCGCCGAGCAAAGCGCCAGGACGACCCCGGCCAGTGCCGGCGTAAAGCACCGCGAAACCATGCGAAACGCATTGTTTCCGGTGCCACCGCATGTGTCAATTGTATGTGGACCCTCAAACGGTCCCAAACCCCGCGATGGAGAGCCCGGACGGCGAAGCCGTCTGCGCACCACGCGATCGTCGGATCCCCCATCCCGTGGTGCGCGCCTTCGCTGACGCGGCGGTGGTTGTCGGGGTTCGAGGGCATCGACCGGCGGGCGGTAGCCGGCGCCGGGGCGGGCCGCGCGCGCGGCGGCTTTCCCCGTGTTAGCGTTGATGGCGTCATGCGGCTCAGCGTCTCGGGCAAGGTGCTGCTCGCCTTCGGGGTGCTGCTGCTGGCCTTCGGGGCGAACGCGACCTTCACCGTGATCACCATCCATCGCGCCCGCCAAGGCGTGGTGGCCAATGAGGCTTACCTGGATCTTCAGGGATCGGTGGATGCCGCTTGGAAATCGCTCAACGATTTTGCGTCGTCGTTGGGCCGCAACCTGCGCGTCGATCCCAACCTGGCGCTGGCGTTTCGCATGGCGCGGAAGCACCTGGACGACGCGGTGGCGGCCATCGATCGCTACCTGGAAAAGGAACCGTCGTCGTTTCGGCGGCCGGACTTCGAGGCCAAGCGCAACCAGCTGCTGGCCCTCAAGCAGCAGGTGGACGCGCTGGCGGGCCAGCTGGGGCCCGCCGAGGTGGCGAGCGATCCCAAGGCGCGCCCGGAGTTCGAGAGCCACTTCGCCACGCTGACCCATAGCCTCAACCGCATGCGGCGCCCGTTGCGGGGCGAAAACGGCCAGATCGCGCAGCGGCTCAGCGACGATGAAGAAACCGCTTTGCAGGTTGCGCTGGGCCTGGGGTTGGCGGGCCTGA
>DATKEU010000563.1:0-2951 GCA_035544495.1 Polyangia bacterium | reverse complement strand
TTTCCCACGGCCAGCGCGTCCGCCGGAGGTGTGATGGCGGAGTTCGACTTCTAGAGAACCTCCTTCCGGGAGGTGAACGGTCACTTTGATAACCCTGCTCAATCAGACGATCGGTAATTACAAGGTCATCAAGCTTCTCGGCGAGGGCGGAATGGGCGCCGTCTATCTCGCCGAGCACCCGGTGATCGGACGCAAGGTCGCCATCAAGGTCCTGCACATCTCGCTGGCGCGCGACCCCGAGATCGTCGCGCGGTTCTTCAACGAAGCGCGCGCCATCCACACCATCGGCCACCAGAACATCGTCGAGATCCTGGATTTCGGCCAGACGCCCGAGGGACAGCCGTACTTCATCATGGAGTACCTGTCGGGCGAATCGCTGAACGATCGGATCGCCCGCGGTCCCATGGCGCCGATGGAGGTGGCCGACATCGCCAATCAGATCTGCCGCGCGCTCTCGGCGGCGCACGCCAAGGGGGTCGTCCACCGCGATCTCAAGCCGCACAACGTGCATGTCTCCGCGGAGGAGGACGGCACGCTGGTGGTCAAGCTGCTCGACTTTGGCGTGGCGAAGATTCTGGGTGCCGCGGAGAGCGGCGGCCAGTCGGTCAAGACGCGCACGGGATCGCTGATGGGAACGCCGCTTTACATGTCGCCCGAGCAGTGCCGGGGCAGCGGCACGCTGGATCACCGCACCGATATCTACTCGCTCGGCGTGATGATCTACGAGATGCTCGCCGGCCGGCCGCCGTTCAACGCCGAAGGCGTGGGCGAGCTCTTCGCGAAGCACATGCTCGAGCCCCCGCCGCCGTTGCTCGACGTCGCGCCCGAGACGCCGCCGGTCATGGCCGCCGTGGTCATGAAAGCGCTGGCGAAGGAGCTGGAGCAGCGATACCCGACGATGGAAGCGTTCCGGGTGGCGCTGGTCAACGGCGCCAGCGGCGTCAAGGTCCCCACCATCATGCGCACGGCGGTCACCAGGCCGACGGGCACCACGCCCAGGCCGCCGGTGCAGCAGTCGACGACGCTGTCGGCGGCGTCGTCGGAGATCGAGGACGATCTCGCGGTGCCGAAGCGGCGCTCTGGCGTCGCCGTCGGCGCCTTGGCGCTGGTGGCCGCCGGCGTGCTGGCCGTGGTCTTCCTGCGCAAGCCCTCCCCGGAACCAGCAGCGCCAGCCCCCGCGCCGGTGGCGGCCAACCCAGCCCCGACGACGCCGCCGGCGCCAACCCCGCCTCCGGCGCCGGCCACGGTCACCATTCGCATGGAGGCGTCACCAGCCGGGGTGCACGTCTTCCGCGCCAGCGACGACGCCGACCTGGGCCCCGTTCCCGTCCAGGAGAAGCTCCCCAAGTCGCCCGACCGCAGCGCCTACGTCTTCAAGCTGACCGGTTACAAGGACCAGTCGCTGAGCGTCGAGCACAACAGCGACCACACGCTGCACGCCGCCCTGGAAAAAGAGATCGCCCCCGCGCCGACGACCGCTGCGATTCGCGAGGAAGCCAAGCTCGCAGCCACGCGGAAAACCACCGCCCCTCCCCGTCGAGCCGCGCGCCGGACCCGCGTCAGCCCCGACGAGGACGGCCTGGCGACGCCGAGCTTCTGACGCGCGCTTCGCCGCCCCCGGCGGGCAAGGCCCGCCTTCGATCCGAGCCAGAGCGCGTGCGGCTAGGCTTTCTCGGGATCGGGCAGCGGGCGTGGCGGCGCGAAGATACTCGGCCGCGGCGACGACGCCGCCTTGGCCTTGTCCGCCGTGCGGCTGGCGAAGGGGACGGGCGGCTTCCGGTCCAGCGGGCGACCGGCGAAGATGGTGTCGATCTCGGCGCCATCGACGGTCTCGAACTCTAGCAGAGCCTCGGCCAGCGCCTTCAGCTTGTCCATGTTGCCAACGACGACATTGCGCGCCCGCTCGTAGTTCTGCGTGACGATCCGGCGCACCTCGGCGTCGATCTCGATGGCGGTCTGCTCGCTGTAGTCCTTGCCGCCGTCGCCGAAGTCGCGGCCCAGGAAGACCTCGCCCTCGCGCTTGCCGAAGTGCAGCGGCCCCAGCTTGTCCGACATGCCCCAGTCGCAGACCATCTTGCGGGCCAGGTCGGTCGCCACCTGGATGTCGTTCGACGCGCCGGTGGTCAGCTGGTTGAAGATCAGCTCCTCGGCCACACGGCCGCCCATCGCCACGGCGATCTGATCGTTCGCGCCCGCCAGCGACAGGTTCAGGCGGTCCTCCGCCGGCAACTGCTGCGTCAGGCCCAGCGCGCGACCGCGCGGGATGATGGTCACCTTGTGAACGGGATCCGAGCCCTTCATCATCTTGCCGACCAGGGCGTGCCCCGCCTCGTGATAGGCGGTGACGCGCTTGTCGTTCTCGCTGATGATCATCGAGCGGCGCTCGGGCCCCATCAGGACCTTGTCCTTGGCCATCTCGAAGTCGTGCATGTCGAGGCGGTCCTTGTCGGCCCGCGCCGCCAGCAGCGCCGCTTCGTTCACCAGGTTCTCGAGATCCGCGCCCGAGAAGCCGGGCGTGCCGCGCGCGATGATGTCCAGATCGACACCGCCGCTGAGCGGCGTCTTCTTGGTGTGCACCTTGAGGATGCCGTTGCGTCCCTTGACGTCGGGACGCGGCACCACGATGCGCCGGTCGAAACGGCCGGGGCGCAACAGCGCCGGATCCAGCACGTCGGGGCGGTTCGTCGCCGCGATCAGGATCACGCCCTCATTGGCTTCAAAGCCGTCCATCTCGACCAGCAACTGGTTGAGCGTCTGTTCGCGCTCGTCATTGCCGCCGCCCAAGCCCGCGCCGCGATGGCGGCCGACCGCGTCGATTTCGTCGATGAAGATGATGCAGGGCGCATTCTTCTTGGCCTGCTCGAACATGTCGCGCACGCGCGAAGCGCCGACGCCGACGAACATCTCGACAAAGTCGGATCCTGAAATCGTGAAGAACGGCACATTGGCTT
>DATKEU010000562.1:0-23279 GCA_035544495.1 Polyangia bacterium | reverse complement strand
TTCGATCGTGGCCAGGATTGAACTGAAAACGGAGAGCCTCGCTTGAAACCCACGCCGCTTCGTCTTCATCGCTTGCGCCGTCGTTTGACGCTTCAGGGGATCATCGCCGCGCTGGCGACGGCCGCCTGCGGTCCGCGACCACCCGGCCCTGAAACGCAGGCAACGGCCGCGACCACGGACACGACGCCCGCCCGGTCGGCGCCCAGCGGCGCCGACCGCGAGCGCGAGAGCCCGCGCGCGCCACTGCGCCCCGGCGCTTACGACCTGGGGACGCTTCCGGTCTTCTCCAAGGCGCTGTTCTTCACGAGTCAGAACTACGTCGAGCCGAGCCGGTTCACCGCGCTGCCGGCGTTCCTGGGCGCCGTCGAGCGCATGCAGGCGCTGACGCCCGAGATGATGGTCGAACACTGGTACGATCCCAGAGAGCCGTGGATCACCGTGCGGGTCGGGGATCGAACCCGATCGGTCTCCGTCAAGGAGATGAACGCCCCCTGGCATCTGCGCTCGGCGGTGTCCAAGGTCGCCGCCTTTTTGCAGGACAACTTGCCGCCAGTACCACCCGGCGATGAAGGCCCCCGCCTGCTGGCGATCGAGCTCGGAGCGACGAACGGGATGCTGCAGACGCTCGATCCGCGCTCGATGCTGCTGGACGCCGGCACCTACAAAGGAATGTTCGGCTCCGGCGGCTGGCCCGGCGCCCTGAACGTCAGCGTCGGCCGCGACCGCGAGGATCGCATCGTCGTCACCAGCGCGCCGGTGGACGGCCCCGCGGCGCGCGCTGGCGTCCGAGTCAAAGATCGACTGTTGCGCATCGGCGACCTGGCCACCGCCAACATGAACCTGGACGACGTCGTCGATCACCTGCAGGGCAACGTCGGCACCACCGTCGAGCTGACGATCGAACGAGACGGCGTCCAGGGAACGCGCAAGATCACCGCCATCCGCGCGCAGGTCCACGCCGCGGCGGTGCCGGTCGCCCACCGCCTCCTCACGTCCGCCGGGGCGGGCAGCCAGCCCGGGAAGGTGATCGGTTATTTTCGGCTGGCACATTTCACCTCCTCCGCCGCGCGAGAGACGAGCGAGACGCTGGCCGCGATAGCCAAGGAGAACGTCGCCGGCATCATTCTGGACCTGCGCGGCAACCAGGGGGGGCTCTATGAACAGGCGGGTCGAGTCGCGGACCTGTTCCTCAAGACCGGAACCATCGTGCGCATGACAGCGCGAACCCGAACGCTGAAGGATGATCGGGCGGGCGACGACGGCAACGAGCCGACGGTGCCCCTGGCGGTTCTGGTCGATCGCCAGACGGCCGCGGGGGCAGAGATCGTGGCGGCCGCCCTCAAGCACCTGGATCGGGCGGTGATCATCGGCGAGCGAACCTACGGCTCGGGTTCGCTCCAGGTGCTGTTCGACATTCCCTCTCCGCTCGGCGGCGGCGACAAGCTGGGGCTGAAGCTCACGACCGCGCAGTGGGTCTCGCCGACGGGGATCTCGGTTCAGGGCGCCGGACTGACCCCGGACGTCGAGATTTCCACGCAACAGGCCGAAAAGCGAAACGGGCGATTCGTGTTTCGATTGGACAGCACGTTTCGCCGAAAGGAATCCGACTATGTCTGGGCGCTGGATGCGCAAGGCGCGCCCGCCGACCAGCCGCCATTCGCCTCGCTGCCGTCCGTGCCCAGGCACGCGAGCAACAGCCCAGACGCCGCCCGAGACGATGACGAAGACGATTCGCCCGTGCGCTTCGCCGACGGCGAGGAATACGCCGACGCCGATGGTCGCGACCTTGCGCGCGACCTGGCGGTCGACATCCTGACCCGGAGCACCTCGAACGACAGGCGGCAGATGCTGGCCCAGGCACGGTCGCTGATCGACGACACGCGCGCCGGCGAGGAGCGACGCCTGACGAGCGCATTGTCCGCGAATGGGATCGACTGGAGCGCCGGCAGTCGCGCCGGCGGCGAGAGCAGCATTGAACTCAAGCTGGCCGTGAGCCCCGAAGCGGCGGTCGTGCCGGGAGGTAGCGTCGTCATTCGCGCGCGCGCCACCAACACCGGCGCGCAAGCGATCCATCGTCTGAGGACGATCCTGATTGCGGCCAATCCGTTCTTGAACGGCAAGGAGATCGCGCTCGGCACCGTCGCGGCCGGCCAGACGAGATCGGGAGAGGTGGAGATCAAGATTCCCGCCACCACGCCGTCGCTGACCGACGAGGTGACGGCCCGTCTGGCCGCCGACGAGCCGGTGCGGGTCGACCAGGAGCCGTTGCTGGTGACCGTCAACGCGCCGGGTAGGCCCGTCTTCAGCCTGGACTACGATACCGCCGACGAAGAAGCGCCCGCGGCGACAGCCGGCGCCGGCGAAGCGACCGGCTCGCAAACCCGGCGCATCAAGGCCGAGATTCGCAACCTCGGCCCCGTCGCGGCCCGCGACGTGATCGCGACCCTGCGGCGCGCGCCCGGGCAACAAGGCGTCGTCATCGACGCCGGCTATTTCCGGACCGCGGACCTCAAACCGGGCGAGCGCATGACGTGCGTATTCGTCTACCGGACCACCACGACCCAGAACGGCGACCAACCTTACCGATTCGACCTCGCCGTCGGCGCCGGCGCCGCGAACGCCTCCACCCATCGCCTGGTGGTGCCGGCCGGCGGTGGCGCCGTCGCCGGGCACGTCTCACCACCCAGCGTCACGGCGACGGCGCCGCTGGTCGTCAGTGGCTCCACGGTTCGCGTGTCCGCCCAGATGGCCAGCGACGGGGGCCTGACCGACGCCTATATCTTCGTCGAGGGCCCCCTTCCGCAACGCCCGATGCAGAAGGTCTTCTACAAGGCGCTGGCGGGCAGCCAGCCGCGCGCCTCGATCGGCGCCGATGTACCGGTCAGCCGGGGACGGAACCAGATACACGTGATCGCGCGCGGTGCCGATGGCGTATCGACCTCGGCGCCGCTGATCGTGCTCGGGCAGGGACGATGACCGCGCGCGCGATTGCACCGGCCGCGCTGGCCCTGGCGCTGGCCACCACCGCCGCACCGGCCGTCCACGGCGATGATTCGCCTCGCGACGGTCAGGTCAGACGCTTCTCGCTGTCCAACGGCCTCGGGGTCGTGCTGTCGCCCGACGCCCGTTCGTCGGTGGTGGGCATGCAGATGCGCTACCGGGCGGGAACGCGCGACGATCCGGAGGCGCGCCCCGGCCTGGTCAGCCTGGTGCAGCGCCTGATGCTCCGGCGAACGGAGCACGTCGGCGAGTGGCAGTACGCTCGCTTGATCATCGAAGCGGGTGGCTCCGAATCCCACGCCGCGGAGGCGGACCGTACCAAGTTCTCGGTCTCTCTGCCGGCGGAGCGGATCGCCCTGCCGCTGTGGTTGTGGAGCGACCAGATGGGCTTTCTCGCCGGTGGCATGGACGATCGCGAAATCGAGCAAGAGGCCGCAGTCCTGCGGACCGCTCGCCTGCAGTCTGTCGACAACGTCCCCGCTGGACGCGTGACCCAGCTCGCGATGGAGGCGATTTACCCGGCCTCGCACCCCTATCGCGCGACGGGATGGCCGACCGACACCTCCCTCGCCGGGCTGACCGCGCGCGAGGTGCGTGCCTTCGTCGAGACGCACTTCGCCCCGAACGACGCCACCCTCGTCGTCACCGGCGACTTTGATCCGCAGAGGGCGCGCGCGCTGATCGAGAGATACTTCGACTCACTGCCGCCCCGGCGGATCGCCGAGCGGCGCGCGGGGCGACCGGCCGATCCTCGTCGGCGAAACGCGCCTGCACGTCGCCGCCAAGGTCGAGATGCCGTCGGCGGTGATCCTCTGGTCGACGCCCTCCTGGCGCGATCCGGGCGATGCCGAGCTGGACATCGTCGCCCAATTGCTGAGCAGCGAACGGGTCAGCTTCCTCACCTGGAGACTGGTGGACGATCTGAAGATCGCCTCGCGCGTCTGGGCCACCCAAATATCTCATGATCTCGGCTCGCGATTCGTCATCGGCGCCAGCGCCAGCGCGGGCCACACGCCAGGCGAGCTGGTGCAAGCCATCGATCAGGTGCTGTCTGGGCTGCGTGCGAAAGCACCCTCCGGCTCGCAACAGCGCGCCGCGATCGTCGGGTATCTGATCGATCGGGTCTTTGGACTCGAGCAAAGCATCAGGCGCGCCGATCTCTTCGCCAACTGCGAAGAGGAGGAGGGCCGGACGCAGCCGTGCGTCGACTGGTGGCTGAATCGCTACGCGCGAATCGATCCCGCCAAGCTGACGGCGGTGGTGGCGAGGGAGCTGCCGCTCGGCCGCCGGGTCGTGGTCGAGGTGATGCCGTCGGCGGGTGCGCCGATCGCCGGCGAACTGCGGTCTTCAACGGGTGAGCGCTGATGCGGCTCGAAGCGATCGCGACCGCCGTCGCAGGCGCCTGTGCCCTCGCGTCGTGCGGCACCACCGGCCGGCCCACCACGGCGGCGGCGGCGGCCAACCCCGCCAGCACGACCGGAAGCGACGCGTTCCGCGCCCAGCCCCCCGAGCCAGAGCCACATGACCCGTTCGTCGTTCCCGTGCCGGGAACCTCCGTCTTGTCCAACGGAATGCGCCTGTGGGCGATCGAACGGCCGACGGCGCGCGGGTTTGCCGCGACCTTGGTCGTCCGGGGCGGCGCCGCGACGTTTCCGCGTGAACCAGCAAATGTCTTCCGGTTCATGGCCGCGTCCATGAAGAGCGGCACCGACGCGCGCAATGAGGAGGAGATATCCGCTCAGATGAACGAGGGTTTCATCTCGCTCACCGCCAGCCACGACGACGCCAGCCTTCGCCTGTCGGTGAAGGCGAGCCGCGAGTCCTTCGATCAGGCGCTGGGCACGATGGCTGACATCGCCCTCCGGCCGGCGTTCCCGGTCGGGCGCATCGAACTTTTGCGGACCCGATATCTCGCCTTGGCGGCGCGCGACCCCGAAGAGATGATGTCCGTGGCGCGAAGGAACCTCTTCGGGGCCCTCTTCGGTCGCGGCCATCCTTACGCCCCCACCACCCGCGACATCGCGGCCACAGGAGCGATCCAGCGCAGCGACGTCGTCCGCGCCTGGCGAGAGTCGATGGATCCCGCCGCGGCGACCCTGATCGTCGTCGGTCCGTTCGAGACGAAGGCGCTCGGCGCGCGGGTGCAATCGCTGTTCGGTGGCTGGACGCGCGATCCCGCGGCGGCGGCGCCCGCCGCCCCGCAGCCGCCGTCACCCGGCAATGCGCGGCTGATTGTCATCGACCGGCCGCGCAGCGCGCAGGCTCTGGTTCTTTACGGCTCGACCATCGCGCCCGTCCAGTCGCCCCAGCACCTCGCCGACTTCGTCGCCCACGAGCTCATCCGCGGGCGCTCCTCGACCCCGACGGCAGCGAAGGTCCGCGCCGCGGGAAACAACGCGCCCGGCGAGACCTATCAAAACATCGATCGCGGCGGCGGCATTTCCTGGTGGCAAGCCAGCGTCACCCCAGATCAAGCGGCGCCTCTGCTCTCCGCGCTGGAGGCGCGGGTCCGCGATCTGCGCGACCACGGACCGACGACCGGCGAGCTAGCCGAAGTCAAGGATGGCCTGGCGTCGGCACAACCGCGCGCGCTGGAGACATCGCCGGGCCTGGCGGATTCCTACGCCGAATCGGCCGCGCACGACTTGCCGCCTGACCACCAGGCGACGCTCCATGCCCGCCTGGACGCGATCACCCCGGCCGCCGTCAAGGCGCGCGTCCCGGATCCCAGCACGATGACAGCCGTCGTGGTCGGCGATCTCTCCGTGTTGCGCGCGCCGCTGCTGGGCCTCGGCTGGGGTCCGACGGAGGTTCACGACAAGGACGGAACTGTCCTCGGGACTTTGTCGAACCTGCGAAAGAGAGAGTAGGCAGATTCAAGCAAGGGTTGCATGAGCCGGCGACGCGTCAGACTATCGTCCCATTCAGAGATCTCGAGCGCCCGTCCGAAGCGAACAACGCGACCGAAGCGGCGGTTTGTTGCTCCTCAGCGCATGTGCCTTGTGATTTCCGGCAATTGCGCGCGTCGGCGTGCCCCGTTTGGTCGAAAAATGGTGGACTAATTCGCTGGTTGGCGCTAACTGGTAGGAGCTGGGTCGACTTAACGCTGGGGGGCTTCGGTGCATGGCAGTGCACGCTCCTTGGCTGGAAGGCAAAGGTCATGACTCGTTACGCGTCAGTGGTCATGCTCTCGGGTTTCGTGCTCTGCGGGGCTGTGAGCTGCGGTTCGGGCTCGAATGAAATGCCCGGTGCGAGCGCGACGGGTGGCGCATCGGGGACGGGCGGCGCGCCCACTTCCGGCGGCGCGACCGGTGGCGCCAGCCCCGTCGCGTCGACGGGCGGCAGTGATGGCGGGACGGTCCTCCCGCCGGCTCCCGACGGCGGCGGCTCGGATGGCCCCGGCGGCGTGGTGACGACTCCGCCCGCCGGAAAGCGCGGCAGCTTGAAATTCACGCGCAAGGATTTGAACCATCTGAACCTGGCCGAGGCCAGCACGTTCGGGGATTACAACAAGGACGGCCACGTCGACGTGCTGTCCGGACCGTACTGGTGGGAAGGCCCGACGTTCGACACGTATCACCAGCTGGACACGCCCGACTGCACGCCCGCCACCCCGAACGCATGCAACTGCTACACGTGCACGTCAAAAGGCGACTGGGCGAACTTCTCGTACGACGTCGACGGCGACGGATGGATCGACGCCATCCGTGTCAGCCGGCCGGGGAATCCCAGCTACTGGTTCAAGAACCCCGGCACGCCCACCGTCGGGACCGACGCCAAGTGGACCAAGGGCCTCATCGGCACGCTGTCCTGGGAGCAGGTCGCGTTCGCCGACATGGCCGGCATGGGCGTGCCCGGCCTGGTGGGCGTCGCCAACGGAAGCTTCGGCTGGTTCGATCCGGGAGCGAAATCGCCCTGGACCTGGCACACCGTCGGAGGCGGGGCTGGAGGTCTGTGGGTGCACGGCATCGGCGCCGGGAAGATCGACGGCAAGATGGACTACATCGACCATGAAGGCTGGTGGTCGCCGCCTGCCGCTGGCCCGACGTCCGGACCGTGGACCCATCACGCGTACGGATTCGGCGACGGCAGCCAGATGTTCGCCTATGACGTCAACGGCGACGGCCAGGCCGACGTGGTCGCGTCGCTGGCCTCGCACGGTTACGGCGTGGCCTGGTTCGAGCAGAACAACGGCACCTTCACCAAGCACGATATCGTCGGTGGCCCGGGCGCGATGAACGCCGGCGGCATTCCGTCTTTCTCGCAGCCGCACGACCTGTTGCTGATCGACGTGGACGGCGATGGACTGCAGGACATCATCACCGGCAAGAGCTGGTACGCGCACCCCTACGATCCGGGCGCGCAGGACCCCGCCGTCTTCTACGTCTTCAAGCTGGTCCGGGACGAGATGCGCAACGTGACGTGGGAGCCCCACCTGGTCGACATGCAGGAGGGCCTGGGCAAGGGCGGTCTATCGGCCACCGACTTCAACGAGGATGGCCTGATGGATATCGCCGTCGGCTGCAAGCACGGCGTCTTCCTGTACCTGCAGCAACCCAACTGACGCGCGGTCAATCGACCTAGGGTTGCGTCAGCGCGAAGGGATCTGTCGTTGGGCTCGCCGCCGCGCCGCCGGCGCTGAAGAACACCAGGTCCGGGCGCGGGTGTCCGTCGCCCATCAACTGCCAGAAGACGGGCTGGGCGGTGGCGGAGAATTCGAAGCCGGGGTGCGTGGTGACGGCCGGGCCGTGAAAATCGATCCGCATCCCGCCTGCGGTGGCCATCGGTTGACCGATCACCTGTCCCGGTTGAACCATGCAGTCGCCCGAACAGCCGGTCGCGAACGAATCGAACGTCTGCGCCGTCCAGATGGTGCCGGAGAACTCCTTGATGGCGGCCGCGGCCGGCGCCGACCAGATCACGCGATAGCCACCACCCGCAGTGGCGGTGATGGCGAACCCGGTCGCGCCCATGGTCGGCGGCAAAGGGACGAGGCCGCTGGCGATGGTGTACATCTGCGCGCTGGCGGCACTGGGAAAACCACGGTCCGTTGTGTCGCCGCAGCGCCTATCACCAGCGCAGAGACCGCTGGCGCAGTCTTGATCGCGAATGCACGCCCGGCCGGTGGTACACGCGCCGCAGGCGCCGCCGCAATCGACGTCAGTCTCGGTCCCGTCCAGCGTGCCATTGCCGCACGGATTGGCGTTCGTGGCCGCCTGGCCGCCCGAGGAGCAGGCCGCGGAAGTGACAATCGCATAACCGGCCACCAGCAGAGCTGCAACGCCGCAGGGAGCGCTGCCCGCGACGGAGCGAGAATGACGCACGGCCGGCATCATAACTTGGACGGCGCGGAAGGCTGACCCAATCGAGCCAGTCGATTGATCTTCTTGCGGTTTGGTTGACCAGTGCCCGTCGTTATTGGTTGGACAACTGTGCCTTTCTTTCCGCGTCAACGAAGCGCTCCCTCAACAAACCGAATATTTTCGAAGGTCTGCCACACGCGGTGTGCTACTCTCACCCTCGTTGTAACGCCTCTTGTGGGACCGGTCCAACGGGAGTGTGAAATGATTACGCGTTCAATCTGGACCGTCGTGTTGCTGTCAGTATCGCTCGGTTGCAGTGGTGCCGTGGGGCCCAGCAATCCGTCGGGTGGTAACGGCGCCGGCGG
The DNA here is from genome assembly GCA_035544495.1 of Polyangia bacterium. Classification (GTDB taxonomy): domain Bacteria; phylum Myxococcota_A; class Polyangia; order Fen-1088; family Fen-1088; genus DATKEU01. The sequence goes on along the minus strand of DATKEU010000562.1, from coordinate 14,611 downwards.
CGGCAGTAGCTCGATGCCCACCTGCGGGGCTGGCCCGTCTTCCACCCCGTGCATGCCAACGCCCGGGGGCATGGTTGGCGATCCCGTGGTCGGTCAGCAGACTTGGCGGCTGGCAAACGCCGAATATGGCAACACGGTTCACGACCTCTTGGGTACGCCGGTGGCGAGTGTGCCGCCCCTGGACCCCGATGCCCCGGCGGGCGGGTTCATGGTCGGCAGCGTCGCCCAGGACGCCGCCAGCCGCGCCTATCATGACGCGGCGGTTTACGTCGCCTCACAGGCCGTGATGAACATGACGGGGCTGATGCAGTCCTTTGGCTGTGCCGCCACGGCGGGAGCCGCTTGCTTCATCCCCGCGTTTACTCAGAAGGCGTATCGGCGCTCGTTCGACGCCGCCACCTGGGCGGACATCACGATGGAGCTGACGAAGCTCAACGACACCATCTCGGCGGCGCCGGGCGGAAGCCCGACTCTCGGAATTCAGGCGGTCATCGAGGCGGTCCTGCAATCGCCTTATTTCCTCTATCACCTCGAGCTCGAGGAGCAGGCCAAGGGACCCGGCAAAGTCGCGGTCACCAACTTCTCGATGGCCAATCGATTGTCGTACTTGCTCTGGGCTTCAATGCCGGACGCGACCGCGATCGGCAAAGCGCAGATGGGCCAACTGTCGACGGTTGATCAGATCAAGGCCGAAGCGACACGGATGCTCGCCGATCCCAAGGCGCATCTTGGGCTTCGCAACTTCTACGACCAGTGGTTGACGCTGGTGGCTCTGCCGTCGTCGAAGCCGGGGCCGTTCGCGAACGCGTACACGCCCGACGTCGTGCAAGCGATGTCCGATTCATTCAACGCGCAGGTCGACGATGCGCTCTGGGCTCCCACGGGAGCACTGAAGAGCCTGTTGACGAGCAACGAGGTGTACGTCAACGCGACCTTGGCGCCCATCTTCGGTGTCAACTCGACCAGCCCCACCCTGCAGAAAGTGGCGGCGGATCCCATGCAGCGCACGGGAATCCTGACGCACCCGGCGATCATGGCGACCTATGGCATCGAGACCCAGAGCCACCCGATCCGGCGCGGTCGATTCGTCTGGGAGCGCCTGTTCTGCCAGCCCTTCCCGGACCCGCCGGCGACGACGCCCATCGGGGCCCCGACGTTCTCGCCGCCGATGGCCGGCGAGAGTCTGCGGCAGGACTTCGAGCGCCTGACCGCCGGCGTCTATTACCCGATGATGCCGGATCAGTCGCACGCGACGTACTGCATGCCGTGCCACGCTCGACTCAATCCGGTCGGGTTCCTGTTCGAGAACTACGACACGACGGGCAAGTACCGCACGATCGACGACTTCCAGCAGCCGGTGAAGACCAGCGATCTGGTCGTCGTCGGCGCCAGCGACGCGGCTCTGAACGGGCCGACGATGAGCGCGGTTCAGTTTGCCAGCAACCTGGGTGCCCACGATGAGCAGATCTCCAATTGCCTCATCCAGGAGCTCTACCAGTACGCAGCCAAGCGAGACACCGCCAGCGCGGATTCCGCGGCGCTCGCGAAGCTGCAAAGCGCTTTCTCACAGTCGCAGGAAAACCTGACGCAAGTCCTCCTCGGACTCACGCAGGCTGACGTTTTCCTTTACCGGTTGAACGTACAGTGAGGAATACGATGCGAAGTCCGCTCGTGACTCGAAGGCGCTTTTTGCGCGATATCGGTGTCTCTGCCGTGGCGGCTCCCCTCCTGGTGGGGATGGAGAGCTTGTACGAGACCAAGCTCGGACACGCGGCGGCCCTCCCCAAGAGGCGCTTCATCACCGTGTATACCCCCAACGGCATGCGGTACCAGGACTGGCGAATCCCGGTCGCGGGCAGTCAGCTCGACCTCACGACGGGGCCCGCCAACACCGCGATGTCGGCGCCGACCTGCTCGCTCAACCCGCTCGTCCCCAACGCGAGCAAGCTCCTCATCCTGGACCGAATCTCGTACGTCGCGGCGCGGAAGCATTTCCAGGGCGTCGCCGACGGCCTCGGGCCGGTCAGCTCGGTCGATGGGATACAGCATCCCGGCGGCCACCAAAAAGGGATGGGCTGCATCCTGACCGGCACGGTGCTCATCGGCGGCACTCAGAACAACGAGAACGCCGGGCTGGCCAACGGAATCTCGCTCGATCAGGTCCTGGCGGCCACGCCCTATGGCCAAGGGCTCAAGTTCCCGTCGCTCCAGCTGGGCGTCAACGTCGACGAGAACCTGGCCGATCGCTACGTCGACAAGCGGCTCAGCTACTCGGGACCCAAGATGCCGCTGCCGCCGGCCGTGGATCCCTTCGCGATCTTCAATCAGCTCTTCAACGGAGTGGCGACGACAGGCGCCGCCAGTGGACCGAACATCCGCCAAATCATGGACTCCAGTGTTCTCGACACCGTCCAGAGTGACTTCACGCGCCTGCAGCCGAAGCTCAGCAAGGCTGATTGGCAGCTGCTTCAGCAGCATCAGGCGGGAATTCGAGCCATCGAGCAGCAACTGACGGCGGTCTTTCAGACCAACGTGGGCTGCACCCTACCGCCGGCGCCCGCCGCCGCTGGTGTGAATCCGATGAGCGCCGTCGCGACGCATGCCTGGGCCCAGGACGTGAAGAACTTCACCACCGTCGGCGGCCTGATGATCGACATCATGGTGCACGCGCTGGCGTGCGGGCTCACCAACCTCGTCACCTTCCAGTGGGCCAACAGCGAGTGGGACAAGGTCATGAGCTGGATCCCGGGCGTGACGGGAGGTCACCACGGGCTCTCTCACGCTCAGGACGCCCAGCTGTTGAAGATCGACACCTGGTACGCGTCCCAGGTCAACTCGATGATCACCAAGATGAACGCGATTCCGGACTCGGGAGGCACTGGCACCCTGCTCGACAACTCTCTGCTCATGTACACCAGCTGCATGAGCGACGGACAGGCTCACGTCAGCACCAACGTTCCGATCGTGCTCGCGGGCAGCAACGGGGGCTACTTCAAGCAGGGCAAGGCGCTGCGTTTCAACAATACGTTCACGAACAATGCGCTGCAGGACCAGCAGTCGATCGGCAATCCGGACAGGTCGAACAACGATCTGCTGGCGTCGATTCTCGACAGCTTCGGCGAGCTGAACGCCATGGCCCCCACCATGAAGGATCCTCGTTTCTACAGCGGCGCCGTGCTTCCCTACGTCAAGGTTGGAGAAGGCGCTCCGTTTTAAGTGATCCAGGGCGCGGACAGCGCAAGCGGGGTGACGGTCGCCAGTTGCGGCTGTCTGTCACCACCGCGGCGTGTCTGTGACCTGTGCGGCGAGACGCCGGTTCTGGCGTGCTCGGCGGCTTGCCTGAAGCGGCATCAGTCCGACGCGCACAGCCGCGTGCTGGAGTCCGCGTCGCGGGCCCTGGGTCATCAGGTCGGCGTGAACCGGAACTTCCAGCAAAACTGGCGGCAGTACGCCGGGCACCGCGAACGACTGATGTCCTTGCTCGCGGCCGCCGGCGCCGGGCAAGGGCGAGACATCTGCATCCTTGGCGCTGGAAATTGCAACGACCTCGACACGGAACGGCTGGCGACGGAGTTTTCGGGGATCCATCTGGTGGACATCGATCCCGAAGCGCTCGAGCGCGGCCGCGAGAGCTTTCCCGCGTCCAGACGCGATGCCGTCGCTCTTCATCCCAACATCGACTTGTCGGGCTTCATCGATCGATTGGATGAATGGGGAGATCGCTTTCCAGATGATCGGGAGCTCGGGCGCGCCGCCCTGGAAGCGATTCAGAAGATCGTGAATCAGATCGGGTGCCGCAGCGACGTGGTGCTGTCGACCTGCGTGCTCAGTCAATTGCCCATCCCCTATCGGCGCACGTGGGTGACGTCGGCGAGCAACTGGAAGCGCTTGCACGACGCGATCACCGCCGTCCACCTGGCGACCCTGGCGGCAACCGTTCGGCCCGGCGGTCACGGGGTGATGGCCTTCGACCTGTTCGGATCGCGCAGGGCCCCGGGCCTGCTGGGGCTCGACCAAGACGACGGCGAGGCGATTCAGGCCTTCGTCGAGGAGCAGGTCGGCGCGGGCGAGATCAAGCTCGACTGGGACCCGGCCGCGATTCTGGCGCGGCTGAAGTCTTCGTCGCTGAGCAGCTTGGTCGAGTCGCCCCGCCTGACGCTGCCCTGGTTATGGAACACCGGCGATACGCTGGTCGTTTACGGGCTGTTGTTCCAGCGCCCCGCGACGCGCTCGTCCAGCAAATGAACCGTCGAGCGATTTTTGGCGGCCAGCGTCGTCTTGGAACCAATCGCGCATCGCCGGCGCCTCGTGGTGTTAAGCTGCACGAACCTTCAACGGCGGCAACGGAGAGACCGACCATGGGCGACGAGCTTCTTTCGACGTCATTCCGCGCGGGCGGGCCGGCCATTCTGCTCGCATTGGGCCTGATCACGTTCACCGCGTGCTCGGCGAACGATGCATCCCCGGGCGGGCCAGGCGGATCCACCACCGGATCAGGCGGCAGCACGGGCGGCAGCAGCGGCACGGGCGGCAGCAGCGGCACCGGCGGCGCCGGCCCGACACAGGGATCCGGCTCCGACGCCGGCGACTCCTCCGACGCGGGCGCGACCGGAGGCGCGCCGCCCATGGGCGGCGCCGGGGGCACATCGGGCGCGGGAGGCACGCCGACCTCGGACGGTTCGGTGAGCTCGGAGGTCGCCGGCGGCGGGTCGAGGACCAACATCGCGCTCAAGAAAACCGCCACCGCTTCGTCGATCGAGCACGTCGGCCGCGAACCAGAGCTGATCTGCGACGGCGATCAAGTGACCCGCTGGGTCGGTGGAAAGGCCGTGTATCCGCAATGGAACGCCGTCGATCTCCAGACAGCCCACAACGTCGATACGGTCGTGCTGTACCCGTATATGTCCCGGGCCTACCAGTTCCTGCTCGAAGGCTCGCTGGACGGCATGACTTACTTCACTCTGTCCGACAAGCGCACCAACACCGTCGGTGGCCTCACCATCAACGTTTCATTCGCGGCGCAAAAGACCCGCTTCGTGCGCATCACCGTCTCTGGAGCGTCGGGCTATGACGCCGGATGGACGGCCATCAACGAGATGGAGATCTACGAGTCTCCTTGACCGGCGCCGCCGTCACCTCGCTTTTGCCACCCGCCAGCTCTCGTCTCGCACCGTCGTCGTTCAACCGAGGCCCGGCCGGCGCGTGCCCCTCGGAGCCGCGCACTGCCGGCGCCTCGGCCGCGCGCCAGATGGCGCCCCGATCCTGATCGCACCACCAGGCGTGTCCCCGGTCGTCGGCGACGGCGCAATGACTGGTCCTGGTCGCCGGTTGCTCGGAGACGAATGACAGCGCGCCGTCGGCGCCGACGGCCAGCGTGACCAGACAGCGACAGCGGGTGCCGGCCAGCACCAGGTGGCGCGTTTGCGCCGCGTACCCGATGACGTCGACCCCGGACCCGTGCGCCAGCGTCGACAAGCGCCGGCCACCCGCCTTGACATCGAGCACCGTCGTCGTGCCATCCGCGCACGCCGCGAACAAGAACCCGCGTTCGCCGTCCAGGGCGATCCCGCGCGCGGCGGCGCAGCCGTTCTGCCACTCGGCGACGATCTTCCGGCTGGCGAGATCGATCGCCACCGTCGACGCCTGCCACCGGTGCGTGTACGCGCGACCGCGCGCCTCGTCGATGACCAGCGACTCAGGACCGTTGCGCACGGAGACGACTGCGGCGTGCACCGGCGGCGCGCCCGCTGTCGCCGCCAGCGCGAAGATTTCGATCTGGTCGGCGTCGGGCTCGGTCACCCAGAGCTCGCGCCGTGATTCGACGACGCGGACGTAATCGGGCCCGGCGGCCAGCCGCGCCGAGGCGACGATGCGCTTCGCCACCGGATCGACGACGTCCAGCAGGTGCCTGGTTCGATCGATCACGTACAGCAGGCCGCCGCTTTCATCGACGGACGTTGGACCGTCCTCGTGGCCGCCTCCGCGGCGTGCGACGGCGCCGAAGCCGCCGATGACCGTCACCGCGCGCGTGTCGGGGTCGACGAGATACAGGTTTCCGGTGCCCCCGCCCGGAACCAGAACCCGGTGCAGCCGCGCCGAATAGCGAAGATCATCGAACCCGATGCCCGCTTCCCCGCCCGGAAGCGCCACCAGCTCGCCGGCGGGTGGCGCGGCGCCGATCGCGTCTCCCCCGGCGGCGAGTGCCGCCAACACGAGCAGGCGCCTTGCATTCATTGTCGACCTCCCATCGGGAATGTGTGTTCAATTGCGCTCTGGATGAAGATCGCTGCCGCGTGCGTCGCCGCCGTCGCGTCGCTGCTTCTCTTGTGCGGGCCGGCGCTGGCCTATCGCCCGTTCGACGGCACGGACGCCGACGTGGCGGCGCTGCACGAGATCGAGCTCGAGATTGGTCCCGCCGGCTATCTGCGCGCCGGCACCGAGCGCGCGATCGTCGCGCCGGCGTTGGTCGCGAACTGGGGGTTCGCCCGCCGCCTGGAGCTGGTGCTCGCGGGACGCAACGCGATTGACGTCGATCCACCGGCCGGTCAGTCGCGCATTCATCTGGTGGATACGCAGCTTAGCGTCAAGTGGCTGATGCGCACCGGCTCCTTGCAAGGCATGCCCGGCGTCAGCGTGGCCAGCGAGTGGACGGTGCTGCTGCCGGAGAGCGGCGACCGCGCCGTCGGCGGCGAGGTGGCGACGATCGTCTCGCAGCGCTGGACGAACGCCACGCTGCACGCGAACGGCGCCGCGTCGCTCAGCCGGCGGCGCACCGCCGAGCTGTTTGCTGGACTCATCGCGGAGGGCCCGGGCGCCTGGCCAGTCCGACCCGTCGCCGAGGCCTTCATCGACTGGGACAGGGGCGGGACGCGCACGCTCTCGGCGCTGGCGGGCGCCATCTGGCCGATTCGCGAATCGCTGGCGTTGGACGCGGCCGTGCGGCTGGCCCGCGCCACGGACAGCGTGGGTCCGGCCAGCGACACCTTCGAAGCGCGCCTCGGTTTCACCTGGTCGTTCGCAACCGGATGACGTCAAGCGGCGCGCGATGAGATCGCGCGCGAGCCGCCCTTCCCGGCGCCGGTTGCCCGCACGCGCGATCGTCGTCATAATCCGTCGCTCATCGGATGTTCAGTGCTCGTCGGCTGAAGCCAACGCCGGCTGTCCGGCCGTTGTTCGGCGCGCGCGGCGCGAACCGTCACAGGGGGTCACTCGTATGAGCCGGATCGCTCGAATCATCTCCGTGTTCCTCGCCGCCGCGCCCTGCACACTCATGGTCAAGACATCCCGCGCCGATACCGTCGTGCAAATCTCTCTCGCTGGATTGATCGACAAGCGGTGCGTGACGACTCTGACCAACGGGATGATCGTGCCGTGGAATCTGCACACGGACGGTCTGGCGACTCTTCAGAACGCGTTCGTCACGGCGGCGGTTGCCAAGATGAAAGGTGCTCCCGTCGAGAACGCGCTGCCCGATGACGGGCGGTTCGCCGCCAACGACCGGCATCCAGAGGTGGTCCTCAACTTCTCGAACGACGCGCCCGCCACGTCGCCGCAGACCTATCAGGTGCAACCCACCACCGACGTCTCGTTCTCCGTGCCGCAGGCGACGTATTCGAAGCTCTTCCTGTTCTTCAACGGTTCCCACGGCGGCACGACGGTCACCATGAATCTGCTCTACACCGACACCATGGAGACGAAGATGGTGAAAGTGCCTGATTACGCCGCCGCCATTCCCGCGAACGATCCGGTGATTTTCAATCTCGCTCCCAACCTTTCCAAGTGGAGCCTGAACACGACGGTGACCGAGGTCGGCGGCCACCACATCACGGGCGTCGAGCTGGCGCCGATGGCCGGGAAGACCCTCAAGGGAGTCACGTTCCAGAGATCCGCGGATGGCTTCCTGGTCCTCTGGGGGGCGACGGGGGTCGCGACCAGCCCGGTGGACATCAGCGTCGACGCAGGCGCCACCGACGCTGCCGTGACCGACGGCGGTCCCGCCGACCTGGGCGGCGCAACGGGGGGTGGCCCAGGCCCGGGCGATGCCGCGGGACCGGGTGGCGCGGGTGGCCAGAACGGCGGAGGCGGCGGCGCCGCTGGAGCCGGCACCGGCGGAAACGGCAACGGCGCGCCCGGCACCGGTGGCGCCGCGGCGCCGAGCGCGCATTCGGGCGGCGGCTGCCGGCTGGCCGTGGCCAACGACGGCGCACCCGCTGGCAGCCACGAGCTTCCGCTGGCGCTCACGACGCTCGCCGTCTTCCTGCTGCTTCGCCGATCGCGACGCCAGCGACGGTAAGTGGGCGGCTGATCCGCGTCAGAAACACCATTTGACGCCCCGCCCGCCGCCGCGCACCCGTGCGCAGGGTTCGGCGCTGCCGGCGGCTCAGGCCACAAAACTTCCCGACCGCCCCCAAAGGCGGTGACAGTTGTCGCGTCCCGCGGTGTTTCCCTGACATGAGGGAGGAACGAACGACGTGGCACTGGACATCGAAGGCGCTTACCTGCGGTACGGACCGATGGTCTTGCGGCGGTGCTGGAGGCTCTTGCGCCACGACGCCAAGGCGCAGGACGCGATGCAGGACGTCTTCGTCACCCTGCTTCGCCACGCCGACCAGCTGGCCGACACGGCGATGGGGGCGCTGCTGATGCGCATCGCCACCAACGTCTGCTTGAACAGGCTGCGCACGGATCGGCGCCACCCGGAGGATCGCGACGACGACCTCCTGCAACGCATCGCCGCGCTCGACGACGGCGCCGGCCACGGGTCGACCGAGTCGCGAACCGTGGCGCAGAACCTGCTGGCCAGGCTGTTCGCGGCGGACGATCCCCTGGCGGCGTCCAGCCGCACCATCGCCGTCATGCACCTGGTCGACGGCATGACGCTGGAAGAGGTGGCGCGCGAGTCGGGGCTTTCCACGTCGGGCGTGCGCAAGCGTCTGCGACGGATGCGCGGCCGCCTGCAAGAGCTGCACGAAGCAGAGGAGGTCGCCTGATCATGGCAACGCAGACACGCAAGACGCCCGACTGGATGATCGAACGCCTGGCCCTGGGCGAGCTGGATCCGGCGACCGCCGCGGAGGTGCGGAGGCGCTTGCTCGACGAGGGACGCTCGCCCGAGGCGGAGATCGCGGCGCTGGCGCAATCGAATCGCCAGCTGCTGGCAGCGCATCCGGTCGCCCGCGTGGCGGCGGCGGTGCGCGAACGGGCCCAGGAACGGCGATCGAACGAACAGGCATCGCGCGGCGCCACGGGCCGGTGGCGGTTGGGTTGGCAGCTCGGCACCCCGCTGGTCCTGGGCGCCGCGGCGGTGGCGATCGTATTCGCGCGGCCGATTCAACCGAATCCGACGGCGGCCACCCGTGGTGGACCCTCCGCCACGCTCGAGGAGACCGGCATCAAGGGATCGACCACGCTGCAGGTCTACCGTCACGGCCGCCAGGGCGACGAACGGCTGGCGGACGGCACGGCGGCGACGCGCGGGGATCTGGTGCAGCTGGCTTACCGCGCCGGTGGCGGGGCGCGCTTCGGCGCGCTGCTGTCGATCGACGGCGCCGGGCAGGTCACGCAGCACTGGCCCGGCGCGAACACCGACGCCGCCGCGACCCTGAGCGCCAAGGGCGAGGTGCGCCTGCCCACCTCGTACGAGCTGGACGACGCGCCCGGGTTCGAACGCTTCTTCTTGATCACCTCCGACCAGCCATTCCCGCTGTCGCCGGTGCTGGAAGCGGCGCGGACGCTGGCCACCCGGCCCGCGGCAGCGCGCGCGCAGAGCCTGCCGCTCTCCGCTTCATTCCACCAAGAGTCGCTGATCCTGAACAAATCACGCCAGGAGACCCCATGAGCCGCGCGCCGATCACGTCCGCCCTTCTGACGCTGGTGCTGGCCGCGGGCCTTTCGCCGCTGGGTCGTGCAGCGCCAGCGCCCCCCATCGCCAGCGACGTTCGATTGCGCCGCTTCGCCCTGCTGATCGGCGTCAACGACGGGGGCGCCTCGCGGACCAGGCTGCGTTACGCGACCAGCGACGCGCGCTCGATGGCGCGGGTGCTGGAGAGCCTGGGCGGCGTGGCGCCCGCGGATCTGGTGTTCGTCGCCAGCCCCGGCCGGGCGGCGACGATGCAAGGGTTTGCGCAGATCGAATCGCTGATGCGCGGCGGCCGCGCGCCCGGCGTTCGAACCGAGTTGCTGGTGTATTACTCGGGCCACTCCGACGAGGAAGGGCTGCTGCTGGGCAACGACCGCATCAGCTACGAAGAGCTGCGCGGGCGCATCAAGCAGCTGCCGGCGGATCTGCGCGTGGCCATCCTGGATTCGTGCGCCTCTGGCGCGTTCACGCGGCGCAAGGGGGGCGTGCGCCGGCCACCGTTCCTGGTCGACGCGTCGGCCGACATGCGGGGCCACGCCTTCCTGACGTCCAGCGCCGCCAACGAGGTGGCGCAGGAATCCGATCGCATCGCCGCGTCCTTCTTCACGCATTATCTGGTGTCCGGGCTGCGCGGCGCCGCCGACGTGAACCAGGATCGGCGCGTGACGTTGCAGGAGGCGTATCAGTTCGCGTCGCAAGAGACGCTGGCCCGCACCGAGCGGACCCAGGGCGGCCCCCAGCACGCGGCGTACGAATTCGATCTGACCGGCAGCGGCGACATGGTCGTCACTGACGTGCGCGCCACGCAGGCCAGCCTGGTGCTGACCCCGGAACTCTCGGGCCGCATCACCGTTCGCGAGAGCGGCGGCGCGCTGGTGGCAGAGCTGCGAAAGCCCGCCGGCAACACCGTCGAGCTGGGCGTCGAGGCGGGAACGTACGTCATCGCCCTGGAAGCCGCCGGCGGGACCATCCTCGAAGCGCAGGCCACGCTGTCGTCGGGGCAGCGGGCGTCGCTGGCCCGCCTGGCCTTCTATCCCGGGCGTCCACCCGAGGTGGCAACGACCCGCGGCGACGGGCCGGGCGGCGGCGTGGACACCTCCTCGCCGGCAAAGGAGCTGGCGGGGACGGAGACCGTCACGGCGTCCGCCCCGCCGCCGGTGGCGCAGGATCACGCCAGCATCAAGCTGGGGATCATCCCGCGTTCGGGCGACGAACGAACCGACGTCAACGGCCTGTCGTTCGGGTTCGTGGGCGATCGCGCGGCCCGGATCCGCGGCGTGCAGCTGTCGCTGGGCTATACGCTGACCGACCAGGAGCTGCACGGCGTCCAGCTGGCGGTCGGCGCAACGATCGCCAGGGGCGAGACGCGCGGGCTGCAGCTGGCGTCGGGCGCGGCCGTCGCGGAGGGTAGCTTCCACGGCGCGCAGGTGTCCGGGGTCGTCAACGGCGCCCGCGACGTGCAAGGCGTGCAGCTGGCCGGCGCGCTCAACGTCGCCGAGAAGACCGTCGGCCTGCAGCTGGGGCCCGTGAACCTGGCCGGCCAGCAGAGCGGCGCGCAGGTCGGCGTGGCCAACTACGTCCAGGACGGCGGCGGCTTTCGTCTGGGCGTCATCAACGTCGCGCGACAGACCAGCGGATTTCAATTCGGCGTCATCAACGTCGCCCGCAAGGACGACGGCGAATCGTTTGCTCTGCTCAACCTGATTGGCAACGGGATCCACGACGTCGCCGTGTATGCCAGCGATGTCATGTTGACCAACCTGGCCGTCAAGCTGGGCGGCCGGCACCTCTATACGCTCATCGGCGCTTCATACCAGCCCGGCGACGCGCTGGCGGGCGCGGGTCCCAATCGGTTCGCGCGCGGCACCCGTCGCTGGGGCACCGAGCTGGGCGTGGGCTGGCGCTTCCCGTTACGCGCCTGGCGGCTGCAGAACATCGAGGTCGAGGCTCACAACGCCAACGTCTACGAGGCGTGGTCCGTCAGCGGCACGGCGCCGATGCTGAATGGGCTGCGGTTACAGGCCAGCATCGCCCTGCTCCCGCACGTCGCCCTGCTGGCGGGTGTATCGGGCAATGTCGTGGTCGGCCCGGACGGAACGGATCTCGATCTCGCGCTGGGCGGCCCGCAGAAGGTCATCCACAGCGGCGCCACCACCGTCCGCATCTATCCGGGCTTCCTGCTGGGCGTGCAGATCTGACGATCACACCGCGGTCCACGAGAGACGTGCGTTCCGACCCCCGGCTCGCCACTCACTTCTTGGTGGCGTCCGACGTCCCCGCCAGCGTGGCCGTGGCGATCGAGTGCGCGATGACCGCCGTCCGTACCACGTCCCGGTCGGACGCGGTCGTGACGCCCGGAAGAGTCGAAACGTTGAGGGCGTAAAGAGTGAACTCGTAAATATGGACGGCGCCACCCGGACAGGGCCCGGCGTATCGATACCCGTTGCCTCTCTCGGGCCAGTCGACCTGCTTGGCGCCCGGAGGAACGGTCAGATCCGCCGTATCCGCCAGCGCGGGCGGCAATGACGTCGTGATCGGCGGAATGTCCCAGATGACCCAGCGGGTGGTGTTGTGGCTGTTGTCGCGCAGCGCGATGGCATAGCTCATCGTCGCCGCGGGCGCGCCGGACCAGGCGAGCGGTGGCGACAGATCGGCGCCCGCGCACGTGTTGTCGAGCGGGTACACGCCGTTGGGGGGCAGCACGCTGCTGGTCAGCGAGAATCCCCCCGGCGCGGCGGGCGTATCACCCGTGCCGGCCTCGTTGCCTCCCGGGGAGCCTGCCGCGGCGTCGCTGCCCGGCGCGCCCATACCGGCATCGCCGGCGTCAGCGCCCGCGCCCGCCGGACCGGAGGCGCCGCCGCCGCCGCCCGTGCCGCTGCCCGCGCTGCCGCCAGTGGACGAGCCCCCGCTGCCGCCGCCGGAGGCGCCAGAAGCACCGCCGGTGTGGCCGCCCCCGCCGGCTGCCCCGCCGCCCGACGAACATCCGACGAGCAATGTCAACGAGAGAGCCGCCCGGAAGAACAGCCGCGAGACCATCGGCGCCAATCTATCATCGATCGCCGCGCCTCCGTCCACGCGGAGCGCCAAACGGCTATCGGGCCCAGGCTTCGAGCTGCGTCAGCTGGATCATGTTGCCGCAGGTGTCGTCCAGCATGGCGATGGTCGACCCCGTCGTCCTGGTCGGCGGCTTGGTGAACGACACGCCCAGACCCTGAAGGCGCGTTCTGCTGCTCCGTCAGCGGGTCTGTCGGCGCCGCCAGAAAAAGTACGAGAGCCCCCAGAGCACCGCGGTGGCCGCCGCCCAGCCCCACGCCTGCGGCCCATCGCCCACCGAAAGGTGAGCGATCAGCGCCGAGGCGAGATCGATCGCGAAGCCGGCGTAGGCCCATTCCTTGAGCCGCGCCGGCACCGGCGCCAGGATCAGCGCCACGCCGATGAGCTTGGCCAGCGAGAGCTCGACGCGGAAATAGGCGGGAAAGCCGAGGTGCTCGAAGGCCTGCGCGACCTGCGGCAAGCGCAGCTCGGCATAGGCGGTGAAGGTCATCTGCAGGGAGAAGAGCGCGTTCACGATCCAGTACACGACCGTTCTGCCTTTCGGGCTGGTCGGGGCGGTGATCAGGGCCGGCTTCTGCAGGGTCGTTTCCATGGGTCCTCCTTCCGCGGGTCAGCGCTTCGAATCAGTGGGGGGCCAGTTGGGACTCTCGAGGCCGAATTGCTGGGCGTACTCGGCGTTCAATCGCTGCCAGCCGCCGAACTTCACGGCGTCAGCGCCAACGATTCGTCCGATCGGCTCACCGGCTAGCAACTGCTCGAGGACGTCGAAGCAGATGTGCCAGCCGGCGGCGCCCCACGAAATGAATCCGCGATCGATGTTGTGCCACAGCGTCAGCCGCGTGCCGTCGCTGGACGGTTCAAGCTCCCACCGGAGATCGTGGCCGCCCCAGCCATATTCCAGCAGCCGGGGCGCCTGGGCCCACTTCACCTTCGACTCCGAGACCTGCGGGGTCGGTGCGCCGACCGTCGAGAGCTTCACCGGCCCCACGACGGCCAGGTTGCGATCGGCGTCGAACGGCGCCCATTGCGCCAGGTGCGCCGGATCGGTCAGCGCCTGCCAGACCAGCGCCGGCGGATGGCGAAGTTGCCGGACGAGAATCAGCGTCCACGTCTCGCCGTCCTTCCGGATCTCGGCGCCCGCGGCCGGGCCGGGCACATAGTTCGCGCGTTTGCTCATCGGTTCCTTCCTTTCTTTGGCGGCTGCGCCATCCGATCCAGGTGCCGCTCCAGCGCGTCGACGTGGGCCGTCCAGAAGCGCCGGAACGGCGCCAGCCAGGCGTCGACCTCCATGAACGGCTCGGGCCGGATCCGATAGACGCGCCGCTGGGCTTCCACGCGCGATTCGACGAAGCCGGTCTCGCGCAGCACGCGCAGATGCTTCGACACCGACGTCTGCGGCATCCGCAGCTTCTGCTCGATCTCTCCCACCGATCGCTCCGACGAGGCCAGCAGGCTGAGGATGGCCCGGCGATTCGGCTCGGCGATGGTGGCGAACGAAGAGTCCACGCGCCTGTATATACCTATACGTTCATATTCCCGTCAAGTCACACTTCGGGCTGTGCCCTCACAACCGCGCGCGGCGCAGGCGAAGCGCGTTGCCGATGACGGACACCGAGCTCAGCGACATGGCGGCCGCCGCGATCGCCGGGCTCAGCAACAGACCGAACCACGGGTACAGGACGCCAGCCGCGATCGGGA
>DATKEU010000561.1:0-14779 GCA_035544495.1 Polyangia bacterium | reverse complement strand
GCGCCCTTGCCGCCGTTGCGCGCACGCCGGGTGACGCGCGCGGCGCCCGCCGCCGCCAGCGCGTCGACGGCGGCGCGCCCGGCGGCGCCGCTGCCGTCGTCGACGATCAGCACGTCGGGCAGGTGGTGGCGGACGTCGGCCACCACGCCGGCGATCGTCAGCGGGTTGTCGTACGTCGGGATGAGGACGCAGGGGCGAAAGGCGGCCGGGGCCAGCGTCGTTGACGTCGGCATCGGCATCACGCGGGCGCCGGGGTCGCGAACACCAGCACCCCGCCGCTGATCGCGCCGCGCGCGCTCCGGATCTCGAACGTTACCCGTTCGCTCTCGCGCCGCAGATCGATGGTGATGGCCTCGCCGGGCCGGATGGGGCGGCGAAATTTGAGCCGCAGGATCTGCCGCAGGCTGCGCAGCTCGGGCCAGCGCGCGCCCAGCGGCCGCAGCACCAGATCGGACAGTTGCACCACGCCGGGCAGGATGGGAAAGCCGTCGAAGTGGCCGGCGAAGCCAGGCTCATCGGCGCCGATGGTGCGCGTCACCATCAGGGCGTCGGCGTCGCCCGGCGCGCGCGCGAACAGCGCCTCGACGCGGGCGCGGGCCAGCTTGCCGTTCGCCTCGCGCGGCAGCGCGGACAGCAGGCGAAACCGGCGCGGCAGCGCGATGGGATCCAGCCAGCGCAGCAGCTGCGCGCGCAGCGCCGCCACCGTCAGGCCGTCGCCCGCCACCGCCGCCCACAGCTGGTGGCGGTGCGGTCCCGCGACCTCGACGGCAATCACCGCGGCGTCGCGCACGCCGGGCACCTCGCGCAGGCGGCGCTCGACCTCGGTGATGGCGATGCGCTGCCCGGCGATCTTCACCACCGCGTCGGCGCGCCCCAGCAGGCGAAAGCGCCCATCGGGGAAAAGCTGCACCCGATCGGCGGCTGCCGCGCCGCCCTCAGCTCCACCCTCGGCGAAGGGCGAGCGCACGCGCATCAGCCCCTCGCCGTCGGCGGCGATGGAAACCCCCGGCAGCGGCCGCCAGAGGTCGCCGTCCGCGTCCGCCGCCGGCGACTGCCGCCAGGCCAGGCCACCGGTCTCCGTCGAGCCGAGGATCTCCGTCACCGGCGTCCCCGCCAGCGCCGCCACCGCCGCCGCCGACGCCGCCGGCAGCGGCGCCCCCGACGAGATCACGCGCGAAAGGCCCGGCAGCGCCCCCGCCGCCAGCGCGCCCAGCCCGTGCAGGTGGGCCGGCACGCTGACCAGCACGCTGGCGCCGGTCGCCCGCGCCGCCGCCGCGATGGCCTCCGCGTGGTGCGGTGTCTCGCGCACGAACGCCCCGCCGCCCACCAGCGGGGCCAGCACCCCGAACAGCAGACCATAGATGTGATGAGGCGGCACCGTCGCCAGCACGCGCGTCCCGGGCGAAAGGCCCAGCAAGTCGACGTGCAGCTGCGCCTCGCCCAGGATCTGCGCCGCTGTCTTCGAACATGCGACCGGCGCGCCGGTCGAGCCCGAGGTGTGGACGCGCAGAAGCACGCGATCGCCCGCCAGCGCGGGCAGCGGCGGCGCCGAGGCCGGCGTCTCGTCGCCGGCCAGCAGGAACGGCCGAATGTCCAGCCCGCCGGCGCCGCCCCCGTCGTGCAGCACCAGTGGAATCCCCTCCGCCGCGCACAGCGCATCGATGGTCTCGACCCGCCCGTTGGGCGGCAGCGCCGCCACCCGCCCGGCGCGCCACACCGCCAGCAGCGCGACCGCGAAATGATAGCGATCGGTGGACGCCACCATCAGCGCCGGCGCGCCGTGGCCCGTGCCGCCCGTGCCGCCGCCGCCGTCCAGCCGCCGCGCCAGCGCCGCCGCGTCGGCGAGCAGCGTCCCCCACGAGCGCGGCGCCTTGCCCAGGGCCAGCGGCGCCGACGGCTCTCGCGCCGGCAGGACGAAGGGCTGCCCGCCGCTCATCGCCGCCTCGCCTTCAGCGCTCTCCGGGCGCCTGCCGGAGGTGCGCCTCGATCATCGTCACCACGTCGTCGACCGTCCGCACTGCGCGCAGCGTCTCCTCGGGAACGCGCCGCCCGGTCCAGTCTTGCAGCTTCACCACCAGATCGATGGCGTCGATGCTGTCGAGGTCCAGGTCGGAGAACAGCGTCGCCTCCGGCTTGATGCGCTCTCGATCAATCTCGAACGTCTCGGCCAGGATGTCGCGCACGCGGGTCAGGATCTCGTCGCGGGTCATCCGGTCTTCTCTCGCTGGGTGGTCTCGCTCTGGATGAAGGCGGCCAGGCTGGCCACCGAGCGGAAGACCTCCCGGTTGCGTTCGTCGTCGGCCTTGATGCGCACGCCGTACCGGCGGCTGATGGCCAAGGCCAGCTCCAGCGCGTCGATCGAGTCCAAGCCCAGGCCTTCCACGAACAGGGGGGCATTGCTGTCGATGGCCTCGGGCGTGACGTCTTCCAGCATCAGCGTCTCGACGATGAGGCGTTTCAGCTCGGCTTCCAATTCACTCTCTCTCATGTGGCAACGTTCTGTCGCGCCGGCCGGGCCGGCGCGACGGGCGCGGGAGTCGTTTCGCCCGTGGAAAGCCCCAGCTGCCGGCGGTACAGAGCTTCGCACTGCGCGGTCATACGGGAGGCGTCACGGTCGAAATCGCGGGGGTTCATTTCGGCTAGCGGCGTGACGGTGAAGTACGCCGTGGAGGAGGGAATATCATACCAAGGCCGCCCTTTGCCCAGCGCAGAAGGTTCGCAGCGAATCAGCACCGGCAGCACCGGCGCGTCGGCGCGGCACGCGATCTCGAACGCGCCGCGCTTGAACGTGTGCAGGCCGCCCACCGGCGAGCGCGTCCCTTCCGGGAAGACCAGGACCGGCATTTCGCCGGCCAGGCGATCCAGCGCCTGGCTGACCACGGCCGCCCCCGCGAAGGCGTCGCCGTCCCCGCCGTCGAGATAGCCGCAGGCGCGCAGGATCTGGCCCACCACCGGCGTGCGAAACAGCGGCGCCTTGGCCGCGCACGTCAGCCGCCCGTACACCGCCGACAGCGCCACCACGTCGACCAGCGTGGGGTGATTGGCGACCAGCACGAACCGGCGTCCCGGCGTGCGCGGGTCGACGGCGCGCGGTTGAAAGTGCAAAAGACCGCAGGCGCGCATGTAATCGTGCAGTGCCCGGAACGCGCGCTGGACCCAGCGCTGGCAGGCGGCGGCGCGCTCCAGCGGACCGGCGCGCCGGTGCCGCCACCGCGCCCAGGGAAAGGCCAGCAGGACCAGGCCCAATCCGCCGATCCAGAAACTCAGGAAGGCCAGGCCGGCTAACCCCACCCGAACCAGCAACCAGAGACGCCGCACCGTCACGTCACCCGTTGGTCCCCTGGCGCCGCCTTCCCACTGTCGCTCGCAAGGCCGCCAACGTTATCATGCCGCCGCCCGGACGACATAGGCACTCGCGGCGCGCAAACACGGACCCGGCGCGGCGCGCCGATCAGCGCCTATACCAGCGTGCGCCCCGTCTTTTTCGCACCAATTTGCGGGTGGATACCGCACCTACGCCCAGATTTGGCCCTCCCACTCCCATGAAAATCGACATTGTGGCATCATCCGAACTGGCCCCGCGTCCCGGGGGGGAAACGCGCCAGCTCCTGCCTGCTTCTCTGGAGGTCGCCATGCGTCGTCTTGCTTTTGTCGTTACGGGATCGCTCGCAGTCGTCTGCGGCGTCGCCGCGGGGTGCAACACGGCGGGGATCAGGGGCGACGCCGGGGTCGGAACCGGCCTTGGCGGCGGCACGGGCACCGACGGCGGGCCCGGTGGTTCGATGACCATGGCCGGCACCGGCGGCACCATCATCAGCGTGCCGAAGCCGACCGAGCCCTGCGAGAACCTGGTGTGTCGCGAGTCGACCTGCACGAAGGGCGCGTGCACCGTGCCGGCCTGCCCCGGGGGCGCGCGCACCACGGTCAGCGGCACGATCAAGGACCCGGCCGGTAAGAACCCGCTCTACAACATCACGGTCTATGTCCCCAACAAGGCTCTCGACCCGCTCGTCGATGGTCCCAGCTGCGATCCCTGCGATCGGTTCACCGGAACCTCGAATCTGTCCGGCGAGCCCGTCACCATCACCAAGACCGACACCGCCGGCCGGTTCATGCTGGGCGCGAAGGGCAACGCCATCGGCGGCGACGTGCCGGCGGGCGATAACGTGCCGCTGGTGATCCAGGTCGGCAAGTGGCGCCGCCAGGTCATGATCCCGCACGTCCAGGCCTGCACGAATACCGAGCTGACCGACGCCAACATGTTGCGCTTGCCGCGCTCGCAAGCGGAGGGGCACATCCCCAAGATGGCGCTGACCACCGGGCAGCGCGATGCCATGGAGTGCCTGTTGCGAAAAGTCGGCATCGACGACAGCGAGTTCACGCCCGAGGCCGGCACCGGTCGCATCAACTTCTACGCTGGCGGCGGCGGCACGGCCGGGTACGCCCCGACGATGAACATGGGCGCCGCGTTCACGCCGGTCAATCCCTGGTGGGACAGCTTCGACAACTTGAAGAAGTACGACATCCTCTTGCACTCCTGCGAGGGCAACTACGGATCGTACGCCGGCGTCGGTGACATGCCGCAATCGGTGAAGAGCGCGCAGGCCGTGACCGCGTTGCACGATTACGCCAACATGGGCGGTCGCGTCTTCGCCTCGCACTGGCACGCGTACTGGTTCGAGAACGGTCCCCCCGACTTTCAGAGCATCGCGACGTTCCTTCACCGGGGGATGTTGCCCAATCCGTACCTGGCCACCATCGACCAGAATTTCACCACCGGACAGGCGATGGCGATGTGGATGGTCACCGTGATGGGCTCGCCGATGCCGGGGTTCGTCAGCATCGCGCAGGACGCGAACCCCCTCATCCTCGCCGCCGCCGCCGGGGGCAACACGTCCCAGCGCTGGATCTACGCGGCTGATCGCGATCCGCAGTCGGTGCAGTACCTCAGCGCGACGACGCCGGTGCCCGGCGGCAAGTGCGGCCGGGTCGTCCTCAGCGATCTGCACGTCAGCTCGGGCGGGGCGAACAGTGACATACCGTCGATGCCGTTCCCCACCGGCTGCGTTACCACCGATCTGTCGCCGCAGGAGAAGGTGCTCGAGTTCATGCTCTTCGACATCGCTTCCTGCGTGACGCCGCTGATTCCGTGACGGCGGATCGGGCGGCGGACCGGTCCAGACAATTTCGGGAGCAGAGCGCGAAACAACGATTTCTCTGGGCCATTTTTCGCGACTGGCGCAACATTACTGGTGCCCGCATCGGCGCGGGAGTAGGGACATGCAAATCGCTCCGAGCCTCGCGCCCGCCAGCCGTCTGATTTGTTCGGTCGTCGGAGCGTTCCTCGTCTTCGCCGGCGGCTGTAACGGCCAGGTCGGCTCGCTTCCTGGTTCCGGGGCTCCTGGCTCCGGTGGCAACAGCGGCGCTGGGGGCGCGGGGATCGGGGGGGCGCCGTCGGGCGGCATGATGGTCCCCGGTCGCGCGCCGCTCCGGCGGCTGACGCGCTCGGAGTTCAACGCCACCGTCGCGGCGCTGCTCGGCGACTCCACGCACCCCGCCGACGCCTTCGAGCCCGACGTCATCTCCGACGGGTTCACCAACAACGCCGACACCCAGAACGTCAGCACCAACCTGGCCCAGCAATATCTGACAGCGGCCGAGAACCTGTCCGCCGCCGCAGTCCAGAATTTGCCCAAGCTGCTGGGCTGCGATCCCGCCGCGCAGGACACGTGCCTGCGCACGTTCGTCACCAACTTTGGTCAGAAGGCCTGGCGCCGCCCGCTGGCCAGCGCCGAGATCGATCGCGTGCTGGGCGTCCTCGACGCTGGGCGCACGCAGTTCGACGTCCCGACGGGCGTGCAGATGGCGCTGCAGACGCTGCTCCTGTCGCCGAACTTTCTCTATCGCGTCGAGGTCGGCGTGGCGCCCGCGTCGCCGGCCAGCACCGCCGTCGCGCTGACGTCGTGGGAGATGGCCGCGCGGCTGTCGTATTTCCTGATGGGATCGATGCCCGACGACCAGCTGTTCACGGCGGCGTCCCGCGACGAGCTGCGCACGCCCGCGCAGGTCGCCGCCCAGGTCTCGCGCATCCTGGCGGCGGGCGCCGCCACCACGCTGCCGCAGCAGCAGGCCCAGGCTCACACCGCGCAGTTCTTCACGGAGTGGTTCCACCTGAACAACATCGATCGCGCCCAGAAGGACATGACGCTGTACCCGGAGTTCACGATGGACCTGGGACTGGCCATGCGCGCCGAGACGGAGGCGTTCGTCAAGGCGACGGTGTTCGGGGGCGCCGGCGATCTCACGTCGCTGCTGAACGCGCCGGTGACGTACGCGTCGGCGGACATCGCAAAGATCTACGGCGTCGCGGCGCCGGCGGGCGCGGCGGGGATGCCGGCGCGGCTCGATCTCGACCCCAAGCAACGGGCCGGGCTTCTCACGCAGCCGGCGCTGCTGGCGACGTTCGCCAAGGCCAACGGCACCGATCCCGTTCACCGCGGGAAGTTCGTCTGGGAGAGCCTGCTCTGCAAATCGATCCCGGCGCCGCCCGCCAACGCCAAGATCGTGGCGCCGGTGATCACGCCCGGCACCACGGCGCGACAGCGCTATGCCCAGCACCGCACCGATCCCACCTGCGCCAGCTGCCACCAGGTGATGGATCCGATCGGCCTCGCCTTCGAGCACTATGACGGCATCGGCCGCTGGCGCGACAAGGAGGGGACGCTGGACATCGACGCCAGCGGCAGCTTGTCCGGGACCGACATCGACGGCTCCTTCGACGGCGCGGTCGAGCTGGCGCAGAAGCTGGCGGGCAGCCGGGACGTGGCCGCGTGCGCGGTCCGCCAGATGTTCCGCTTCGCCTTCGGCCGCTACGAGACGACCGAGGACGAGCCGACGATCGCCAACCTGGCCGATCGCTTCATGGCCGACAAGAAACAGATTGTGGGGCTGGCCGTGGCGCTCACGCAGACGCCGGCCTTCTTGCAGCTGGCGGTTCAGCATTGATCGGGCGAGGACTCTGTTCATGAAGCCACTTCCACGGCGTACGGTCCTGAAAGGCGCGGGCGGGATCGCCGTCGCGCTGCCGTTCCTCGATGCCATGACCCGGCCGCGGCGGGCGCGAGCGGCGTCGACGCCAGGCAAGGCCAAGCGCCTCATCACCTTCTTCAGCGCCAACGGCACGATCATGAACAACTGGCAGCCGGCGGGCGGCGAGACCGACTTCGTGCTGTCGGACATCCTGAGCCCGCTCATGCCGTACCGGGACCAGCTGACCATCATCAAGGGGCTGAACAACGAGGTCTCGTACAAGTCGCCAGGCAGCAACCCCCACGATCTGGCGGCGGGCACGATGCTGACGGCGATGCCGATGCGCATCGGCCCCAGCGGCCTCGGCCGGGCCGGGCACATCGTCGACGGCACCGTGGGCGGGCCGTCGCTGGATCAGTTCCTGGCGACCAAGCTGGCGGCGGCCGCCGCGCCCGGCACGATGCCGGCGCGCAACTCGCTGGTGCTGGGCGTGCAGTCGACCAGCACGATCCTCGAGCCGATGGTCGTGCGGATCTCGTACCGCGGGCCGGGCGATCCGGTGACGCCCGAGGACGATCCCGGCAAGGTGTTCGCGTCGCTGTTCGGCGACAGCGCCGACTCGCAAAAGCAGATCATGGACCTGCAGAAGCGGCGCACCACCGTCCTCGACGCCGTCCTGCAGGATTTCAATGGCCTCTCGTCCCGCCTGGGCGGCGACGATCGCGCCAAGCTGGATCGCCACGCGACGTCGATCCGCGAGCTCGAGCACCAGATCAGCGCGCTGGGCGTGCCGAACAACTGTCACGGGCAGACGCCGACGATGCCCAACGTGACGCTGACGCCGCGCGATTGCCTGCAGGATGCGCGGCCGGCGAAGTGCGTGGGCGACTTTCCGACCATCGGGCAGGCGCAGATGGACATGCTGGCGCTGGCGCTGGCCTGCGATCTCACGCGCGTCGTGACGCTGCAGTGGTCGACGGCGGAGAGCACGGTCGTCCACTCGTGGCTGGGGATCAGCAACGAGCACCACATCATGTCGCACGATCCGACCACCAACGCCGCCAGCCTGACCAAGATCAACAAGTGGTACGCGCAGCAGCTGGCCTACCTGATGGGCAAGCTGGCCGCCGTCACCGACGACGACGGGACGACGCTGCTGGACGGGTCGGTGCTGTTCTGGGTGAACGAGCTCTCCGACGGCGGAGTGCACGATCGGCGGGGCCTCGGGTACGTGCTGGCGGGAAAGGGCAACGGGGCGCTGCGGGGCGGCCGGCTCCTGACCATGACCGGTCAGCCGCACAACCAGTTCTACGGCGCGCTCCTCAACATGTTCGCGATCCCGCCCGTGACCGGATTCGGCGATCCCACGTTCCCCGGCGTCCTGGCCGGGATCAGCTGACGGCCGCCGCGATCCGACTTCACACCAGGCCCAGCGGGTCGAGGTGTGTCAGCGAGAGCAGCACGCGGTCGAAGGCGGCGCCCAGCTCGGGCGCGGCGTTGTGCGGGACGATCCAGATCGTGCGCCAGCCGCGGTCGCGCGCCGCCTGCAGGTTGTCGACGCGATCGTCGGCGAAGTGAATGTCGATCTCCTGGCCATGGCGGGCGCGCAGGTGGGCGTCGACCTTGGCGTAGGCGGGCGGGTGCGGCTTGCCCTCCCAGTCGGTGAAGGTGATGTCGAAGATGCCGCGCAGGCGCGGGCCGGGCGGCGTTCGCGTCCCCGCCTCCTCGCCGGTCGCGGGCAACAGATCGCTCATGCCCATGGCGCCAAACCCGCGCTCGACCCAGTCGCGGCGCGCGTTGGTGAACAGATAGAACGGGTGCGCCACCTTGCCCAGCCAGGCGCGCAGCGCCGGATCGGGCGGCGGCAGGGCGGCATCGTCGATGGCGTGGATGAACTCGCAGTAATGATCGCGATCGACGCCGTAGCTCTCTTGCAGCCCTTTGAGAGTCGTGCCGTGCCGCTGCAGCAGGCGCGCGCGCGTGGCGTCGGCCGCCTCGTCGTCGAGGCCCAGGAAGGTGCGGATGTAGAGGTTGATGCGATCGTCGACCGCCTTCAGCGTGGGCAGGGTCGACGGATACAGCGTGTGGTCGTAGTCGAGGAGGAGGACCTTCTTCATCCGATCGGCGCGCGCCTTCTCGCCAGCAGAAAGCGAAACGGGATCTCGGTCTCGTCCTCGACGAGGTCGAAGCCGGCGCGGGCCAGCCACGAGGCGGGCTCCTTGGCGTGCCAGTCGGCGATGTAGGGTTCGCGCGCCAGCAGCGCCAGGGCGCGGAACCACAGCGCGCTCAAGCCGCCGCGCCGGACCAGCGACAGCAGCGAACCCGGGTGCAGCTGCTCGGGCGAGGGTTCGGTGATGGCCAGCAGGCCGCCCGGAGCCAGCACGCGGTGGAGCTCGCCCAGCATGCGGTCGGCGATCGCCGACGGCAGCTCGTGAAAGACGAAGCAGGCGGCGGCGCCGTCGAAGGCGCGCTCGGGGAAGCCCGTCGCTTCGCCCAGCCCCTGAACGAAGCGCACTCCGGGAAACCGCCGCGCCGCCACCTGCAAGAGGTACGGGCAGGGGTCAAGGCCCACGACATCGGGAACGCCCGCCTCGCGCAGCGCGCCCGCCAGCCGCCCCGTGCCGCAGCCGACGTCCAGCGCCCGCCGCGCGCCGCGCAGGCGCGCGGCGCTGCGAAGGCGGGCCTCGCGCATGCGCCCAAGCATCGCCCACTCGAAGCCGCGCTCGTAGCCGCGGGCCTGCGTCGCCGAGTAATAGCCGTTCGGCATGCGGTGGAACTCGCGCAGCAGATAGGCGGGCAGCCAGCTTCGGCCCGGCAAATTGTCGGGGACGGCGACCGCGTTGCCGGCGCCCGCCAGCGCGGCGGCGAACCGGCGCAGGCGCGCGCGCCACGGCCCGGCGCCGTCGGGCCAGGTGGCCGGCAGCGGCGTGCCCGCCCAGTCGATCGTCGTCAGGGCGACCGTCGGTCGCGGGGCGAGGCTCGCCTGGTGGGCGTCGAGCATGAGCCGAGATTACGACGAGGGCGCCGGGGCGGGAAAGGGGCGCGGGGCAAGTCTGCGCGCGACTGTTAACGCGGCGGCTGGTAAGGGGGCGCGGCGATCAGATCGGCCAGCGGAACCACGGCCAGCTCCCGGCCGCGCAGCCCGTCCAGCACCACCGGCAGCGCCCGCAGCGTCGGTTCGATGGGGCGCGGCATGCCGGCCACGACTCCGTCGTGCAGGGCCAGGATGTCGCCGGCGGTGGCGCGCGGAACCAGGCGGGCGATGATGCGGTCGGGCGCGGTCGCGCGTCCGTCGAGGGCGCGGCGGCTGAACGTGACGACGGTTTGCTGCGTGCGCGCGGCGGCCCGGCAGAGGTGCCACTGCTTGACGGCGAACGGCGGCCGGAACCACGCCGGGCGCCGGCCGGTGATCGCCTCCAGCACGTCGCGGGTCCGCCGGATGCTGTCTTCCCAGTAACCGGTCAGGCTGACCGAGCCCGAGAGGCTGTGGGCGTAGCTGTGGTTGCCGACGAGGTGCCCCTCGTCATGGATGCGGCGGACCAGCGCGGGCCAGCGCTCGGCGTGCTGGCCGATGACGAAGAACGTCGCGCGGACACCGGAGCGCGCGAGCGCGTCCAGCACGCGCGGCGTGGCTTCCGGGTGCGGGCCGTCGTCGAACGTCAGCGCCACGCGCGGCGCGCCCGCGCGATCGCCGCGCCAGACCACGCGCCCCCACAGCTGGCTGCGCGGCGCGAAGATGCCGTGAACGGCCACGCCGGTGGCGGTGGCGGCGGTGGCGGTGGCGAGCAGCGTGGCCAGCATGGGACAGACGGCCAGACGATACCGCGCTTCGTCCGCCGGGCGGCGCGATCACTTGTCCGGGCGGTCGCTCTTGAACACGTCGTCGGGGCGAAGGCCCAGCTTCTCCGCGGTCGCGTTGTCGACGGCGCCGGTGGCGGGCAGGTCGTGCTGGCGCTGGAACCGCGCCAGCGCCTCGCGCGTGGCGGCGTCGAGCTCGCCCGTCGCCTGATCGGCCGCCAGCATGCCGTCTCCGGCGAGGCGTTCCTGAATCGACTTCAGCGCGCCCGGCTTCAGCAGCGTCGCGGGAGACGTGGTGAGCGGGAGATGATCGTCGCCGCCGGCGCGCGGGCCGCCGGCGCCCGCGGATGCCACGGGCGTGGGCCGGTGGCGGGCCGGAGCATCCGCGTCGTGCGGCGGGGCGGACGTGTCGCTGGGCGTGCGCGCTTCGCTGCCCTCCTTCGGGTTGTCGGTGACTGTCCGCGTGTGACCGCAGCCGATCGCCGCGAGAACAACCGCCATCATCGCCACCGCCGCGCGTGTCATAGCGCTCGCCCCGCCCGCGCCTGCACGGGCTGCGCCTTCGGAGGACCGTTGCTCTTCGTGACGGCATCCTTCGCCTGCGTGAGCGCGCTCTCCTTGTCGTCCGCTTTCACCGGAGGCAGGTGGGCAAAGCCCGAGGCCAGCCCCGCCACGAAGGCGTTGCGCAAGACGCCCAGGATCGCCGGCCACATCTGGATGTCGGGGTCGGTGAGCCGCCCCTGGATGGGGATCGTGGTGGCGACCGCGTGGCGGTCCGGCACGCGGTCGGACGCGAGCTTGACCGCCTCGTCCGCCAGCCAGCCCTCGAGGCGGTGCCAGAGTCCACTGTCCGCGGGCCGCACGTCGACGTTCTTCAGCAACGGCTTGACGCCGCCATCGATGCGGCCGTTCTTGACTTTGAACTCGGCGAACAGATCGAACGTGCCGTTCGGCGTTTGCAGCTTCGTCCGCGGCTCGACGAAGTCGTAGATCTCGGCCACGCGCAGATCGTGCAACTCGAATCGGCCGGCCATCGCCAGCGGGCTGGCGAAGGGATCGGCCGAGGCGAACAGGGTCATCTCACCGCTCTTGCCGACCTGGGCCCGGGCGGTGACTGTCGTCGGGCGGCCGCCGGCCAGGGGCTTCCGCGTGGGAAGATTCTCGGCGGCCAGCTCCAGCTTGTGCACCCACAGCTCCGGATGGCGCGCTTCAGCCATGTCGCGCAGCAACAGCTCGCCGCGCACGATCTCAACCCGCGCGATCCGGAGCGGCGTGATCTGGGAAAGCTGGGCCGACAGATCCGGCGGCTTTGCCTCCGCCTTTGGCTTGGGCTCGGACGGCGCGCCCGCCAGCACGATGATCTTCGGTTCCACGAGGCGGGCGGACGCGGCCAGGTGCCCGTGCAAGAGCTGCCGCCAATCGACCGCCACGTGGACCGCCTCAGCGTAAAAGAGGGGTGCTTTCCAGTCGCCGCCGGGATGCTGGATCAACTTCAACCGGTTGATTGTGTAACCGGGTCCAAACACCGTGACGTGCACGCGTTGAAAGTCGCCCTGCATGCCCTTCATTTTTTCCAGGCCCTTGCGGGTGGCGACGGTGGCGATGGGATCGAGGACGACGCGGATGATCACAACGAGCGCGAAGACGACGATGGCCGCCCAGAGAAGCCCGCGCCGGTGTCGGATGGCCATGACTGTCACAAGATGGGACCGGTGGGCGGTCCTGAAAAGGGCCGCCTGCGCACGCGGCCACCAAAGACGATCGGCCCGGTCGCGGCTAGGTCGCGGCGACCGGGCAGTGGGCGTGCACGATCTGGAAGAGGCGATCCATTCGCAGCGGCTTGTGCAGGATGCGCTCGGCGGGAGGACTGGGCAATCCGTGCCGGCCCGCGGCGGTCATCACCACCACGGGGATGGCCGCCAGCGCCGGATCAGCGAGCAAGGCCTTTCGAAACGTCCAGCCGTCCATGACCGGCATCATGAGGTCCAGCAGGATCAAGCATGGGTGCGGAACACCGGAGCGCAGATGGCGCAGGGCCGCCTCGCCGTGCTCGACGGCAATCGCCGCGTAACCCTCCAGCTCCAGGGCGTCGCTCAGCGTCTCCCGCAGATCCTTGTCATCTTCAACGACCAGGATGTACGAGGACACGCGTTGAGACCTCAGACCGTCGGGGCCGTCGAGCAAGCGAAGAATCCAGTCAACCTGGCAGTCGGACACGATCCCAAGCGCATCTTCGCTTTATCACCAATCAAGTAAGACGGGCTCCCGCAATGTCTCTTGAGCGTTGAACGCGGACAATAAGCGATTCGTTCCCGGTGGCCAAAGACATATTTCACCATCCGACGGCCAAACCAGTTTGGCCGACACATATCAATAACGCTCGCGAGCCGAATTTCTTCTGACGGAACTTAGTTTGTATCAAGGATGTATGTGGCGGCTGGCGTTGCGAGATGGAACCCGATGCTTAGATTCAGAAAAAAGGTCGGCGGCCGGCAGCCGGCGACGGAGGTGACGAGATGGCCAGACGTTATGGAAAAGCGGCGAGCAAGCGGGTGGCGAGCGCCGTTCGACGCGCGAAACGCGGCACGTTGAAATCCGGCAAAGGACGGCACCCGCGCGTCAAGAGCCGCAAGCAAGCCATCGCCATCGGCTTGTCGGAGGCGCGAAAGAAGGGCGCCAAGGTGCCGCGGCGCCGCCGCGGCTGAGCGCGAGGTGGTCGCCGTGAAGGGGGCGGGGAGGCGTCGCTAGGTTTCGCATGAATGGGGGACGGAGGCGGCTGCGGTCGCTCCCGCGTCGAGGGTCGGAAAGAGCCAAGGGAGGCACGTCATGAACGCAGTCGATATGTTGGAATCACAGCACCGCGAGGTGGAGGATCTGTTCGAGAGGCTCGAGAAGGCGGAAGACGGATCGGACGAGAAGGAGGACTACTTCGACCAGCTGGCCGACAATCTGGCCATTCACGCCGCCATCGAGGAGCACCAGTTCTATCCGGCGGTCAAACACCGGCGCACGGAGGACATCCTGCTAGAGTCGCTGGAGGAGCATCTGGCGGTCAAGCGCGTGCTGGCGGATCTGCTGGACACCGACATCGGCGATCCGACCTTCAACGCCAAGATCAAGCTGCTCAAGGAGACCGTGGCGCACCACGTGAAGGAGGAAGAGAGCGATCTCTTCCCGAAGGTGAAGAAGCTGTTCAGCGAGGACGAGCTGGAGGCGCTGGGCGAAGACATGGAGGGCGAGCAGGAGCAGCTGCTGGAGGAAGGCGAGCCGCGCCACCTGGTGCCGCAAGAGACGGGACACGCCGCCTCGATCTAGACGAGGGCGTCACGGCCGCGGCGCAAGACCTGTGGGGCGAGCAATTCCCCACCAGGTGCCGAGTGTCGATGGATCTGTCGCGCGGTGAATCCCCGCCGCGGCAGATCCACGATCTCACTCGCCTTCGAAGAATATCGAGATGCTGAGATCCAGCTGGCTGGTCATCAGCCTGGCGATTGATTTCACTTCCGACGCGGTCAGCTTCAAACGGTCACTCAGCAGGCGCTGAATCTCGGCGCTGATGGCCTCGCGCGCGTCCTGCAGCCAGCGCGCGA
Source organism: Polyangia bacterium (assembly GCA_035544495.1). GTDB lineage: Bacteria > Myxococcota_A > Polyangia > Fen-1088 > Fen-1088 > DATKEU01. The sequence continues at coordinate 362 of DATKEU010000561.1, read as the reverse complement.
TCGTCGAATGGTCGACGTTGTACATCTTGGCCAGGCTGCGGGTGGCCAGCCCGTTGACCAGATGCATCCGCAGCAGCAGCCGGTCGCGGTCCGAGACGACGGCCATCGCCTCCTCCAGGGCACGCTGAAAATCACCCCGGTACTGGGCTTTCAGCAGCAGGACCGCCGGATCTTTCCAGTCGACGGCGGCCTCCACCGCGGAGCGCTCGCGGGCGTGCGCCTCGGTCTCCGCAGCGCGCAGCGCGGACACGGCCAGCCGCTGGGCCGCGACCGCCGCCCAGCGGCCGAGAGGTCCGGTCCCGCGATAGCTCTGCAGGCGGGCTGGCGCGCCGTCACTGCCGATCAGCAGTCGGACGCCGAGC
>DATKEU010000560.1:0-15544 GCA_035544495.1 Polyangia bacterium | reverse complement strand
TCACTCTAGCCACGCGCGAGTTTTATCACTGTCCGCGCCGCAACCAAGGGCAAACGCCAGCTCCGTTCACGCCTCCAGCCCGGCGCGGCGGCGCAGGTCGGCCACCTCGACGCGGGTCAGGTCGCGCCAGCCGCCCATGGGCAGTCCCTCGAACGAGACGCCGCCCAGGCGCACGCGCGAGATCTTCAGCACGGTGTGGCGAATCAGCTCGCCCGCCGCCTTCAGCGCGCGCGGCCGCGTCTCGTCGACGACCATCTCCAGCCACATGTTCTTGTCGGTGGCGGCCAGCGTCTGGATCGCCTGCGGGCGAATCGGGCGCCCTTCCCATTTCCAGCCGCGCAACAGGCGCGTGATCTCGTCGTCGCTGACCTTGCCCTGCAACTTCAAGTGATACGTCATGGGAATGCCGGCGCGGCCGCGCGGCGGCTTGGCCACGCGCTCGGCCAGCTCGCCGTCGTTGGTCAGAAGCACCAGCCCTTCGGCGGGAAAATCCAGCGGCGCCACCACCTGCAAGCCCGGCTCGGGATCGCGAAGGAAGCGCGCCAGCGTCGGGCGGTCGCCGGTCACCTTCAGGGTGGCCAGACAGGCCCGCGGCTTCAGCATCAGCCGGTAGATCGGCCGCTCGGGAACCACGCGGCGCCCGTCGACCTCGACCCGATCGTCGCGCACGTTCACCTGCGTGCCCAGCGCGGTGACGGTTGCGCCGTTCACTTTCACCGAGCCGCCGGCGATCAGCTGCTCGGCGGCGCGGCGCGACGCCACGCCGGCTTGCGCCAGAAATCGCTGCAGGCGCATGTCAGGCCTCGGGGATCTGCGGACCGGGCGCCGTCGGGTTCGCCTCGGCGGCGGCCTCGACCTCGGCCTCGCGCGCCTTGCTGGCGTGAACCGCCGCGCCGGTGGCGGCGTCCAGCTCGGCCAGGAGGGCATCTTCCTCGTCGGGATCGGACGCCGGCAGCTCCGTCGGAGGCGGCATCGCCGACGGCGGCGGCGGCGCTCCGGTGGCTCCGCCCTCGCCGCTCGCCGCCGAATGCGGCGCCTCGGCGTCGACCTTGGCCATCTCCGCCGCGCCCAGCTCGTGGAACTCGCGCAGCGTCGGCAGCTCCGTCAGGTCGCGCAGGCTGAACGTGCGCAGGAACTCCGGCGTCGTGCCGTAGAGGATCGGCCGCCCCACCTCTTCCTTCTTGCCGATCATGCGGATCATCCCGCGCTCGAGAAGCGTCTTCAGCACCGGGCCGCAGTCGACGCCGCGGATCTCGTCGATCTCCGGGCGCGTGATGGGCTGGCGGTAGGCAACGATCGCCAGCGTCTCCAGCATGGCGCGCGACAGCCGCGCCGGCCGCCCCACCATCAGCTTGCTGACCCAGGCGCCGTTGTCCGGGTTGGTGCGGAACTGCCACCCGCCGGCCACGCCCAGAAGGTGGATGCCGCGCTCCTGAAAGCGCGCCTTCACCGCCTCCAGCGCCGCCGTGATCTTCTTGGCGTCGCGTTCGTTCAACAATCGCTTGAGCTCGGTCATGCCAAGCGGCTTGTCCGACGCGAAGATCAGGCTCTCGACGATGCTCTCCAGCCGGCCCGCCGAGTCGACCGCCGGCACGTCGGCAGTGCCCGGGCCCTCGGCCGCGCCGTCCTCGCCACGCGCGGAGTCCGCCGCCAGCGCCGCCACCTCGTCCGGGCCACCCACCGCCGTCGGACCGTCCCACGGATCCGGCCCGTCCAGGGCAGGAGGCTCGGGCAGCCCTTCGGCGACGCCCGGCTGCTCCACGGGCGGCGTCACGAGCTCGGTCTGGATCTCCAGCGTCGTCTCGGCGGTGGCCTCGGCGACGATACCCACTGGCACGCCGTCCCCGCCGGGGGCCGTCGTCTCCTCGGGGGCGGAGGTCACGGCCTCCCCGACCACCGGCGCCGCGTCGGCCGCTCCCTTTTTCTTACGTTTCTTCATTCGACTCCCCATGCGGCTCGCCCGACGGGGCAGGCGCCTCGTCTTGCTCCGGATCGCCGCCTTCGCTGGCCGACGTCACCTCGACCTTGCGCGCGGCGGCCAGCGCCGCGCCCTGCACCTGCGCGATGAACAGCGTCTCGCTGTCCTGTGTGCCCAGCACGCGGATCACCTTCAGGCGCGCCAGCTCCAGGACGGCGAGGATGGTGACGACGACCTGGCTACGCAGCTCCTGCTCCGGCAGCGACAGATCGAAGCACGCGTCGAAGCGAAACGACCCGCCCCCCGCCTCGATGCGATCGATGAGCTGGTTGATGCGCTCGCTGATCGACACGCGGTCGACGACCACGTCGTGCATCGACTTGGTGCCGGCCTTCTCCAGCAGGCGTCCGAACGACTCGATCAGCTTCCAGACCGAGTGCTCGGCCAGCGGGCTCTCCCCGTCGCCGCCCTCGACCTCGGCGCCGCGCCCGAAGACGTTGCGACCTTCGATCGGCCGCGCGCCCAGCTTCTCGGCCGCGTCCTTGTACTTCTGGTACTGCAAAAGGCGGCGAATTAGCTCCTCGCGCGGGTCCAGCGCCTCGCCTTCCTCTTCGGGAGTCACCTCCAGCGGCTCCGGCGAGGGGACCAGCTCGCGCGATTTCAGATAGGCCAGCGTCGCCGCCATGACCAGGTAGTCGGCGGCGATGTCCACCGGCATCGTCTGCATCACCTCCAGGTACGCCAGGTACTTCTCGGTGATGAAGGCGATCGGGATGTTCACGATCTCGATCTGGTGGGTCTTGCAGAGGTGCAGCAGCAGATCCAGCGGTCCCTCGAACTCGGGCAGCGCCACGCGGTACGGCGCGTGGCCGGCGTCCGCGCTCATACGTGCACGTGCCTCATGAGGACGTCCACCCAGGCGGCGGTGAGGCGATCCGCCGGCCGCATCAGCCAGCGCAGGCCCGGCGTCAGCAGCAGGACGAAGAACAGATAGAACCCGTACCGGCGCAGGAACCGCGGGATGATCTGCAGCCTCTCCGGCAGCACGCCGGCCAGCACCGGCGCTCCGTCCAGCGGCGGGATCGGCAGCAGGTTGAAGAACATCAGGCGGAGATTCAGGACCAGGAAGTACTCGACGCCCGCCTGCGCGGTGCTGATCGTCAGCACCCCCGCCCGGCTGCTGGCCCACAGCGCCAGTGACGCCACGATCGCCAGGACCAGGTTCATGAGCGGCCCCATCAGCGACACCAGCATGTCGCCCAGGCGCGGCGAGATCCGATAGTGCTTGGGGTTCGTCATCACCGGCTTGCCCCACGCCAGGAACGGAAACCCCGCCGGCGCCAGCGCCGCCACCAGCGGCATCAGGATGGTCCCGAACAGATCGATGTGAGCCAGCGGCGACAGCGTCAGCCGGCCCTGCGTGCGCGGCAGATCGTCACCCAGCCGGTTCGCCATCCAGGCGTGGCCGAACTCGTGCACGGTCACCGCGACGATGAACGCGATCAGCGACAGAAGCGCCGTACGAAGCTGTTCGGTTGAGAAATCCATTTGGACGACAGCAACGACAAAGGCCCGCTCTCCTATACCCGACGCGATCGAGCTCGGTCAAATCGGTCAGGCGCGGGGATGGAACTTGTCATACACCGCCCGCAGGTGGCGGCGCGACAGGTGCGTGTAGATCTCCGTGGTACCGATGTCGGCGTGGCCCAGCATCGCCTGGACGGCGCGCAGGTCGGCCCCTCGTTCGATGAGGTGGGTGGCGAACGAATGCCGCAGCTTGTGCGGCGAGATCCGCTTGCGAATGCCGGCGGCGGCGGCGTACCGGCCCAGAAGCTTCCAGAACCCCTGCCGCGTCATCGGGCGCCCGTGATGCGTCAGGAAGATCGCGTCCACCGCCCGCCCCCCCACGAAGGTGGCGCGCGCCCCGTCGAGATAGCTGCGCAGGCCGGCCAGCGCGACCTCGCCGATGGGGACCAGCCGCTCCTTGCGCCCCTTGCCGAACGTCACCAGGTACCCCGCGTCGAAGTTCACGTCGCGCAGGCGCACCTTCACCAACTCCGACACGCGCAGCCCGGTCGCGTACAGAGTCTCCAGCATGGCCGCGTCGCGGGCCCCGCGCGCCGTCGCTCGATCCGGCGCCTGCAACAGTCGATCGACCTCGTCCACCGTCAGGAACTCCGGCAGCCGCCGGCCGAACCGCGGCAGATCGACATCCTCCGTCGGGTTGACCGCGCACAGCCCCTCGCTCTTGCAGAACTTGAACATCTGCCGCAGCGCGATCAAGCGCCGCGCCTGCGAGCGCGCCGATAGCTTCCGCTCCGTCAACCGCGCCAGGTAATCCAGCAGATCGAGGCTGCGGACGTCCCCGAGGCCGCCAGGCTTTTCAATCTTGCCGGCCTTGCCAGCCTTGCGCCCCGCCAGGAACGCCGCGAAGTCGGCCAGGTCGCGCCCGTACGCCGCCACCGTCGCCGGCGTCAGCTCCCGTTCCACCCGCACGTGGTCCAGGAACTGCTGAATCGCGGCGTCGACGCCGATCGCCTTCACCCGGCGATCGTCCACCGGATCCCCGCGCGTCGCAACTTCCCGGTGTCTCGGCAGTCTCAGCCCCGCAGGCCGCGCTGGCGCAACAGGTCCGCCATCTCCTTCTGCGCCGCCGGCGAATCGATGACCGTCAGCTCGCGCAGCACGCCGGACTGGACCTCCTCGCCCTCGTGGATGACGAGATCCAGCGCCCGCCGCGCCGGGACCACCGCCGCCACGGCGCCGCCCTCGCCCCGCCCGGGCAGCGCCATCGCCGCGCGCGAGACGTGAAGGCCGCGCATCGTCTTCACCAGGCGGTGAACGACGGCGCGAAACTTCTTCTCGGTGAAGTCGCCGCGCTTGCCCAGCCCCAGCAGCAGCACTAGCTTCCAGGGCAGGCGACCGCCGCTCGGGAACAGCATCTGCTCGCCGTCGGCGCCAGTAACCTTGCCCGCCACCACCCACGCCGACAGCTTTCCGCACAGCCGCCAGTCCAGCAGGCCCGGCGCTCCCCGCAACGGACGGACGTCGCTCCAGAAGCCGACCGACAGCAGCTCCGCGGCCTTGGCCTGGTCCCAGCGCGGAAGCTCGACGGGGAGAAACCCTATCTGCACAGCGCCGCCGCCGTTCCCTATCGCCGGATGCCCAGCTCGGTCACGGCGCGATCGAGCATGCCGTTGACGAACCCCGCCCCCTCGGCCGTGCCGAACCGCTTGGCCAGCTCGATCGCCTCGTTGAGGGCCACGTTGACCGGCACGTCTTCGCGGTACTTGAGCTCGTAAAGCCCCAGCCGGATCACGTTGCGGTCGACGGGCGACATCCGTTCCACGCGCCAGTTGCGCGACAGCCGCGCCAGAAGCTCATCCAGCTCGGGTCGGTGGCGCGCGAACCCGCGCACCAGCTCCTCGATCATCGGGCGCTCGATCCCGGGCGCCGGCGACTCGCCGCTCTCGCCGTCGGGCGCGGTGGCGTCCGGCCACAGGTTGTCGAAGTACGCGCGCAGGGCGTCCCCCGCCTCCATCTCGGGCGAAAGATCCATCTGGTGGATGATCTGCAGCGCCACCTCGCGCGATCGTCTGCGCGGCCCAGTCATCGGATGATCACTTGCTGCGTCGGGGCGTCTGGCGGCCGACCTCGGCCACGGCGTCGGCGCCCAGCCGCGCGTAGAGATCGGCCATCTCGATCGCCACCATCGCCGCGTCGAAGCCGCGGTTGCCCGCCTTGGTGCCGGCACGCTCGACCGCCTGCTCGATGGTGTCGCAGGCCAGCACGCCGTAGGCGACCGCCGCCCGCGCCTCGCCGCCCACGCGCGCGACGCCGGCCGTCGCCTCGCCCACCACCAGATCGAAGTGCGGCGTCGCCCCGCGAATCACGGCGCCAAGGCAGATGATCCCGTCGAAGCGCCCGCTGTCGGCCACGCGCCGGACCAGCCCCGGCAGCTCCATCGCGCCCGGGCAACGGAAAAGCTCGATGTCGCCGTCGCTGGCGCCGGTGCGGCGCAGGGCATCCAGCGCGCCGTCGATCAGCTTGTCGACGATGAAATCGTTGAAGCGCGCGGCGACGATGGCGAATCGGCGGCCCTGCGCGGACAGCATCCCCTCATGAACGGCGCCGGAAAACTTCTCTCGCAGGTTCGACATCTCAGCCTTCGCTTTCTCGCTCTCGCAGAGGTACCACTTTCGCCGCCGCCCGGATAGGCAGGCATTCCACGATGTGCAGCCCGTAGCCGCCCACGCCGACGATGCGCCGCGGGTGGTTGGTCAGCAAGCGGATCGACCGCACGCCCAGATGCGCCAGCACCTGCGCCCCGAGGCCGAAGTCGCGCAGCCGCGATTCGGAGCTGGGCCCCGCCGCCGTGACCTCGGGTCCGCCGGTCCTTCCGTTGAAGTCGTCGAGCAGGCTGGTCCGCCCGCGCGGGTAGACATAAAGCATGATCCCCTCGCCCGCCTCCTCGATCATCCGCAGGGGCAGCGCGGCCGGCGACCCGTCGGGCGCCGCTATCACGCCGAAGACGTCGCGCAGGATGCTCGCCGTCTGCACGCGTACCATCACCGGGTGGTCGGGCGACGGGTTGCCCAGCACCAGGGCCAGGTACTCGGTGTCCTCGACGTCGGTGGTGTAGATGTACGCCCGGAACTCGGCGCTGACGCCGCCCAGGCGCGGGCGCACGATCGACTCGGCGGTGCGCTTGACCAGGATCTCCTGCGACAGCCGGTACTCGATCAGGTCGGCGATCGTCACCACCGCCACGTTGTGCTGGGCGGCGAACGCCTCCAGGTCGGGCATGCGCGCCATCTCGCCGTCCTCGCGCATGATCTCGCAGATGACGCCCGCCGGTTCGTGCCCGGCCAGGCGCGCGAGATCGACCGACCCTTCGGTGTGGCCGGAACGCACCAGCACGCCGCCCCGGCGCGCGCGCAAGGGAAAGATGTGTCCCGGCGTGACCAGGTCGTCCGCGCTGGCGTGCGGCGCCACCGCCGCCCGCACCGTCTCCGCCCGCTCGCGCGCCGAGATGCCGGTGGTCATCCCGCGGCGCGCGTCGATGCTGACCGTGAACGCCGTCGCGCGCAGCGAGCGGTTGTCCGCCGCCATCATCGCCAGCCCCAGCTTCTGCACGCGCTCCTCGGTCAGCGACAGGCAGATGAGCCCGCGGCCGTGGCGAGCCATGAAGTTGATCGACTCTGGCGTCACCAGCTCGGCGGCCATCACCAGATCGCCCTCGTTCTCGCGATCCTCGTCGTCGACCAGGACCACCATGCGCCCCGCGCGGACCTCATCGATGGCGCGCTGGACCGCGCGCACCCGCTCGCCGATTGGCGGCGCGCCGAGCCCGCCGCCGCTAGGCGAAGCCATGCTTCCTCAACGTCTCCAGCGACAGGCTGGCGCGCGCTTCGGACGCGGGCTCCGCCGGTTTCACCCCGGCCGCCGCCAGACGCGCCGTCACCAGGCGATCGACCTCCGCCGCGACCTGGACCGCGACCTGCGAGGCGATGAGGCTCCCGACGTGCTTGGCGATCAGATCGCCCTCCAGGTTGACCCGGACCCCTTCCTTCTTCGCCCCGAGGTGCGTGACCGCCAGCGTGTGCGGAATCAGCGTGACGGAGAAGCGATCGCCCTCCACCCGGTTGACGGTCAGGCTGACGCCGTCGACGGCGATCGATCCCTTCGGCGCCAGCGTCGCTGACACCACCGGCGGCGCCGACAGCTCCAGCTCCAGCGCCTCGCCGGTCGGGCGGCGCGCCAGCACCGTCCCCATGCCGTCGACGTGGCCGGCGACCAGGTGCCCCCCCAGCGCGTCCCCGAGGCGCAGCGGGCGTTCCAGGTGGACGCGATCGCCGGCCGCCAGCGCCGCCAGCGTCGTGCAGGCCAGCGTCTCGGGCCCGAGGTCGGCGGCGAACCGGCCGGGACCGCGATCGACCACCGTCAAGCAGACGCCGTCGACCGCGATGCTGGCCCCGAGCGGCAGCTCGCCGACCGGCAGCGCCGTCTCGACCACCAGGCGGACGCCGCCGCTCGGCCTGGCGTCGAACGTCGCGACCGTGCCGGTCGCCTCGATGATCCCCGTGAACATCTGTCGCTGTCCCGTCTCGCTGTCTCGTCTCGCCTGGTTTTGCCGCGATTTTCGCGGCGCGCGCCGGCGATTATAGCACCGGGATCAAGCTGGGCTCGGCTCCACCGGGAGGACGTCCGCCAGGAGCAGCAGGTCGTCACCGACGGAACGGACGTCGAAGGGCGACAGATGCAGGCTGCTCCGGATGGCCCGGGCCGCGCCGCGCGCCACCGGCAAGCCGCCGCCCAGCAGGCGCGGCGCGACGAAGAACGCCACCCGATCGACGGCGCCCGCCGCGATGAACGCGCCATGCACCTCGGCGCCTCCCTCGACCAGCACCGACTGGATCTGGTGCGCGGCCAGCCAGCCCAGCACGCGCGCGATCGGCACCCGCCCCCGCCGCCCCGGCAGCAGCGCCACGGTCGCTCCGGCGCGCGCCAGCGCCCGCGCGCGCCCCCCCGCCCCCGGCACGCCCGCCGCGCCGATGATCACCGTTCGCCCGTCGCGCGCCCGCGAAAGGCGCGCCCGTGGCGACGTGCGCAGCCGCCCGTCCAGCACCACGCGCGTCGGCTGCCCCGCTGCCCGCGCGCCTTCCAGCCGCACCGTCAGCCGGGGATCGTCGGCCGCCACCGTGCCCGCGCCCACCAGCACCGCGTCGTGCGCCGCGCGCAGCTCGTGCGCCGCCGCACGCGCCGCTGCGCCGGTGATCCAGACCGGGGCCCGCCGCACCCGCCGCTGGCCGTCGGCGATGAACCCGTCCAGCGTCGCCGCCGCCTTCAGCGTCACCAGCGGCTGCCCGCGGCTGACCCACACGAAGAACGCGCGGTTCGCCTGCCAGCAATCGCCCGCCAGACAGCCGACGTCGACGCGCAGACCGGCCCGGCGCAGCGCCGCCAGGCCGCGGCCGTCGATCCGGGGGTTGGGATCGCGCACGCCGACCACCACGCGCGCCACGCCCGCATCGACGATGGCCCGCGTGCAGGGCCCCGTGCGCCCGAAGTGACAGCACGGCTCCAGGTTCACGTACAGCGTGGCGCCGCGCGCGCTTCCGCCGGCGCGCGCCAGCGCCTGCAGCGCCTCGACCTCGGCGTGGGGCGCGCCCGCGCGCCGGTGAAACCCCTCGGCCAGCACGCGCCCGCGCCGCACGATCACGGCGCCCACGACTGGGTTCGGGCGCGTGTCGCCGCGGCCGCGCTCCGCCAGGGCCAGCGCGCGTCGCATGTGGCCCTCGTCCACGGCGGAGAAGCGGGCCCGCGCTCCCCGCCGCGGCGGCGTCACCGGCGGCTCCCGCCGCGCGTGCTCACCAGGCTTTGCAGCTCGGCCATCAGCTCGCCGACGTCGCGAAACGACCGGTAGACCGACGCGAATCGCACGTACGCCACGTCGTCGATGTCGCGCAGCGCCGCCATCACCGCGTCGCCGATGCGCGACGACGGGATCTCTTTTTCCCCCGCCTCCTCCAGCGTGCGCTCGATCTGATCGACCGCCGCCTCCAGCCGCTCCAGCGCCACCGGCCGCTTCGAGCATGCTTTCTTCAGGCCGCTCAGGATCTTCGCGCGGTCGAACGGCTCGCGCCGGCCGTCCTTCTTGATCACCAGGGGCAGGATCTCGTCGATGCGCTCGTAGGTGGTGAAGCGCCGGCTGCAACCGGCGCACTCGCGTCGACGGCGGATCACCTGATCGTTGTCGGAGGGCCGGGTGTCGACGACTTTGTCCTCGAGCGCCCCACAAAATGGGCACCTCACGGCGTCCGGATCCTGGGCCGAGGGGCACCGGCGGAACGGCGGTTCGTGAACAGGGCGTGGCACATGTGCGCTATGCTTTCCCCCACTCATGAACGACCTGCGCGTCACCGTCAACGGACAGCCTCGCACCGCCGCTCCGGGCACGACCGTGGCCGCCCTGATCGCCGAGATGGGCATCGATCCCCGGCGCGTGGCTGTCGAGCGCAACCAGGACGTGGTGCCCCGCCTGACCTGGTCGGAGGCTCCCCTGGCCGACGGCGATCATCTGGAGATCGTCGCCTTCGTTGGTGGGGGTTCGGGCGCCGGTCCGGGCGCCGACGGCGACCCGCTGGTGATCGGCGGCAAGACGTTTCATTCGCGGCTGCTGGTGGGCACGGGGAAGTATCGTTCGATCGAGGAAGGGCGCGAGGCCATCCTGCGATCGGGCGCCGAGATTGTCACGGTCGCTCTGCGCCGGGTCGACTTCACGCCCGGCAAGCCGAACATTCTCGACTGTGTCGACCGCGCCCGCCACACGCTGCTGCCCAACACCGCCGGTTGCTACACCGCCGACGAAGCGATCCGCACCTGCCGGCTGGCCCGCGAGCTGGGGATAGCCGACCTGGTCAAGCTGGAGGTGATCGGCGATCAACAGACGCTGTTCCCCGACGGGCCGGCCACGCTGGAGGCGGCGAAGATCCTGGTCAAGGAGGGCTTCACCGTCCTGCCCTACTGCATGGACGACCCGATCCTGGCGCAGAGGCTGGAGGACGCCGGCTGCGCCGCGGTCATGCCGCTGGCGGCGCCCATCGGCTCCGGACTCGGCATCCGCAACCCGTACAACATCCGCATCATCCTGGAACGGGCGCGCGTGCCGATCATCGTCGACGCCGGCGTCGGCACCGCCTCCGACGCCGCGGTGGCGATGGAGCTCGGCTGTCAGGGCGTGCTGATGAACACCGCCATCGCCGGCGCCAAGGACCCGCTGTTGATGGCCGAGGCCATGCGCGACGGGGTCGTCGCCGGGCGCAAGGCATTCCTGGCCGGCCGGATCGCGCGACGGCTCTACGCTAACGCCTCGTCGCCGCTTGGCGGCCTGATCGAGTGACCGGGGCGCCCCAGCTTTACATCATCACGGATCGCCACGCGACCGCCGGCCGGCCGCTGCCGTCGGTGATCGCCACCGCGCTCGCCGGGGCGGCGCCCGCCATCCGGGCCGGGGCGCGCGTCGCCGTCCAGCTGCGCGAGAAGGATCTACCGGCGCGCCCGCTGCTGGCGCTGGCGCGCGAGCTGCGCGCCGTCACCGCCGCCGCCGGCGCCGCCCTGTTCGTCAACGACCGGGTCGACGTGGCGCTGGCGGTGGGCGCCGACGGTGTCCACCTGGGCGGTCGCTCCCTGGCGCCCGCCGACGTCGCGGCGATCGCGCGCTCGCTTCCGGTGGCCGTCTCCCTTCACCACCCGGACGAGCTCGCAGCCGCCAGCCGACACCCCAACGTCAGGTTCGTCGTATTCGGTCCTGTGTACTGGACTCCGGAAAAGACCGCCCCCGTCGGTCTCGCCGGACCGCGAGGGCTCGCCGCCGCCGTCGCCGCCGCCAACCAGAGCCCGACTCCGGTGCCGATCCTGGCTCTGGGCGGCGTTGAACCACCTCACGTTCCGGAATGCATCGGCGCCGGCGCCGCTGGTGTCGCGTGCATCAGAGCCGTGCTCTCCGATACAAGTCCCGATCGAGTCGTAGCGCAAATCATGTTTTATCTTCAAAATTGATGGGGCCGACAATACACACTTGACACTTTTTTTACCGCCTGTAACGTCGGCGAGCGTCTTCGGTGAGGCCGAAGATTGTAGGCTGTTACTCACGTTTGTAGGAGGGTAGTAGATGGCAACCGGCAAGGTGAAGTGGTTCAACGATGCCAAGGGGTACGGGTTCATTGCCAGGGAGGACGGTCCGGATGTTTTCGTGCATCACACGGCCATCCAGAGCGAGGGGTTTCGCTCATTGAGCGAAGGACAGACGGTAGAGTTTGACATCACGGAGGGACCGAAGGGGCTGCAGGCCGCCAACGTTCGCAAGTCCGCATGACGATCACTTTGCCGGCGGCGCGGTCCACCGGATAGGACGGAATTTTTCGATAATGGAACGGCCGGGACATCCCGGCCGTTTTTTTTTGGAAGAACGCTCAGCGAACGTCCCGGTCCAGCACGCGCTCTATCTTCAGTGTCACCTCCTCGGTGACGGGCCTGCCGCGATTGGCCGGCCGAACTGTCCAGCCCGGGCGACGCCGCACCAGATCGATGGCGGCGGCCACCACCTCGGCGGCGATGGCGTCCCAGGCCTCGGCCCACTTGCCGCCGTCCTCCTCGCCCTCATAGTCGTCGGGGAACTCGCAGCGCAGGGCGAATCGGAGGGTGAAGTCGCGCTCCTCGGCGTAGATCATGCAGGGCTTCTATCATTCCTTGCCCAACTTCCCTTGCCGAACTTCGACCGCCGTCATTTCGGCGAATGCGAATCGACGTAGGATATGGCCCTGGTGCAAGGCCCAGCCGCCATCGTCTCGAGGCCGACGCCGCGCGCGCTGTTGCTGCTGGTCACGGCCGGCGTGTGCCTGGCCGCGCGGCCGGCGCGCGCCCGCGAGGGGGCGCCGCTGTCGCTGGCCATCGTGGTCGGCAGCAACCGGGCGCCGACCACGCAGCAGGACAACCTGCGCTTTGGCGACGACGACGCCATCCGCAGCGCCAACACGATGGAGCTGCTCGGCATCCAGGCGACGTTGCTGGTCTCGCCCGACGACGAGACGCGGGAGCTCTATCCATCGCTGCGACCGACGGGACCAGCCACGCGCGCGGCCATGAAGGCGGCCTTCGAGGCGGTGGCGGTGCGCATCGCCGCCGCCCACGCCGCCGGACGTGAGACGCGCCTCTACTTCTTCTTCGCCGGGCACGGCGATCTGGCCGACGGGCGGCCGTTCCTGCAACTGGACGAGGGCCGTCTGTGGCGCGAGGATCTGGCGGCGTTCCTGCGCGGCGCCGCCGCCGACGACAACCACGTGCTGGTCGACGCCTGCCACGCGGCGACGTTCGTCGCCGGGCGCGGGCCCGGCGGCGAGCGAGCGCCCCTGGCTCCTGGATTCTCGCGCCAGGCCGGCGACGTCTGGCCGGCGCGCATCGGATTTCTCACCGCGCGCTCGTCGGGCGAGCAGACCCACGAGTGGGCCGAGTTTCAGGCCGGGATCTTCTCGCACGAGCTGCGTTCGGGCCTGGCCGGCGCAGCCGACGCCAACCTCGACGGCAAGGTGACATACCGGGAAATCGCCGCATTCGTCAATCGCGCCAACGAGGCCATCCCCAACCGCCGCTATCGGCCCGAGGTCTCGACCGCGCCGCCCGACGCCGATCTCGACACCGTCCTGGCCGACCTGCCTGGCGGCGCCGAGGTGATGACCCTGGAGGTGGACGTCCGCCCGCCCGGCCACACCTTCGTCGAGACCGCGCGCGGCGTCCGCCTGTGCGATCTCCATCCGGGCGCCGGCCCTGCCGTCCGCTTGCGCCTGCCGGTGGAGGAGGGCCCGCTGTTCGTGGAGCAGGTCGGCGCCAGCGACGGCGTCACGCGCGAGTATTCGCTGCACCCGCAGGCGGGGCGCATCCGTCTGTCGGCGCTGACGCCCGCCGAGCGGCGCGTGCGCGCCCGCGGCGCCGCGCACGAGGCTTTCATGCTGCTGTTTCAACGGCCGTTCGACGACGCGGTCGTGGCCGCCTACCGCCCCGACGACGCCGACGACGTGGCGCCGCCGCCGAGCGCGGCCGCCCGCCGCCGTCATCGCATCGGCAAGACCACCGCCGGCCTCGGCATCGTCGCGATCGCCGTCGGGGCGGGTTGCGCCGGCACCGCCCGCCTCATCAAGAGCTCCGACTCGCAGGCCGACAGCCAGGTCACCACCATGAACCGCAACGCCTGGATCCGCGGCCTCGACATCGCAGGCTGGTCCTTGATCGGCGCCGGCGCCGCCGCCGTCACCACCGGTGTCGCGCTGCTGCTGTGGCCCGACAAGCAACCGCCCCAGGTCACCGCCACCGCCCTGCGCGAGGGTGGCGCGGTCTTCGGCTATCAGCTGCGGTTCTAGCGGCCGCGCCCGCTCACTTCGACTTGGCTTCCTCGTCGGAGAACTCGACCTTGCCGCTGTAGTTGGCGCCCTTGCCCAGCAGCCAGAAGGTCGTCGACGCGATCACGCGGTGGCCGGATTCGACCGTCATCAGATAGTGGTGGCGCACGTCGAACTCCGGCTTCGCCAGCTGGATGCTCGATCCGAAGATGCGCGAGCCGCGCTCGCGCGTGTACTGCGGATCGCCCGCCACGTACCGGCGATCGCCGCTGGTGATGTCGTAGAACTTCACCTGGATCTCGTTGTCGTTCAGCGGCTTCTCGAAGAACGCGATGTACTCCACGTTCCAGATGCCGTGATCGTCGCCCTTCTCCTCGGTGGGCCACAGCCGGTCGGTCTTCGCGTTCTTGAGCTCGTTGACGAACGCCGCCTGCGACGAGAACCGCATCGGCAGCCGCTTCTTGGTGATGATGATCTTGCCCTTGAACACATCTTCCGGACCGGCGGCCCCGGCGGCCCCGTGCCATCCGGCGAGCAGTCCCAGGCAGATCCCAGCGACGGAGAGAGCGCGCGTCAACGTCATCCCGCGAGTTTATAGCCGAAGCCGAGAAGCCGACGATCGAATCGTCAGCGCTTTTTCTTGGCGGCCGCCTTGTCGCCGCCGCCGCCCTTGCCGGCATCCTCTTCGCCGCCACCGGCGAACAGCGCCTCCAGGCGCCCCACCGCCGTCGGATCCAGCTTTGACTTCATGCGCGCCAGGCGCAACACATCGCGCCCCACCAGGCGATACAGCTCCAGCATCTCGGGCGCCTTCGATTCCAGGATTCGCAGATGCTGCTCGACGGAGGAGACGTCACCGCGTTCGACCGGGCCGGTCAGCGCGCCCGGCAACCCCAGCTGCGACAGGTTCTGCACCACGCTGGCCAGCAGCGGGATCAGCGCCGGCAACGCCTGATCCTGGGGAACGCCGGCCTTGACCAGCAGCGCCTGCGCCATGTCGGCCAGCGCGACGACATAGTTGGCCGCGATGACCGCACCGGTGTGATAAAGGGGCAGGTTCTCCGCCGTCAGCGTGACGGATTGCGCCCCCATCGCGCGCACCATTCGAGCCGCCATCGCCCGCGCCGGCGGATCTCCCTCGATGCCGAAGGCGATGTGACGGATCTGCTCGACGGCGACCCGGGCGTCGGCGAACGAGACCAGCGGGTGCAGCGTCCCGACCGCGCGCACGTGCGGGCGCGCGGCGGCCAGGATCTGCGCCGACGGGTTCGCGCCCGAGGTGTGCAGCACCACCTGCTCGGGGCGCAGCCGCTTCTCGCGCGCCAGCCGCTCCGCCACCTGGGGGATGCGCTCGTCGCGGACGGAGATGATGACGACCTCCGACTCCGAGAAGATGTCCGGGATCTCGCCCGTGCTGGCCAGAACGCCGGAAACGGCGCTGGCGGCGTCGGACAGATCGACCTGCCGCCCGTGCAACCCGACCACCGGCACGCCGGCGCGCACCAGGCGCGCGGCCAGCGCCGTCCCCACCACGCCCGCTCCCATGATGAAGACGACCGGCGTCGGCTCGGCGGGTCCTTCGCTGAGGGCGCGGGCGTTGACCTCGATCTCGGACATATCGCTTCCCATTCTGTCTCCCGGGGCTTGTTAGTCGCTCGTCACGGGTCGTTCGTTCGATAGATCTTTCGCTCGTATATGTAGTCGAGAACCGTCCGCGGCACGAGCCCCTCGA
>DATKEU010000559.1:0-5106 GCA_035544495.1 Polyangia bacterium | reverse complement strand
GACTGGAACACCGAGGGCGTGCCCGACGGCCTGTACGTCGTGCGCGTGCAGGCCTCCGACGAGCGCGCCAATCCGCCCGAGCGCGCGCTGGACTTCGCGCTGGAATCGTCGCCGCTGCTGGTCGACAACCGCCCGCCCGAGGTGGTCGACCTGCAAGCCAAGCTGCCGCAGGTCAGCGGGCGCGCCCGCGACGCCGCCAGCAACATCACCGAGATCGAATACGCCGTCGACGGCGGCGAGTGGCGGCCGGTGGCGCCCGCCGACGGCATCTTCGACGATCCGAACGAGCCGTTCGCGTTCCGCCTGCCCGCGCTGGCGCCGGGCGCGCACGCCGTCACCGTGCGCGCCTGGGACCGGGCCGACAACGTCGGCTCGGCCGGCATCACGGTGACGATCAAATGAGCGCGCCGGAACCGCCCGGTGAGACACCCGCCGCGTCGGCGGCGCGCGACATCGCGCGCTTGCCGCCCGCGCCCGCCGTCTTCCAGGTCGAGGTCGGCCTGCTGCAGAACTTCTGCGAGATCCTCTACTGCCCCACCACGCGCGAGGCGGCGGTCGTCGATCCCGCGTGGGAGGTCGATCGCCTGCTGCGCGAGGCGAAGACGCTGGACGTGCGGCTGTCGACGGTGCTGATCACGCACACGCACAACGATCACATCGAGGGCGTGGCCGAGCTGGCCGCCGCCACCGGCGCCGCGGTGGTGGTCAGCCCGCGCGAGGCGACCGCCATCCGGCGCGTCGCCCCCGCGGTCGGGACCCTGGTCGACGCCGTCGATCGCCGCGACATCGCCATCGGCGACTGCGGCGTGCGCGTGCTGGAGACGACCGGACACACCGCGGGCGGCGTCTGCTATCTCGGCGACGGGTTCGTCGTCACCGGCGACGTGCTGTTCGTGGGCGGCTGCGGCCGCACCGACTTCGCCGGCGGCGACACCGCGGCGCTGTGGCGCAGCCTGCAGCGCCTGGCCGCCCTGCCCGAGGAGACGCGCGTCTTCCCCGGCCACAACTACGGCGCCACCGCGACCTCGACGATCGCCCACGAGCTGCGCACGAACCCGTACCTGCTGTGCCAGACGTTCGAGCAGTTCCGCGCCCTGCGCGAACGCCCCCGGCGCTGACGCGCGCGCTGCTTTTACAAACGATTCACGAAGGCCAGCAGGTCCGCTTTCTCGGCGGGCGACAGCGATTCGGGCGGCAGGAGGGCGTTCAGAACCACGGAACATCGTTCCGGGGACAAGTACGGTCGGCTCCCGCGTTCGGATCGGATCGGCGCGCACGACGCGCGAAGGCGCGGCGCGATGCAACGTTCGCGCGCTACGCGGACGGCCGCGCCGGTGACGCGCGCGCGACCAGCAGGATGTGATCGAGCGCGGGCGCGGCGAGCTCGGCGACCTCGACGGTGAACGCCGGCTCGCCGGCGCGCGGTTCGAAGCTGGCCCGCCAGGCGCCGTCCGCGGCGCGCGCCGTCACCACCTCCGGAAAGCCGATTATTCGCTGGAGCGCAGGCGCCAGCGCCTTGTAGACGGCCTCCTTGGCGGCGAAGCGGCGCAGGACCTCGGCGCGGCGGGCGGCCTCGTCCAGGCCGGCCAGCGCGGCCTGTTCGGCGGGCGTGAGGACGCGCGACGCGATGTCGGGGCGGCCCGGGCGCAGCTCTTCGAGGTCGATGCCGACGAGGCGCGCGCCGTCCAGCACGGCCGCGATCGCCACCGCCAGGCTGTCCTTGTGGCTGATCGAGCCCGTCGCGCCCGCCGGCAAGACAGGCGCGCCGCGCGCGTCGCCGAGGATCGCCACGCCCGCGTCGATCGCCGCACCGCCGCCGGCCGCCAGCGCCGCCAGCGCCGCGTGCAGCGCCAGGCGGCCGCCGGCCCACGAGACGGCGCGCGCCGGCGCCAGCGTGCGCGCGTGGGCACGTTCGACCGCCGGCAGGCGAGCCAAGATCGCGTCCGGCACGCCTGTCATCTCACCCGCGTGGCGGCCGCGCACGCGCGGCAGGTTCACGGCGGCGTAGAAACCCCACGCGTGCGCCCGCACGAACGCGACCTCGAAATCGCCGCCCGTCACCGCTGGCCCGCGAGGACGGCCGCCACGAACGCCAGCAGCGACTGACTGCCCACCGCCACCGTCACGTCGTCGGGCAGCCGCCGCAGGTACCAGGCCACCGCCCAGGTGGCCTCGGCGCCAGGGACGATCTCGACGCAGGCGCCCTGCTGCTCGATCTCGACGTAGGTGTGCGCCGGGTGCGCGTAGATCTCGACCACCGCCTCGCCGGGGGCCTGCTCGACCCGCGGCACCTGCGGAAACGTCTTCAGGAACAGCGCCCGCCCGTCGACGTGCGCGATCCACCCCGCCGAGGCGTCGGCCCACAGCTTGGGGTGTCCGGTGATGCGCGCCGGATCGTACGCGAACCAGGTGGCCCCGCCGTCCTCGACGACGGGCAAGTTCGACGGCGGGTAGACACCCTCGCCGGTGGGAAAGAACGCCAGCCCGCGCGGGTGCACGCGCGTCACCTCCCAGGGCGCCACGCGCGCGACGGCGGAGCCCGCGTTGTGGATGCGATACGCGATCTCCACCGCGCGTCGATCCGGGCGGGCGACGAAGCGCTTCTCGACGCCCAGGCCCAGGCGCGCGCTGACGGTGCCGGTCATCACCAGCGCCGCTCCCTCGGCACGCGCGCTGTAAGGGGCGCTGTCGATCTCAGCCACCGGAGGCCAGCCCCAGGCCAGCTGCGGGCTGGTCCAGAACGTCGAGCCATAGTTGTCCGGATCGGCCGTCCGCTCCGACAGCACGTTGTGCGCGCCCAGCCGGAAAGCGGTCACGCGCGCCCCGACGGCGGCGTCGATCTCCAGCGTGATCTCGGCGAAGGCCAGCCCGTACACGCCCGGCCGATCGGGCGCCACGAAGATCAGCGTCTGCTGCTGTGTATCGACGGCCGCCATCAGCTCAGTTACGCAGCGCCAGCAGCGGCGCCGGAATGCGGCCCCCGAGGCCGATGAACCCGCCCCCGCCAAAACGCGACACCGGCTGCACGATCGCCTCGCCGAGCAGCCCGCCGTAGACCACCGATTCGCCCGCTTTCTTGCCCGGCACGGGGATGATGCGGACGGCGGTCGCCTTGTTGTTGAAGACCCCGATGGCGATCTCGTCGGCGATGATCGCCGCCAGCGTCTCGGCCGAGGTGTCGCCCGGGACGGCCACCATGTCCAGGCCCACCGAGCAGACGGCGCTCATGGCCATCAGGCCCTCCAGCGACAGCGCGCCGGCGCGAACGGCGTCGACCATGCGCGCGTCCTCGCTGATCGGGATGAACGCGCCCGACAGCCCGCCCACGTGCGACGACGCCATGACGCCGCCTTTCTTGACGGCGTCGGTCAACAGCGCCAGCGCCGCCACGCTGCCGGGCGCACCCACGCGCTCGAGCCCCATCGCCTCGAGGATCTCCGCCACCGAGTCACCCACCGCCGGAGTCGGCGCCAGCGACAGGTCGACGATGCCGAAGCGCGCGGGCGGCCCCAGGCGGCGCGCCACCTCGCGCCCGATCAGCTCGCCGGCCCGCGTGACCTTGAAGGCCATGCGCTTGACCGTCTCGGCCAGCGCGGTCAGGTCGACGGCGTCGCCCGACGCGCGCAGGCGGCGAATCGCCGACAGCACCACGCCCGGCCCCGAGCAGCCGACGTTGATGACGCACTCGCCTTCGCCCACGCCGTGCATCGCGCCGGCGACGAAGGGGTTGTCGTCGGGGATGTTGGCGAACGTCACCAGCTTGGCGCAGCCGATGCCGCCCTTCTCGGCCGTGCGCTCCGCCAGCTCCTTGATCGTGCGGCCCATCAGCAGGATGGCGTCGGCGTTGATGCCGGCGCGCGTGGTGGCCACGTTCACCGAAGAGCAGACCCGCTCCGTCGTCGCCAGCGCTTCAGGGATGGATTCGATCAGTGCCTGATCGCCCGGGGTCATCGCCTTCTCCACCAGCGCCGAAAAGCCGCCGATGTAATCGACGCCCAGGCGCCGGGCGACGGCGTCCAGCGTCTCCGCCACCTTGACGACGCGCGGGGCGCGGCAGGCCTCCGTCACCAGCGCCAGCGGCGTCACGCTGATGCGCTTGTTGGTGATGGGGACGGCGAAGTCGGCCTCGACGGCGGCGGCGACGGGCACCAGCTTCTCTCCCAGGCGCAGCACCTTCTCGCCGATGCGCTGGCAGGCGGCGTCCAGCGACGAGGCGGCGGCGTCGCGCAGCGAGATCCCCATGGTGACGGCGCGGACGTCCAGCGATTCGTTCTCGATCATCCGCAGCACCTCGCGGACCTCGCCCGATTCCCACGACGGCGGCACGCGATCACACCCGCTGCAAGGCCGAGACGACCTCTTCGTGCATCACCAGGCACTCGGCGCCCAGCGACCGCACGGCGGCGGTCAGGCGAGCCTTGAACTCGGCGAACGGTATCGAGAGATCCGCCATGTCGACCACGATGATCATGGTGAAGTAATCGCCCACCAGCGTCTGCGAGATGTCGACGATGTCGCCGCCCGCGTCGGCGATCGACTGGGCGATCTTGGCGACGATGCCGCGCTGGTTCTTTCCGGTCGTCGTGACGACGGCGCGCCTGCCGCTGCGGCGCCGTTCCTGATCCAGGCACCCGGGGCAAAGAGGCGCCGGGCGGGCTGGCGATGACGCCGGCGCCGGCGCCGCGATCGCGGGCGGAGCCGCCTCCAGCGCGGCCGCGACCTCGGCGGCGACGATGGCGGCCAGATCGGCGCGCGGCCGGTCGGTGCGGGCGGCGACGGCGCGCGAGACGCGGGAGACCAGCGCGCGCAGGTCGGCGTCAGAGCTGGCCATGCGCCACCGACACGCGATCGACCACCGCCACCACCGCGGCGTCGATCGGCACCTCGGGTTTTTGCCCGGGGGCCAGCGTCTGCGACAGGGCCACGCGCGCGGCGTGTCCGAAGGCCACCACCACGTCGTCGCCGGCGCCCGCGTCCAGTGCGTCGGCGCACACCACCAAGTCGTCCACCGGCTCCGACGGGCGTTCGCCCGCCGCCGTCGGTTTCTCGCCGGGGGCGAGATCGCCCAGGCGATAGGGCCGGACGATGAGCAGCTTCAGCCCGGCC
>DATKEU010000558.1:0-5787 GCA_035544495.1 Polyangia bacterium | reverse complement strand
CCGCCAGCAGGCGGCGCGCCGACGGGGGCGCGCGAAGGCCGCCGTCGCCGGATGATCCGTTTCCATTGCCGCTTCCGTTTCCGCCACCGCCGGCGCCATCACCGTTCTTGGCCGCCGCGGGCGCGGGCGCGGGCGCCGCCGTCGTCTCCGCCGCCTTGGCGCTGGCCGCCGCGGGCTTGGCGGCCTGGTCGATCTCGGCGATCACCTCGCCCACCGCGACGGTGTCGCCGGCCTTGCGCAGGATACGCTTGAGCACGCCCGCGCCAGGCGCGCCCACCTCCAGCGTGGCCTTCTCGCTCTCCACCTCGACCAGCGGCTCGTCGGCCTGAACGAAGTCGCCCTCGGCGTGCTTCCACGCGCCCAGCGTCGCCTCGCTGACCGATTCGCCCAGTGCCGGAACTTTCAACGACAGTGCCATGTCACCCAGCTCCTACGTCACCCCGAAAGCGTCGGCCATCAGCCGCGCCTGCTCACGCTTGTGCCGGCCCAGCGAGCCCACCGCCGGGCTGGCCGACAGCGGCCGGCTGACGCACGACCAGTTGAAGCTGCCCGACAGGAACCCCGGCAGCTCGCGGTTCATGTACACCCAGCCGCCCATGTTACGCGGCTCCTCCTGCACCCAGACCAGCGACGTCCCCTCGGGGTAGACGCTCAGCATCTCGAGCAGCTCGTCGATCTGCAGCGGGTACAGCTGCTCGACGCGCAGGATGGCGACGTCGCCGTACCCCTTCTCCTGCCGCTCGGCGACCAGGTCGTAATACACCTTGCCCGTGCACAGCAGGACTCTCCGCACCTTCGAGTACGCCTTCACCGTCGTGTCGGGGATGATGTGCTGGAAGCGCCCTTGCGTGAACGCCGACAGCGGCGACGTCGCCGCCGGGTGCCGGAGCAGGCTCTTCGGCGACATGATCACCAGCGGCTTGCGGTAGGGGCGCAGCACCTGGCGCCGCAGCACGTGGAAGTACTGCGCCGGCGTCGTCAGGTTGCAGACCTGGATGTTGTCGTTCACCGCCAAGGTCAAGAACCGCTCCAGGCGCGCGCTCGAGTGCTCGGGCCCCTGCCCCTCCATCCCGTGCGGCAGCAGCAAGACCAGGCCGCTGACCCGGTTCCACTTCGCCTCCGACGAGACCAGGAACTGATCGACGATCACCTGCGCGCCGTTGAGGAAGTCGCCGAACTGCGCCTCCCACAGCGTCAGGCCGTCCGGCATGTCCAGGCTGTAGCCATAGTCGAAGCCCAGCACGCCTGCCTCCGACAGCGGGCTGTCGTGGATGTCGAACACCCCCTGCTTGCCACGAATGTGCGAAAGCGGCGTGTACTCGCGGCCCGTCTCGTAGTCGATGAAGACGGCGTGCCGGTGGCTGAAGGTGCCGCGGCGGACGTCCTGGCCGGTGAAGCGCACACGCACGCCCTCGTCCAGCAGCGTGCCGAAGGCCAGCGCCTCGCCCATCCCCCAGTTAACCGGCTTTTCCCCCAGCGCCATCTCGGCGCGCGCCTCGACGATGTCCTGCAGCTTGGGGTGCAGCGAGAAGCCGGGCGGCACCTCGGTCAGCACGCGGCCCACCGCCTGGATGGTCTGGATCGGCACCGCCGTCGGCACCTGTGGCACGGCGGAGTCGGAGCCGCCGCGCACCTTGGCCCACGCGCCCGTAAAGGTGCTGGCCGGCGGCGGCACCTCGATGGTGTTCGCCCTCTCGAGCTCGCGGTCCAGCGCCTCGCGCCGCCGCGCCGCCAGGCGTTCGGCGTCGTCGACGGTGATGGCGGGCGATCCGTCGGCGAGCGGCCGCTTTCCGAACGCCTGGACGAACGCCACGCGGATGGACGGCTTGTCGGCGATGGTGCGGTACATGATCGGCTGCGTGAACGACGGCTCGTCGCCCTCGTTGTGGCCGTACTTGCGGTAGCACCACATCTCGATCAGGGCGTCGCGGTGAAAGCGCTGGCGGAAGTCCAGGGCCAGGTCGACCACCTGCGACACCGCCTCCGGATCCTCGCCGTTGACGTGGAAGATCGGGATCTGCAGCATGCGCGCCACGTCGGTGGCGTACGTCGTCGAGTAACTGCACTTGGGCGGCGTGGTGAAGCCGATCTGGTTGTTGACGACGATGTGGACGGTGCCGCCCACGCGATAGCCTTCGAGCTCGGACAAGTTCAGCGCCTCGGCGACGATCCCCTGACCGGCGAAGGCGGCGTCGCCGTGGATCAGCAGCGGCAAGCAGCGGCTGCGCTCGCTGTCGCCCAGGCGATCCTGCTTGGCGCGCACGCGCCCTTGCACGACGGTGTTCACCCACTCGAGGTGGCTGGGGTTGAACGACAGCGACAGGTGAACGCGGTGGGCGTCGGCGCCGCTGCCGAAGACGCGATCGTTCGAGTGCCCGAGGTGATACTTGACGTCGCCCCCGCCGGAGTCGCTGTCCTCGCCGTGCTTGTCCATGAACTCGCCGAAGATCTGGGCCGCCGGCTTCTCCATCACGTTGGCCAGCACGTTGAGGCGCCCGCGGTGGGCCATGCCGATGACGATCTCGCTGACGTTCGAGCGGGCCGCCCGCTCGATCAGGCGATCCAGGAGCGGGATCAGACTCTCGGCTCCTTCCAGCGAGAAGCGCTTGGCGCCCAGGAACTTCTTGTGCAGGAACTGCTCGAACACCTCTGCGTCGGTGACCTTCTCCAAGAGGCGCCAGCGCTCCTCGTGCGTGAGATCGAGGTGGTTGCGCGTGCTCTCCATCCGGTTCTGCAGCCAGGTGCGCAGCTCGACGTCGTGCAGGTGGGCCAGCTCGACGCCGATGTGGCGGCAATACGTCTCGCGCAACAGCTGGACGAGATCGCGCAGGGTCGTGCGATCGGGACCGGCGACGGTCTCGCTGCTGAACACCTGATCCAGCTCGGCCGACGACAGTCCGTAGAACTCCAGATCAAGCGGCGCGCCCGCGCGCTTGACCAGGCCGAGCGGATCCAGCTCCGCCGACAGGTGCCCGAGCTCGCGGTAGGCCTCGACCAGGCGCTGCGCCCGCTCCGACTGCAGCCGTCCCGGCGGCTTGGTCGCGACGGGCGCGGTGGCGACGCCGTTGTTGTTCGACGACGGCGCGACGGTGGCGAAGATGCTTCGCGCGAATGAGGACGGCGCGCGGACAGCGGTCGCGCTCGGGCGCGGAACGCCGTCGTCCAGCGCTTCGAAATACGCCCGCCAGGCCGGATCGACCGAGGCCGGGTCCTGGAGAAATTGCGCGTAGATCTCCTCGGCGAAAGCGAGGTTCGCGGGGTTGATGCGGAAAGAGGCGGCGGCCTCTTCAGCCTCTCCGGCGTTTGCCCCTTTGGCTTTCACTTCGATCATCTGTTCAAGCCCTTCGTGAGTACGAACGCTGGCAACAGCCGTTTCATTGTAAGGCAATTTCGCGCTGGGCGAACGATGGTCCATTTGCCCGGTTAAATCAAGGAACGGACGGCGCGCTCGGGTCTGACCACTGGGACGCGCCACCGACGGGAACCACCCGGAGCGGGCGCGCGGTTCGCCGATCAGGGCACGAGGCGCAGGCGCGCGCCGGCGCCGCGCTGGCGGCTGCGATCGGCGGCCAGCGCGCGCAGAGCCAGCGTGACAACGGAGGTGGCGTCGCCCGCGTCGCCGGGCCAGGTGGCGATGCCCACCTGCAGGTGCAGCGGCAGCCAGCGCTCGCCGCGGGCGCTGGCGGCGGCCTGGATGAGGCGGAAGGCGGTGACCTCGGCGCCCGCGCGATCGGTGTCGGGCAGGATCAGCGCGAACTCGTCGGCGCCGCTGCGACAGCAGATGTCGGACGCGCGCACGGCGGTGCCCAGCTGGCCGGCCAGCCACACCAGCGCGCGATCACCGGCCTTGCGGCCGTGACGCTTGTTCAAGCTGCCGAAGCCTTCGACGTCCAGCACCACCAGCGCGCCCGCCGGCGTACCCTCGCGCTGCAGCTCCTCGTGCAAGCGCGTGCCGAGATAGCGCGCGTTGCGCAGGCCGGTCAGCGGATCGTGATAGGCGAAGTCGCGCAGGGCCCGCAGCTCGACCACCTCGCGCAGCAACAAGGTGTGCTGCCGCAGGAGGCGGCGCAAGAGCAGGCGGCCGGCGGCGGTCTGGGAGTCGACCGCAGTCTGCGATCGGCGGCGAGGGGATGCTGACATGCGAACCGACTTCCAGATGGGCTTCGACGCTTTGGCCGAAACCGATAAGAGAGCGGCCGAAGAGAGCAGCGCGCCGCGCCGGCAGTCGAGCGCGCCGCGCGCACGTCACGCGGGTGGGAAACCCGCTTACTCAGGCCGACCTGGCGCGCGAGCGTCCAGCGTCGCGCATGCGCCCGACGGGCGGCACGCCGGCCAGCGGCGCGCGCGCGCGACCGGCAGCGCGGGCGCCGACCAGGCTGGACAGCGGCTGCACCGGCAAGATCTCGGACGCAGCCTCGATCCCGTTCGGCAGCCTGGACCGCGGCACCTCCAGATCCCCGACGGCCGCGATCAGCGCGTTCACGTCGTTCTGGAAAGCAACCTGGGCACGAACGTCGTCGATGTGCGCCAGGCGTTGTCTCACCTGCGTGGCTTTTCCTACCCACTGCCGGGTCGTTCGCATCCTCCCCTCATTCCTCCCCCTTTGAGTTCGTCGTTCCGGATCAAGCGCGACGATTGTAAGCCACGATCTGTTTCGACCCGGTATCCGTCAAGAAACGTTTTCATCAATCGCGCAG
Organism: Polyangia bacterium; assembly: GCA_035544495.1. Classification (GTDB taxonomy): domain Bacteria; phylum Myxococcota_A; class Polyangia; order Fen-1088; family Fen-1088; genus DATKEU01. The sequence goes on along the minus strand of DATKEU010000558.1, from coordinate 1,090 downwards.
GCGCGCCGTCCCCCGCGGTGGGACCGTGTAGGGACGGCGGCTCTTGCGATCGGTCAGTCGGATCGGCGCGCGGCTAGAGCAGGGCGTCCTTGGCCGCCTTCACCGGGCGTGCCTTGATCACCTTGCGGGCGGGCTTGGCCTTGAAGATCGTCGGCTCCTTGGTGAAGGGGTTGATCCCCTTGCGGGCCTTCGTTGCCGGCTTCTTGATGACGACGAACTTGGCGAGACCTGGAACCAGGAAGGTGCCGGTCTTCTTGAGCTCCTTGTATCCCACCTGAGCGAGGGTCTCGAGGACGCCCTTGACGTCCTTACGGGTCAGTTTGTCCGCATGCTCCTCGGCGAGTTTCGCAATGAGCTCCGACTTCGACAGTAGCTTGGCCATGCCTTCTCCCTTTTCCGGACGTGCCGGGATCAAAAAGTTGCCGGGAATCTACGGGAGATGACATCAACTTGGAAGCAAAAAAGACGGTCTTTCTCGACGGAGGCGCGTCGCCGCACCGTGAATTTCTCGGGATTTTGCGCTGAATTCGTGGGTCGTCGCGGCGCCGATCACTGCCGCCGCCGCGCCGGGCGCGCGTCGTCGGGGGGCGCGTAGCCGAGCAGCTGGGGCGCCTCGGAGAGCGAAAAAAGCCGCAGAAACAGCTGGTCGTCGCGATCGGTGAAGACGCGCGTGTGCAGCGGCAAATAGCCGGGCGCGGTCACCAGCAGGTCCAGCGGGCCGCTGTCGCGCGGGCGCTGCAGTGAAAGCGGCACCTCGCCCAGATCCTTGCGCCCCCAGAACACGTGCGCCTTTCGCCGCGCGTCGGCGATGAGCTTGATGGTCACGAGCTGCGAGCGCGGATCGGGATCGCGATCCTCGGCGGCCAGCGCGGCCTCGGCGGGCGCGGCGATCTCCGGCGGCGGCGATTCGGCGGGCGGCGGCGATTCCGGCAACACCGGCGCGGGCGGCGGCGACGGCGCGGGCGACGGCGGCGGCGACGGCGACGGCGCGAACACCGGCGCGGGCGGCGCCGGCGCGCGGCGCTGGCAAGCGGCAGCGGCGGCGGCGGCGAGCGCGGCGGCGGCGACGAGCAGCTCGACTCTCACGGCG
>DATKEU010000557.1:0-5395 GCA_035544495.1 Polyangia bacterium | reverse complement strand
CCGTACATACGGCGACACCGAGCTCAGCTTCTATCGCGGCGGGCGATCGTGAGCGCGCGCGGCCACGCGGGCGCGCGCGGGCCCGACGCCGCCTAGCGGACCTCCCCCATGAAAGACACCCTGGCCGTCTATCCCGGCACGTTCGATCCGATCACCAACGGGCACGCCGACATCTTGCGGCGCGCGCTGGGGCTGTTCGGTCGCGTCGTGGTGGCCCTGGCCGAGAATCCGCGCAAGGTGCCGCTGTTCTCCATCGACGAGCGGCGGGCGATGATCACCGACGCCCTCGGCCGCGATCCGCGCATCGAGGTCGATGCGTTCGAGGGGTTGCTGGTCGATTACGTGCGCCGGCGCGGGGCGGGCGTCGTGATCCGCGGCCTGCGCGCGCTGGCCGATTTCGAGTACGAGTTCCAGCAGGCCCACATGAACCGGCACCTGGCGCCGGAGGTGGAGACGATATTTCTCATGACCAGCGAGGAGAGCTTTTTTGTATCCTCGTCGCTGGTAAAAGAAGTGGCCCTCATGGGTGGAGACATCTCGCGGATGGTTCCCGCCGCCGTTGTCTCCGCCCTGCGCACGAAGATTCTGAGAAGAGAAAACCTGAAAGGAGTCGCTCCGTGAAGCTGGCGCGCAGATTGTCCGTGGTCGAACCGTCACCCACGCTGGCCGTGTCGGCCAAGGCGGCCAAGTTGAAGGCCCAGGGTATCGACATCGTCAGCTTCGGCGCGGGCGAGCCCGACTTCGACACGCCGGCGCACATCAAGGAGGCGGCGAAGAAGGCCCTGGACGCGGGCGCCACCAAGTACACGCTGGTCGAGGGGACCTTGTCCCTGCGCAAGGCGGTGGCGGCGTGGCTGGGCAAGGCGCACGGCCTGTCGATTGATCCGGCCGAGGTCATCGTCAGCTCGGGCGCGAAGCAATCGATCTACAACGCCGTGCACGCGCTGGTCGACGAGGGCGACGAGGTGATCATCCCGACGCCGGCCTGGGTCAGCTACAACGACATCGTCAAGCTGGCGGGCGGCCGTCCCGTCAACGTGCCGACGACGGCGGAGAGCAATTTCCAGGTGCGCGTCGAGGACGTCGAGAAGGCGATGACCCCGCGCACGCGGCTGATCCTCGTCTGCTCGCCGTCGAACCCGACCGGCGCCGTGTACGACGAGGCGACGCTGCGCGGGCTGGCCCAGCTGGCCGTCGACAGAGACGTCTGGCTGATGACCGACGACATCTATCGCACGCTGCTGTACGGAGACGCGACGTTCTTCCAGCCGGCGACGATGGGCGAGGCGGTGCGCGCCCACACCATCATCATCGACGGCGTCTCGAAGGCGTTCGCCATGACCGGCTGGCGCGTCGGCTTCACCGTGGCGCCCAAGCCGGTGGTGGAGGCGATGGCGACGCTGCAGGGGCAGTCGACGACGCACGCGGCGGCGGTGGCCCAGGCGGCGGCGCAGGCGGCGATCGAGGGGCCGACCGACGAGCTGGAGAAGATGCGCCTCGAGTTCGACAAGCGGCGCAAGGTGATGGTGGCGCGCCTGCGCGAGATCCCGGGCGTCAAGTGCGTCGAGCCGAAGGGTGCGTTCTATGCGTTCCCCGATCTGTCGGCCTTCATCGGGCGCAAGACGCCCGAGGGCAAGAAGATCGAGAACGATCTCGCGCTGTGCGAGTACCTGATCGAGGCGGCCAAGGTGGCGGTGGTGCCGGGCTCGGCGTTCCACGCGCCCGGATACGTGCGTCTGTCGTACGCCACGTCGATGAAGAACGTCGAGGAGGGCATCCGCCGCATGGCGGAGGCGCTGCCCCGTCTGACCTAGCTAGCGCTGACTTGGCGCCCGGCTAGCGTGGTGTGTCCGGGCGGTCCGGGCGGTCGTCGTCGGATCCGTGATCGCCTTGCCTGCCCCGACATCCGTTGCCGGTTTCGCCGCCGAGGCCGACGCGGTTGCCATCGCCGTCGGCGACGACGTAGGCGTGAGCCACGTTCCCGCGCGCCAGAACCACAGTCCTCCGAGCAGAGCCACCGCGCCGAGGCCCAGCAGCGACAGCGCGCGCAGCCGGCTGCCGGACGGGCGCGGCTTCGCACTCCGGAGCCGCCGCCACCAGGGCACCTTGCGCCGCGACGGGAGCAGGCCCTCGATCGCTCGCTGGCCCAGCGCCATGGTGTATCCGACGAGGCCGATTCTGCGTGGCGGCCGCCGCCGGCGCAGCCACAGCCACCGCCAGTCACGCCGCAGCTCCGTCGGCGTTGCCGCCGGACGCTGGGACGCCTCGGTCCGGCGCGGCGCCGCTTCGACCACGACCAGCGGCGTCGGCGTCAGCTGGGCGGGCACCCCGGGCGGCGCCGCCGCCGTCGCGAACGCGCGCGCGAACGCGGTCACCGTGGGATGGCGATCGCTCGCCTTCTTGGCCAGCGCCCGTCGCAGCACCGCATCGAGCTCCGGCGTCACGCCCGACACCAGACCCGCCAGCGGCGGCGGGTCGTCGTTGATCAGCTGTTGGAGGATCGCCGGTACGTCCCTGCCGTTGAACAGACGCCGTCCCGCCAGCATCTCCCAGGTGATGCACCCGAGCGCCCACTGATCGGCGCGGTGGTCCACGTCGTCCGACCGTCCGCTCGCCTGCTCGGGCGCCATGTAGCTGGGCGTCCCCATCATCACCGACGTGCGCGTCAGCTTGGTGCTGGCCGATCGCATCTTCGAGATGCCGAAGTCGACCACCTTCACGAAGTCGGCGTCGCCCTCGACGTCCATCAGCACCACGTTCGCCGGCTTGAGGTCGCGATGCACGATCCCTTTGGCGTGCGTCGCTGCCAGCGCCGACGCCACCTGCTTGACGATGCGGACGACGGTGGGCAGCGGCAGCGGTCCGCGGCGCGCGATCCGCCGCTCCAGATCCTCGCCTTCCAGGAACTCCATCACCAGGTACGGCTCGCCTGACGGCGTCCTGCCGAAGTCCGACGCCTGCACGATGTGCGGGTGGGCCAGGCGCGACGCGATCTGCGCCTCGCGCTGGAATCGGGCCAGCGCCTCGCGATCCGCCGCCAGCGCGGGCGACATGACCTTGACCGCCACCCGCCGCTCCAGACTCAGCTGCAGCCCCTCGTAGACCGTCGCCATCCCGCCCTCGCCGATGAGGCGAGTCAGGCGATAGGCGTCGTCCAGCACGATCCCGACCCGGGCGAGGTGCTCGTTGTGATCACGCATGCGAACAACCGGGGCTTCGGCCGACACCGTAAGGCGTACTTTCGGAAACGCAACCCTCCCGTTTCGTGTCGGGAAACCTGCGCCCAGGGCAAAGCGCCCGCGGGACGAGTCTCGATCGAACGCCCGGCTCTCAGAACTGCGGCGCCACGCGCTTTCGCCGCAGCTTCTCTACCAGCGTCGTGCGGTTCAATCCCAGAAGCTCGGCGGCGCGGTTCTTGTTTCCGCCGGTGCGCTCCAGCGCCTCGCCGATCATGCGCTCCTCCACCGCCTCCAGCATCGCGCGCAGGTCGGTGCCGTCCTTGGGCAGCTCGGGGATGGGCGTCGACAGCGGCGTCATCGCGCGCGGGCTGCGGATGGCCGCCGGCAGATCCGCCAGGCCCAGCGTCCCCGCGCCCTTGACGATCACCAGCCGCTCGACGACGTTCTCCAGCTCGCGGATGTTGCCCGGCCACGAATACGTGCGCATCGCCGCCAGCGCCGCCGGATCGAACCCGCTGACGTTGCGCCGGTGCCGCTCGTTCGCGCGGCCGACGAAGTGCTCGGCCAGCGGGACGATGTCGGTCGCCCGCGCGCGCAGGCTGGGCATCTCGACGGGGATGACGTTGAGGCGCCAAAAAAGATCGGCGCGAAAACGCCCCGCCGACACCTCGCGCTCCAGCTGGCGATTGGTCGCCGCCAGGATGCGCACGTCGATCTTCGTCGGCGTCTCCTCGCCCACGGGGTAAAGCTCGCCGTCCTGGATCAAGCGCAGCAGCTTCGCCTGCACGCCCAGCTCCATCTCGCCGATCTCGTCCAGGAAGATCGTGCCGCCGTCGGCCTGCGCGAACCGCCCCACGCGCGACGACGTGGCGCCGGTGAAGGATCCCCTGGCGTGGCCGAACAGCTCGCTCTCCACCAGCGACGGCGGGATGGCCGCGCAATTCACTGGCACGAACGACTTCGACGAGCGTGCTGATCCAGCGTGCAGCGAGCGCGCCGCGAGCTCCTTGCCGGTGCCCGACTCGCCGGTGATCAAGACCGTGCAGCGCGTGTCGGCCACCTGAGACATGAGCCCCAGCACCGGCAGCATGGCGCCGTCGTTTCCCAGCATCCACGGCGCGTGCTTGTTGCGCCAGGCGACCGGATCGGCGACCGGCCCTTGCGGCTGCAGCGGGCGCAACACATTGCCGACCGCCTCCTCCAGCGCCTTGGCGTCGAACGGCTTGATGAGAAAATCGCGCGCGCCGGCGTGCATGGCCTTCACCGCGTCGGGGATCTCGGCGCTCCCGCTCATCGCGATGACCGGTGTGCCGGGAGAATGCTTGCGGGCGGCGGCCAGGATCTCGAAGCCGTTGGTGCCGGGCATGCGGATGTCGGTCAGGATCAGATCGAACGGTTCCTGGCGCAGCCGCGCCTCGCCGCCCGGTCCGTCCGCCGTCACCACCTCGTGCCCCGCCGCGCGGAGGATGCGCCCGAGGCTGCGGCACAGGGACTCCTCGTCATCGCACAGCAGTATTCTGCCCATCCCTAATCTCGTCCTTTCGCAACCGACTCGCGCACCATCGCGAATCGTTAAAGTTTCGCTCGCAATCGCCGATTTGCGGAACTTTTTTAGGATCACAGAATACATAATCTGAGAATCATTGCTAAAAATGCCTTGCAGCACAGCGGCTTAGAGGAGAGCCGCTCCTACATTTGGTGTGGAGAAACTGTGGATGGAAGCGGCGCGGTGGGGGGCGACGGCCGCGCAGTGGCCTGGTCGCCTTGATTGTCGACGCCTGACATCCTAAACCGAGCGGATGGTCGATCCCGCCCACACCCTGCTTGGTGAGATCGAGCGCGCTGTTGCCCAGCTGCCGGGCGCGACGTTGTTTCCGGCATCCGGACGGGGCGCGGCCCGCGCGCTGGAAGCGGCGCTGGGCCGCCGGCCGCCGCCCGGGTTACTGGCGTTCATCATCGCCCACGACGGCGGGCTGCTGGGCGCGGACATCCACCTTTTGACCTTCGCGGAGGCGCAGCGCCGACGGCAATCGGTCAGCGCCGGCGGCCAGCGCGCCGGCGAATGGCCGTCGGGGTTGTGGCCGGTGCTGGAACGCGGGGGCCATCGCTTCGCGCTGGACATGGACGACGCCGCCACCGACGGAGAGTGGCCGGTCGTCGAGGTCAGCGAGCGCGGTGTCGATCGGGTGGGGACGTCGTTCTTGCGGTTTCTGCAC
>DATKEU010000556.1:0-11539 GCA_035544495.1 Polyangia bacterium | reverse complement strand
TCGTCGACACGCTGGCCGTCAGCGCGCTCCGGCAGGTCGTCGAGCTCTCCAGCGCCGCGCACATCGTCGTGGCGCCCGTCAAGGGCGTCGTCCTGGCACGCTGGATCTACGAAGCCCTCGACCAGCGCCCGTATCAAGATCTGGATTTGCTCGTCGGTCGCTCGGCGTTGCTGCCTCTGATACGCGCCGTGAAATCCCGCGGCTGGCCCATCCGACATGTCTCGGTCGAGATGGGGGAGCTCGAGTTCGAGGTGGACCGGCTCGTCGTCGAGGTTCACGCAGAGTTCGGGCGCCGCGACCTCACCCGCCTCTCCAACGACGAGGTCATCGCGCGCGCGCGACCCGACCGCGAGACGTTCACATTCGATGTGCCGCGGATTGACGATGTCGATCATCTCCTGCTACTCGTCGCGAACGTCACGAAGAAGGCGTACACGTACGCGAACCCGCACCAACCGGCGGATCTCGAGCGCCTGCTCGCGCGGCTAGAGCCTCGCTGGGACGCGCTCATCTCTGGCGCGCAGGCCGCCGGATTCACGACGGGCCTGCACAGTGTGGCCGCCTGGATGGCGGACGAGCACGGCTCGGCGCTGTTCTCTCGATTCCTGCTCAGACTTCCGCGGAGACGGCGATTGCTCCCCGCAGCTGTCAAGCTCCATCGACGACTGGAAACCCGAAGAGGCAATCGTCTCGAGCGCCTGTCCGGGCTACTTGGTCTCGCGCTCGCCACACAGACCCCGGACGACTGGCAGCTCCGCGGCCAGGGTCTCGCGCGGATCGTTCGGCGAGGAATCTGGCGTCGCCTGCGGCGCGATCCGGGCTGAACGCGACGTCCCCGTCGTCGATCTGACCACCGCCGACCGCCTGGTTTCGGCGACCCCACGCCGGTGATATACTCATTCCGGCATGAGCACGGCTATCGCGCGCGAGCGGGGGGCGACCCCGGCCGAGCTCATTGCGGCGCTGGAGGCGAACGTGGCGCGGGCGATCCGCGGGAAGCCGCAGGCCATCCGGCACGCGGTCACAACGCTGATCGCGCGCGGCCACCTTCTCATCGAGGACGTGCCGGGGGTCGGCAAGACGACGCTGGCGCGGGCGCTGGCGACGTCGATCGGCGGGACGTTTCACCGCATCCAGTTCACCAGTGACCTTTTGCCCTCGGACATCGTCGGGGTGTCGGTGCTGGATCAAAAAAGCGGGCAGTTCGAGTTTCACCGCGGAGCGATCTTCGCCAACATCGTTCTCGCCGACGAGATCAACCGGACGACGCCGCGCACGCAGAGCGCGCTCCTGGAAGCGATGAGCGACGCGCAGGTCTCGGTCGACGGGCGCACCTACCCGCTGGAGGCGCCCTTCCTGGTGGTCGCCACCCAGAACCCCGAGGAGCACTACGGCACCTACCCGCTGCCGGAGTCGCAGATGGACCGCTTCCTCCTGCGCATCCGCATGGACTACCCCTCGGCGGAGGACGAGCGGCGCATCCTGCTGGAGACGCCGGGCCGGCCTGGCGAGACGCTGGAACAGCTGTCGCCGGTCGTGCGCGTCGGCGACGTGCGCGCGCTGCAGGAGGCGGCCGACCGCGTGCACCTCGAGAGCGAGCTGGCGGAATACATCGTCTCCGTGGCGCGCGAGACCCGCCGCTCGCCGCACCTGGCGCTGGGGGTCTCGCCGCGCGGCGAGCTGTCCTGGCGCAACGCCGCCCGCGCCGCCGCCCTGGCCGACGGGCGCGACTACGTGCTGCCCGACGACCTCAAATCGCTGGCTGTCCCGGTGCTGGCGCATCGCCTGGTGGTCGCCGCGCACTCGGACTCCCTCGGGCGCTCGCGCCAGGACGCCGAGCGCATCATGGTCGAGATCCTCGAGCGGCTGCCCGCGCCAGGCTGACGGTCGGCGTGCGGCCCTCGACGCTCCTCCGGCGACTGCTCGTCTGGCTGCGGCCGCGCCGCCGTTTTCCGCCCACCCGCGAGGGGTGGTGGTTCCTGATGGCCACGCTGCTCATCGGCCTGGCGGCGATCAACGCGGGCCTGAACCTCCTGTTTCTCGTCTGGGGGATGATGCTCTGTCTCATCCTGGCCAGCGGCGTTCTCTCGGAGCTGTGCCTGCGCCAGCTGGAGGTGCGGCGCAGCCCGCCCACCAACATCCACGCCCGCGCGCCCTACCTCATGGGCATCGCCCTCACCAACAACAAGCGCCGCGTGCCGTCCTTCTCCGTCGAGGTCGAGGACCTGATGGACGGCCGGCCCATCGAGAAGCGCTGCTATTTCCTGAAGCTGCCGGCGGGCCGCACGCAGGAGACGGCCTATCGCCACGTGATGCCCCGGCGCGGGCGCCAGCAGCTGTCCGGGCTGCGCCTGTCGACGAAGTTTCCCTTCGGGCTGATCCAGAAATCGCGCGACGTCACCGACCCGGCCGAGCTGATCATCTACCCGGCCCTGGTGCCGGTGCCGGAGCCCCTCCTGCGCGGGCTGCCGGCCGAGCACGGGCGCGGGCGCATGCGCTGGCGCAGCCGCGGCGGCGACTTCTTCGGCCTGCGCGACTTCCGCCACGGCGATGATCCGCGCGACATCCACTGGCGCACCACGGCCCGGCGCGGGATGCCGTTCGTGCGCGAGAACGAGGACGACGAAGGGCTGACGGCGACGGTGCTGCTCGACAACGCCGGCGACGGCGGCAGCGCCGAGGCGTTCGAGGAGGCGGTCTCGCTGGCCGCGTCGGTGGCGGCCGAGCTGCTGGTGCGCGGGTACCGGGTGGCGTTCGTGGCGCGCGGGCTGCACATCGCGGGGGCGCGCGGACCAGGCCAGAACACGCGCATCATGCGCGCGCTGGCGCTCATCGCTCCGGCGGCGGCGGACGGCGAACTGCCCAGCGCGACCGGCCCCTGCATCCGCATCCGCCCCGGAAAGGCGCCGGAAGCCACCGGCGGGCGCGGGCCGGCAGCGGCGGGTCCGCCCGCGCGAGAGCGCAGCGCGTGAGATTCCAGGCGACGCACAAGCTGCTGTCGTACCTGCTGGTGTCGAGCGCGCTGGTCACGCTGGCCAGCTCCAGCGCGCTGCCGCCGCTGGGCGCGGCGCTGCTGGTGGCGTTCGGCGCCGTCTCCTGGCTGGCCGAGCCGGGCGGCGCGCTGGCGACGGCGATCGACCGCGCGTCGCTGCCGTTGCGCGCGCTGGCCCTGACGGTGTTCGGCGTGACCGCCTGGCAACTGTGGCAGCGCCTGCCCGAGCCCGACCTGACGCCGATCCTGAACCTGGTGCTGTTCCTGATCGGGTTCAAGCTCTTTCACCGCCGCGGCAACCGCGACTACCTGCAGGTCTACATCCTCTCGTTCCTGCTGGTGCTGGCGGCGGCGGCGCTGGCGCAGAGCTTCCTGTTCGCGCTGGCCTTCGCCGCCTATGTCGTGCTGGCGACCTGGACGCTGATCCTGTTTCACCTGCGCCGCGAGATGGAGGAGAACTACCTGGTCAAGCACTCGGCGCAGGCGCCGAGCCAGAAGGTCGGGGTCAGCCGCATCCTGAACTCGCGGCGCGTGGTGGGCGGCTCGTTCTTCGTCGCCACGGGCCTCATCGCCCTGACGGTGTTCGCGGGATCGATCGCCACCTTCGCGGTGGTGCCGCGCATCGGGGCGGGGTTCGTGCTGGGCGGCCCGCGCCCCACGCGCAACCTGATCGGGTTCTCCGACGACGTCACGCTGGGGCAGTACGGGATCCTCTCCAACGACAACCAGGTGGTGGCGCTGCGGGCGACGGTGCCGCGCATCGCCGCGCTGGCCAGCGAGCGGGCGCGCGACCGGGAGATCGAGCGCCTCTACTGGCGCGGCACGGTCTACGACACGTACGATCGCGGGCACTGGGTGCGCTCGCGGCGGCCCGAGCTGCGCACGGTGATCGAGGACGAGGGGTACGCGCTGCGCATCCGCGAGCCGCTGCTGGAAAGCAGCCACCGCGCCCCCGACTGGCTGCGCGGCGCCGAACGCCAGGAGATCGACGTGGTCGGCGTCTCGGTGCCGGTGGTGTTCGCGCTGGATCACCCGATCGGGATCGAGCTGCCCGCGGCCAAGCTGGGGACGGTGGCCAGCCTCAAGCTCGCGGCGCGCTGGTCGGGCGAGGTGGCGATGCGCATCGCGCCCCTCGACAGCGGCGGTGACAGCGACGACGCGCGCGCCTACGGCGGCACGCACTATGTGGCGTACTCGCGCGACTCGCTGTCCATGGCGCGCGCGGCGGCGGGCCGCCCGTTGCGCGAGGTCAACCCCGTGGTGCTGGAGACGTACCTGGCGCTGCCGGCTTCGCTGTCGCCGCGCGTGACCGAGCTGGCGCGCCAGATCACCGCCGGCCGCGTGAACCCGCCCGCCAAGCTGGTGGCGCTGATGGACTGGCTGCGCTCGACGCACGAATACACCACCAACCTGCCGCGCCACCCGCCCGGCGTCGATCCGCTGGAGGACTTCCTGTTCCAGAACAAGGCCGGCCACTGCGAGTACTTCGCGTCGGCCATCACCGTGCTGCTGCGGGCGAGCGGCATCCCCAGCCGGTACGTCAACGGCTTTCTGGGCGGCGAATGGAACGACATCGGCCACTACATCACCGTCCGCGACAACCGCGCGCACTCGTGGGCGGAGGCGTACGTGGGCGAGATCGGCTGGGTGCGCGTCGACGCCACGCCGTCGGCGCCGGCCGGATTGCGCTGGGGGCGCCTGCGCCAGCTGATCGATTCGATCGACTTTTACTGGACCCGCTGGGTCGTCGGCTACGACATCGGCCGGCAGATCGAGCTGGCGCGCAAGCTGGGGCGGCGCATCGGCGTCACGTCGTCGCCCAGCAGCGGCGGCCACTCGCTGAAGCTGCCGGTGGGTCGGCAAGTGGCGATCATCGCCGGCATCGCCGTCGCGGTCTGGCTGGCCTGGCGGTTCGCGCGCCGCCCGTGGCGGGTCCGGGCGCCACGGGCGCGCCAGTGGCGCCCGCGCCCAGACGCCGCGCCGGTGGCGCGCCTCTACCAGCGCGCGCTGGAACGCCTGGCGCGCCGCGGGCTCGGCCGCCGTCCGGCGGAGACGCCGCGCGAGCACGCCCGGCGCGTGGTGCGCGCCAAGGTCCGCGCCAGCGACGAGCTGGAACGCCTGGCGAACCTGTACAGCGCCGCGCGCTTCGGCGGGCGCCTCGTCGACGATGACGTCCTCCGCGACCTGGCGCGCGCGCTGCGCCCGGTTGGCCTGCCCCTCTCGTCGGCCCGGTCGCGGTAGACGGACGGCGCCCGGCGCGCGCGCGAAGTTGCCCTTCCGCAAAAGGCCGGCCCCCGCGACGACGGCGTCCCTGTGCGACGACGATGTTTGCTAGGATGCGTGGCGCTGCTGCCAAATTGGCACGTTCGCCCTTTGCTTCGAGCCAGCCCGACACATGAGCCTTCTTTTCAGACGCGGTTCCGCCGTTCTCGCGAGGCACCGCGTTTGCAACGAGCCTTCGTCGTGAAGTCGCACGGATCGAAGGCGCTGGCTGGCGCGTTGCTGGCGTTCGCTCTGGCGGCGCCGTTGACGGCCCGCGCGCAGTTGACCGGCTCGGGGGGAGCCATCGGCACCACGCTGGGGACGACGCTGACGGCGAGCGATGTCTTCATCGGCGTGCAGGGCACGCAGAACGTGAACCAGACCGACCTGGATCTTCTGACCTATTTCAACCAGGCCAACTGCGAGTGTGACCGCAAGACCTGGATCTTCGCGGCGCTTCTGGCCAGCGGCGTGGCCAAGCGCAACAGCTTCGCCGCCAACGCCGTGGTCGACATCTGGCTGGGCGTCAGCTGCGACGTGGACACCCTGCGGTCGCTCCAGTGCGACAGGTTTGGAACGGCGCTGCTCATCCAATTTGCGGCGCAGGGCGGCCTGTCGATCGAGAGCACGGCCAAGGAGATCACCCGACCGCACGGGACCAACGGCGTGCAGGGGACCAGCTCCGTCGGCACGGGTGGCATCATCGGAAGCGACGGCGGCGCGGGCGGCGCCGGTGGGTCGGTCGTCGGCGGCGGCAACATCAACGGCGATCCGTGCATGCCCACCAACCAGGTGTCGACGGAGACCATCTACGCGCTCTTCGACCTGGACGGCAACGGGATCTACGACCTCTCGGTCTCCAAGCAGGTCCCGATCGACATGACCGCGCCACAAGCGACGCCCAGCCTGTCGGCCGGTGGCGGCAACCAGGCCGTGGTGGTGAACTGGACCTCGGTCGACATCACCAGCGACACCAGCGGCATCCTCGGCTATCAGGTCCTGTGCGCGCGGGCCGATCAGTACCAGGTCTTCCAGACCGGCGCTTACAGCCCCAGCTTCCAGACCGCGGCGACCAACTGCCCGGGAACCATCCCCACCGGCACGGGTATCGAGAACCTGGATCCCGCCTACCTCTGCTCGGGCCTGCTGTCGCCATCGGCGACCTCGGCGCGCATCAAGATTCTCGAGAACGACATCATGTATGGGTTTCGCGTGGTGACGATCGACAAGCACCTCAACCCCAGCAGTTCGATCACGGTCCTTGGCACACCCGAGCCCAGCCTCGACTTCTATAACGTCTACCGGAACGACACGCCCTCGATGCCGGGAGGCACCCTCGATCAGGGCCGCGACGCGGGCGGTTACTGCGCGGTGCCGCCCGACGCGACGGCGCCGCACGGTCGCCGCTGGCTGGCACTGGCGGCGGCCGGCGCGGCGGCGGCGGCGCTGGTGCGGGCGCGCCGGCGGCGAAGGCGCCCGCGCCCATGACGGCGACAGCGACGGCGACGGCGACGGCGAAGCGAGGCGCTGGGCGCGCGACGATGGCGGCGACGCTGGCGGTGATGGCCGGCGCCCTCGTCCTCGGTCGTTCATCCCCGGCGCGGGCGCAGGCTTACACGGTCGACGAGGCGCGGAGTTTCCGCAGCCCGCAACATTTCGCCTTCGAGTTTCGCATGGGACCGTATCGGCCCGACATCGACTCCGAGTTCAGCTCCGGCCGGAAGCCGTACGAGACGTTCTTCCACGGCCGGCACCTGATGACGCAGATCGAGCTCGACTGGCAGTTCTTCCATCGCTACGGCTCGCTGGCGGTGGGCGCGGGCGTGGGATACTTCTCGACGACCGCGAACAACCCCTCGGTGAAGACGACGGGGCTCACCGCCGACACGTCCAACCTGCGCCTGATCCCGTTCTCGCTGTCCCTGGTCTATCGCTACGATTACCTGTTTCAGGATCGCCAGATCCCGCTGGTTCCGTACGCCAAGGCCGGCTTCGACTATTCGCTGTGGCGGGTGCTGGACGCCAACGGCGAGGTGGCCACCGACGCGCTGGGCGGGCAAGGCGCGGGCGGCGTGCTCGGCTGGCACGCGGCCGTCGGCGTGTCGCTGGTGCTGGACTTCATCGATCCCGACGCCGCGCGCTCATTCGACGACGAGCTGGGCGTCAACCACACGCACCTCTTCTTCGAGTTCAGCCACGCCGACATCTCCGGGCTGGGTGAGCCGAACAAGATCCACCTCGGCGACACCACCTGGTCGCTGGGAATCCTGTTCGAGTTTTGAGCCGCAACCTCCGGATCCTGATCGAGTACGACGGCACCGACTTCGCGGGCTGGCAGCGGCAGCCCGGCCAGCGCACCGTGCAAGCCGAGCTCGAGGAGGCCATCGCCCAGATGACCGGCGAGACCGTGCTCGTGCGTGGGGCCGGACGCACCGACGCGGGCGTTCACGCCAGGGGGCAGGTGGCGAACTTCGCGCTCGAGGCAAACATCCCCACCATCGGGCTTCTGCGCGGCCTGAACTCGCTGCTGCCACCCGACGTCGCGTTGCTGGACGTCGCCGAGGCGCCGGCTGATTTCGACGCCCGCTTCTCGGCGCGCGGCAAGCTCTATCGCTACGAGCTGTGGAACCACCTCGTGCGCTCGCCGCTGCGCGCGCGCACGAGCTGGCACTGCCGCGGCGCCATCGAGCTCGACGTCATGCGCGCCGCCGCCAGCGCGCTGGTGGGACAGCACGACTTCCGCGCCTTCCGCGCCGCCGACTGCGAGCGCCGCACCACGGTTCGCGTCGTCCGCCGCCTGGACGTCACCCGCGCGGGCGAGCTGCTCTCCTTCGAGGTCGAGGCGACGGCATTCCTCAAGAACATGGTGCGCATCCTGGTCGGCACGCTGGTCGACGTGGGCCGCGGCCGCCTGGCCCCCGACATCGTCCCGGCCATGCTGGCCACCGGCGACCGCACCATCGGCGGCGTCACGGCGCCACCCCAGGGTCTGACCCTGATGCGCGTCGACTACTGAACGCCGTCACGCGATCACGGGTTCGGCGCGGTCGCGCTCGGCGCCGGCGCGGGCGCGGTCGCATCCGGCTGCCCGGTCATCGACAGCACGATGTTCCGCACCCTGTCGATCAGCACCGCGCGCTCTGCCTGGCTGAGACTGGCGGTGGCGATGGGCGCGGCCATCTCGATGGTGATCTCGCCGCTCCGGATGAGCAGGCTGCCCTTCGGCATCACCTCGCGCGAGCCGCGGATCCCCACCGGCACGATGTCGGCGCCCGAATCGATCGCCAGGTGAAAGCCGCCTTTCTTGAACGCCGCCAGCCTGCCGTCGCGCGACCGCGTCCCCTCCGGAAAGATCATCACCGACGCGCCCTCGTGGATCCGGCGCGCCGCCTCCTCGATGCTGCGCCGGGCGGCGGAGGCGTTCTGGCGGTCGATGAAGATGAACCGGCCGATGCGCATGGCCCAGCCGACGAACGGCAACTTGCTGAGCTGCTTCTTGGCGATGAAGCGCACCGGGAACGGGATGGCGACGAACAGTGACCAGATGTCCGCCGCGCTGAGGTGGTTGCACATGAAGATGTACGGCCGCCCCGCGTCCAGCGGCGCCGCGCGCCGGACCGCCACCTTGACCCCGGCCGCGCCGAGCACGATCCGCGACCACACCTGCGCCGCTCGCACCACGGTGTCGCCGCTGCGATCCCACAGACCGCTGGCGATCGCGAACACCGCCAGCACGATTGTGACAACGGTGAAAACCAAAACGTTACAAAGTGCGCGGATCAATTCCGACCTTTCGCCATGGTATCGTCGCGCCGTGGACTACCGGAAGACCTACTACATTCTTCCGAATCTGTTCACCCTCGGAAGCGTCTTCTGCGGGTTCATCTCGATCTCTCTCGCCGCGTCGGGCCAGGGGGGCGCGGGCCTTTATCAAGCGGCGCTGGCCATCTGCTTCGGGTTCTTCTTCGACACCGCCGACGGGCGCGTCGCCCGCCTGACGCGCACGCAGACCGATCTCGGGCGCGAGCTGGATTCGCTGGCCGACGTCGTCACGTTCGGCGCGGCCCCCGCCATGCTGGTCTACAAGTGGGGGCTCTCCAGCTTCGGGCGCGCCGGCATCTTCATCGCCGGCCTGTACCTGTGCGCTGGGGCCATGCGCCTGGCGCGCTTCAACGTGCTGTCCCGCCGCGAGGAGGAGGCCGGCCACCACGCACCCGGCAAGTACACGCTGGGGCTGTCCATTCCCGCCGCCGCCAGCGTGCTGGTGCTGATGGTGATCGCCACCCAGCCCCTGCCCTATCGCGGGCTCAGCGAGACCTTCGTGGCCGGCGTCGTGCTGACGCTGTCGTACTTCATGGTGTCGCGCATTCGCTTCCGGTCGTTCAAGGACCTGCGCTTCACGCGCAAGACTGTGGGGCTGTTCCTGCTGGCGCTGGGGTGCGGCGCGCTGGTGGCGATGATCGGGGTCACCAAGGCGCTGATCTTCCTGGTCATGATCACCGCGTACATCGTCCTCGGCATCACCGAGTCGATCATCTTCATGAAGCGCCAGTTCGTCGAGCAGCGCGCCGCGCGCGCGCGGGCGGCGCAAGCGCAGGCGGCACAAGGAGTCGAGGCCGAAGCCGAGGCCGCGGCAGAGGCCGCCCAGCAGGACGAGGCCGTGCTGCGCGAGCTGGGCGCCTTCGACGCGCCCGACGACGAGACCGAGACCGGTCAGCGCCGCGAGGGCGCGCCCGCGGACGAGCGGGGAGCGGGCGCGCTGCCCCCCCCGGTGTCGTCGACCTCGACGAAGATGCCGTAGAGCGCGCCGATCACCGGGCCGAGCAAGAACGGGATGTCGACCAGCGGCTTGTCGGGCGCGCCCAGCCCGGTCGCGAACCCAAGGTGCGTCTCCCCCAGCAGCTTGCGTCCGCCCCAGTAGAGCCCCATCGCGATCAGCAGGCCGAAGACGCCTTTCAGGGCCGACGTCCAGATCGTCTCCTGCCGCCAGGGCGGGCGGCCGACCAGCAGGCCCACCAGCAATCCGACCAGACCGTAGACCGCGAAGCCCAGCGTGCCACCTTCGATCCCCAGCCGGAAGGCGCCGAAGCCGATCGCCGCTCCGATCAGTCCACCCTTGAGCAACCCGAGTACAGCGCGAAGCATGCGACGGTCAGTATAGCAGGCGAAAAGCGCGGCGCCGCTGCGCGCGCCGCCGGCTGGCGGTTCATTCGGCGCGCGCGACGGCGGCCGGCTGCAACAGCTTCAGCGTAGCGACCCGCGGCCGGATCGCCTCGAGGAACGCCGCCCGATCGGGCACGGAGGGATCGCGGGTCACCTGCATCTTGCTGGGATCGACGAAGACGCCGTTCCGGGTCAGGCTGAAGTGCAGGTGCGGCCCGGTCGACAGGCCCGTGGTCCCCACATAACCAATGACGTCCTTCTGGCGCACCATCTGACCCGGGTGCAGGCCGCGGGCGAAACGCGACAGGTGGTAGTAACGCGTGGCCAGGCCGTTCACGTGCGCGATCACCACGGTGTTGCCGCTGCCGCGCTTCATCTGCGCCTCGACCACGCGGCCCGACGCCGACGCCCAGACCGGCGTCCCCACCGGCGCCGCGTAATCGATGCCGAGGTGGGCTTTCTCGACGTGCAGGATGGGGTGAAAGCGCTTGCGATCGAACTTGCTGCTGATCCGCACATAGCGCAGCGGCGTCTTCAGCATCGTCTTGGTGATGGCCTGGCCCCGCTCGTCGTAATACTTGCCCGGCGTCTTCGCGCCCGGCGGCTTCCAGTAGAACGCGCGGAAGGTCCCCGCCTTGCCGCCGTACTCCGCCGCCAGCAGCGCGCCGTACTTGTAGAACTGCCCGCCGAGGTACTGCTTCTCGACGATCACCTTCCAGTGATCGCCGGGGTGCGTGTCGACGTAGAAGTTCACGTCCCAGGCGAACAGCTCGACCAGCAGGCTGACCAGCGAGGTCGATTCGCCCGACTTCTGCACCGATTCGTACAGCGACGATTCCACCACGCCGGCGGCCTGGATGGTGCGCATGTCGACCGGCTGCTCGACCTTGCGGCCTTTCCAGACGCCGCCGGCCGCCCCGTCGGGCTGCTTCTCGATCAGGTAGCGCAGCACCGCGGTCGGGTGGTACTCGAAGGCATCGGGGGCGCCCTGGTCGTCGGTGCGAACCAGATAGTGCTGGCCGCCGCGAATCAGCTTGGGGTCGGTCAGGCGGGCAAGCGCGGCCACCACCGCCGGGCCGTCGGCGCCGAAGCCCTCGCGCGCCAGGAGCGCGCCCAGCGTGT
>DATKEU010000555.1:0-5459 GCA_035544495.1 Polyangia bacterium | reverse complement strand
CCAGCTGGCGCAGACCCTGGGCGTCAACATCGCCAACGACATCAACCACCCCGGCCTGGCCGAGCCCGAGAATCTGGTTCGCTTCGCGGTCAAGCGTTCGGGCGTCGCGCTGCACAACCGCATGGCGGAGCGCCACCTGGGCGCGGCGGGGCAGTACCTGTGGGTCAGCTACGACTTCAAGACCGACGGCGGCCGCCAGGACATCTTCCAGAATCCCCTCGGGCCGCAGGCGGTGGATCAGCAGCGCTTCGTCCACACGTTCCAGAACGACGCGGGCGAGGTCATCTTCTCCCTGCCGAACGGCATGCAGGGGTACATGCTGGTGAACGGCGCCGGCAACAAGATCTCCATCGCCGACACCGCCATCGTGAAGGACATCCGCAGGCCGGACGCCGCGGTGGAGAACGGCATCTCCTGCTTCGGCTGCCACGGCAACGGCGGCATGATCCGACCCCGCCGCACCGACGAGATGCGGACCTTCATCCAGGGCAACGTCTCGTCGTTCCAGGCGCGCGAGTTCCAGGAGATCACCTCGCTGTATCCGCCGGTGTTCTCACCCGACGTGTTCGTCGCCGACAGCGCGCGCTATCGCGGGGTGGTCGATTCGCTGGACGGGGGCGGGCCGGCGAACGGCGACCAGCAGTACACGGACTTTGTCGTCCTCGACGGCGAGTACGAGTCGAACCTGGGCTTCCGGGGCGCGGCGGCCGAGTTCAACATCGATCCGGCGGTCTTCGTCAACCAGGTGATGTCGAACGATCCGACCAACACGACCTTCCCGAAGGGCACGGCCGACCCGCTGGTCTCGCGCGTGGACATGGTCTGCGCCTGGCGCGCGCTGGCGCCGAAGATCGAGGCCAAGCGCTTCTGTAACAAGACCTTCAACGCGGCGGCGGTTCAGGGGCTTTGCAAATGACGACGGCGACCTTCACGAGGACGGTGACGAGGGCGACGATGACGATGCGTCTCGTGTGTCTGGCGGGGGTGGGGTTGCTGGCCGGTTGCGTGGGGCACCTGGAGTTCGAGCCGCACCTGGACGCCGGCGGCGGCACGCCCAGCGGCAACAACTCGACCGGCAGCAGCAACAACCCCATCGGCGGTGACAACACCAACAGCGGCGACAACGGCACGGGCGGCGCGGTTGGCGGTTACGCGTCGGACGGCAGCGGGGGACAATCCGCGCCGTCGGCGGGATCGGGCGGCGACAACGGATACGGCAGCGGCAGCGGCGGCGCGTGGGCCGACGCGGCGGCGCCCGCCGCCAGCGACGACGGGGGCGGGGCCGCTGACGACGCCGGCGCCCCGACGACGGCGTCGATGGGCTGCCCGACCGGCGTCAACGTCCTCACCGACGTCTTCGCCGCCAAGTGTGGCGCCTGCCACGGCGCCGCGGCGCCGACGAAGAATCTGGACATGGTGTCGGCGGGTCTGGGCGCGCGCATGGTGAACAAGCCCTCCTCCTGCAAGAACCTGCCGCTCATCTCCGGAACGCTGACCAATGGCAATCCGACCGGCCTTTTGTTTCAAAAGCTGGCCGGCAAGGTCACGGGCTGCGGCGTGCAGATGCCGGCCGGAGGGACGCCGCTGTCGGCGTCGGAGATGGCCTGCGTGAACAGCTGGGCGGTGGCCGCCATCGCGAAAGTGACCGGAGGGAAGTGATCATGACCGCGAAGCTCCGACTATCGATAGCAATGTCGAGCCTGCTCATCGCCGCCGGCTGGGGGGCGGCGGCCAGCGGCGCGCCCGAGGCGGGCGATCCCGGGCAGCGGGTGGCCATCGATTCCTTCCGCGGCCCCCAGGGCTCGGTCGTGCAGGACGCGGTCGAGAGCGCCCTCCTTCGCCGCTATTTCCTGGTCCCCGACCAGCAGGTGCTGGAGGCGGCCCGGCGGTCGGGCGTGCGCCTGCGCAGCAACGAGGACTTCGCGGAGGTCGGCCGCACGCTGAACGTGGCGGCGTTCGTCAGCGCCACCGTCAAGCGCAACAGGAACTGGCGCGTGGAGATGGTGGTGCGCGACGGCGAGACCGGCGAGGCGGTCGCGCACTATGACGTCACCGACCGCCACCTCACCGGCGTGGCGGCCACGCTGGCCCGGGCCATGCCGCGCCAGCTGCAGGTGCTGCTGGCCAGAAGCGGCGGCGCCGACGCCGACGCCGACGAGGACGCGCAGCTGCGCTCGCGCGTCCGCCCGCCCGCGCGAACGCGCGCGCCCGTCGAGGAGCCGGAGCCGCCGCCGCGCAGCGCCCGTCCGCCCCGGAAGGCCAAGGCGCCGCCCGCGAAGGCTGACAAGGACGAGGACGAGGAGGACGACGCCGACAGCGAGGCGCCGGCCCAGGAGGAACCTGCGCGCGCGAAAGAGTCCGCGGAGCTCCCGCGTCCCTATCTCGAGATCGGCGCCGGCGGCCGCGTCTTCAGCCGCTCGATGACGTTCACCGAGAATTACAGCAACATCCCCGCCTATCGCCTGGATCGCGCCACCGCGCTGACCATCGACATGGCGTTTCATCCGTTCGCCGTCTCCGATTCGACGCGCGACTCGTGGGCGGCTGGCCTGGGCCTGACCGGCAACATCACGTACGCCATGGGCGTCACCACCGAGGTGGCCGGCTCCGATGGCCGCGCCCGCACCGAGGTGCACGGATACGAGGTCGGCCTGCGCTATCGCGGCATCGCCGGTCCCGTCGACATCGTCCCGCGCATCGGCTACATCGCCGACACCTTCGCCGCCAACGTGGGGCTCCTCAGCCCGGACGTCGACTATCGCGTGGTGCGGGCCGGCCTGCTGCTGCGCCTGGCGCTGTCGCAGCAGGCGTTCATGCGCGCCAACGTCGACTACCTGGACGTCCTCTCGACGGGGCGCCTCAACGATCGAGATCGCTTCCCGCGCGCCGTCACGCGCGGCATCGACGTGGGCCTGGGCGCGGGCTACGCCTTCAGCGACAACGTCGAGGCCTGGGTCGCGGTCGGCCTGCGCCGCTACGGTTACGACATGAAAGTGCAACAGGGCGACAGCCTGATCGCGGGCGGCGCTCTCGACGAGTACGTATCGATGTCAATGGGCCTGACTTACCGGCCCACCTTGGCGATGGGAGGGAAATAGTCATGACACGCCAACTGCGACCGCTGAAAGCAGCCACCACGTCGAACTGGGTCGACGAGGAGGACCAGACCGCCCTGACGCACGCCGATCGGCGCCGCGGGTCCGCTCCTGGCGAGCGCTCGCACTGGCGCCGGCCGCCGCCGGCGGAGGCGGGCGCGCAATCCCCCACGGCCGATCTGGCCCGCCTGGAGGATCGCTATGAACTGTACGAGGAGATCGCGCGCGGCGGGATGGCCACCGTGCACCTCGGGCGATCGGTGGAGCCCGGCGTGCCGCGCGTGGTGGCGATCAAACAACTGCACACCCAGCTGGCATGGAACCCCAGCTTCGTGGCGATGTTCCTGGACGAGGGGCGGCTGGCCGCCCGCGTCCACCACCCGAACGTGGTGGCGCCCCTGGACTTCGTGGTGCGCGCCGGGCAGGGCGAGCTGTGCCTGGTGATGGAGTACGTGCACGGCGAGACGCTGTCGCACCTGCTGAACCGAGGGGTCCAGGGCGGGCGCGCGCCGTCACCGGCGGTGGCGGCCGGGATCATGGTGGGCGTGCTGCACGGCCTGCAGGCGGCGCACGAGGCGACCACCGAGGACGGCACCCAGCTGGAGATCGTCCACCGCGACGTCTCGCCCCAGAACATCATGGTGGGCACCGACGGCGTCGCGCACGTGCTGGATTTCGGCGTGGCGCGCGCCCGCATGCAGGACCTGCCCGAAGGCGAGCGCGATCGCGATCGGGGCGGCAAGCCGTCTTATTTGGCGCCCGAGCAGATCCGGTTCCAGAAGATCGATCGCCGCGCGGACATCTTCTCGGCGGGCGTCGTGCTGTGGGAGCTCCTGGCCGGACGCCGGCTGTTCCGCCACCAGGACACCCGCATGGTGTGGGTCAACATCCTGTCGGGCGAGATCCCCCCGCCCAGCCGATTCAACCCCGCCGTCCCGCCCGCGCTGGATCAGGCGGTCATGCAAGCGCTGGAGCGCGATCGATCGCGGCGCTTTTCGACGGCGCGCCAGTTCGCGCAGGCCATCACGCGCGCCGTGGATCCGGCGGCGCCCGGCGAGATCGGTCACTGGGTTCAAGGCGTCAGCGGCAACGTGCTGGCGCGGCGGGCCCGGCGCGTCGCCGAGATCATCGCCGGCGTGCCGGCGCACGTGTCACGCATCAGCATGCGGCAGCAGGCGGCGTCTTGGAGCGAGCGCCTGTTCGGCCGGCTGTCGCTGCGGCGTCGCTGGAGCGGCCTGGGCCTGCTGGTGGCCGCGCTGGCCGGAATGGCGATCTCGTCGGAATCGAGCCGCGCGCTGCTGCGGCGTCCGTCGGGATCACCGCCGGTACCGGTAACGTTGACCGCGGCGCCGTTCGAGACCGCTCCGGCCGCGACGATGCCGTCGCCAGCGGCGATCGCGCCGCGCCCGGCGGCGCCGTCGCCTGTCGCCGCCGTCGTGGCGCAGCCACGCGTCGCCGCTCCGCCGGTCGCGGCCGCCGCGCCAGCGCAGCCTCCGCCGCCCGCCGCGGCTCCCGCCGCGGTCGCGGCGCCCGCGCCCGCGCCCGCTCCGGCCGCGACGACCACCGCGGCGCCCGCGCGCGCGCCCGCGGCGCCGGATCCACGCGCGGCGGCTGTCGACGGCACGGCCACGATCACGGTCGCGCAGAGGGGACGAGCGCGCGGCTCGGCGCCGGCGGCCCACGGCAACGCGCGAGCGGTCAACCGGATCAAGCTCCTCAACCGCACCGCCATCGGTGCGTATCGCAGCGGTCGCTTCGACGCCGCCGAGACGAAGCTGCGACAGGCGCTGGCGTACAGCACCCGCGCGCGCCTGCAGCAGCACCCGGTCGCGGCCGTCACGCACGCTTATCTCGGCGTCGTCATGGCGGGCGGCTTCAAGCAGTCGCAGCTGGCCGTCGAGCAGTTCCGCAAGGCCCTGCGCATCGATCCCGATATCTCGTTCGCGCTGCCGAACACGCTGCGCTCCGCCCGGCCGGTGGCGGCGGCGTTCCGCCAGGCGGCGGCTGGCACCTGAAGGCTGGAGCCCCCAATCGCCGGTCCGCGAGGGCCGGCGGGCGCGACAAATCGGCCTCGAACAACTGGTATGTCGGTTGCTGTTCTGGCCGACATGCCCATCGAAAGCGCCGCTCCTCCCGCCGCTCACGACACCGCCAAGCTGTACCGCGATTACGCCGATCGCGTCGGCCGCTGGGCAAAGCGTCTGACCCGATCGCCCAGCGACGCCGAGGACATCGTTCAGGAGGTCTTCCTGCTCGTGCACCGACGGGGGCAGACCTGGAACGACGTCAGCAGTCCCGGCTCGTGGCTGCTGAAGGTGACGTTGAACGTTGTTCGCCATCACTGGCGCTCGCGCGGGCGGGCAA
>DATKEU010000554.1:0-11411 GCA_035544495.1 Polyangia bacterium | reverse complement strand
CGGTCGATGATGTTGTCGTTGGAGTCGCGGTCGTTGATCTCCTTCTGCGTGGCGGCCTCGACCAGGGCGTCGTGCGTGGAGTGAGCCGGGTTGACGATCTTCCTCTTCGCCACCACGCGGTCGTTGATCTTGGCGTCGTAGAGGACCAGGCAATAGACGCCGTAGAACTCTGAACGGTCGACCAGGCGCAGCCGCTCGCCGCCAGCGTTCCATTCATAGTGGTCGAGGAAGCGCCGCACGCCGCCCTTCATCTTCTCGTCGCGGTACACCTCGCGCGACCGGCCGAACTTGGCCTGCATCTCCTTGCCGAAGTCGCCGAAGGTCTTGCCCTCGATGGCGTCCTTGTTGAACGACAGGAAAATTTTGTAAAGGCCGTCCTCGAAGAAGAAGAAATAGCGGGTCCAGACGTCCTCCTTGATCTGCACCACCGCCTCGCCCGTGTTCTGCTGGAACTCCGGCCCGATGATCGAGACGTCCCAGCCGCTCTTCTGACCGTCGAACTTGGTCAGGCTCTTGGAGACGTTGTCCATCTCCTTGCGCATCTCGGTCTGGATCCGCTGCTGCATGCCGGGATCGGCGGACGCCTCCTTCAGACGCGGCTGGTACTTCGCATCGAGGGCGGAGCGCAGCGCTTCGATCACGTGCTCGGACGTGTCGCCCCACTTGAACAGACCGGCCGACGGATCGCCGAGGCGCACCACCTTGAGCTTGTTCACCTCGGCCGAGCTGGCCGTGGGCGCGCCGCCTGCCGAGCTGGCCTTGCCGGCCGCCTGGGCCGACGCCCCGGTGCCGAGCGTGCCCGCCGCCAGTGCCAGCGCAAGAACGAGAGCTCCCAGTGTCCGCATCAAATCCTCCTTTGGACCGGCCCCGAAGGGCCCGGTCACACTAACACAGAAATACCGGGATTCACGGGGCGCGCGCGCCCATGGCCCCGGGTTTGACGGCCGGTGACGGCGGCGCATTCTCGGGCGCGGCGGTCTCCGCGGACGGCGTCGTCAGCGAAGACGGCGGCGCCGTCGACACCACGGCGCCGGGAGCCGGCGAGCGGTCGTCGTCGGGCGGCTGTTCGTTGATCCACGATTCGTCGATCTTGGTCGGGCGATAGGTCTCGGCGCGCCCGGACTTCAGATCCTGGCTGGGGTTCTCCGAATAGATCGCGCGCTCGCCCGGACCGGAGTAATCGATCCAGAACGCCGAGCGATCCTTCCGGACGTCGAGGTGCACGAAGCTCGAGTTCGGGTAGTACCCGACGCCGACGTTCTTGTACGCGCTTCGCAGGTAATCACGCAGCTGAGTGTTGGACACGCCGGCCACCCGGAAATCGCAGGCCAGCCCCTTCATGTGCGGGCTGCGCGGGTTCTTGGCGACGGAGGGATGTCGATAGCCCGAGACGACCTCCAGGCGGTGCCCCGGCCAGTGGCGGCCGGTGCTGTAGAGCAGCGCCATCAGCCGCGGGTTCATCGTGTGTTGCTGGTTGGTGTAGTGACAGCGCAGGAAGCGGTCGAAGCGCTTCTGCGGGCCGCGCACGGCACGCCCGCGCTCGTCGCGCAGCTTCAGCTGCAGCATCTCGTGGCGGTTGACGTTGTAAAGCTCGACCACGGTGGAGCGCGGGCGTGGCGGGCGCGATCGCTGAACGCTGGTGCGGCTGCCGGCCAGCGTGGCGCGCGCCGGGCCGGCGGCGGTGGTGAACACGGCCAGGACGATCAGGGTGAGAAGGCGGCGACGAAAACCAGCCAAGGCGCGACTCCCGTCCCTAAATTATGGGCGGGGCTAGGCGTGATCCGTCAACTTCTTTCTCCAGGCGGCGACGAGGTCCAGCGCCGCGCGCGGCGTCAGATCGTCGGGGTCCAGGGCGCGCAGGGCGCCGAGCACGAACGCGGCGGCGTCGTCGGCGGCGGCATTCCCCGTCGTCGCCGGTGTTTCCGCGGCGGAGGCGGGCCCGGACGCGAACAGGCCCAGCTGCGGTGACTCGGCGCCTCCCGGCGCGGCCGAGCGCGGCAGGCCGGCGGTCGCCAGCGCCGGGCGTTCCAGCGCCTGCAGGATGGCGCGGGCGCGCTCCAGCACGGGCGCCGGCAGCCCGGCCAGCTTGGCGACCTCGACGCCGAACGATCGGCTGGCGCCCCCGGGGGCGAGCTTGCGCAGGAACACGATGTCGCCCTTCCACTCGCGCGCCGCCACGCTGACGTTGCGCACGCGCGGGTGCAGCTCGGCCAGTGCGCACAGCTCGTGATAGTGCGTGGCGAACAGCGTCTTGGCGCCCACGCGGTCGTGCAGGTGCTCGGCGACGGCCCAGGCGATCGACACGCCGTCGTACGTGGACGTGCCGCGCCCGATCTCGTCCAGCACCACCAGGCTGCGCGCGGTGGCGTGGCGCAGGATATGGGCCGTCTCGCGCATCTCGACCAGGAACGTCGATTCGCCGCGCGCCAGGTTGTCGCCGGCGCCGACGCGGGTGAAGACGCGATCGCAGATCCCGACCCGGGCGGCGCGCGCGGGGACGAAGCCGCCCATCTGGGCCAGGATCACCGTCAGCGCCACCTGCCGGATCAGCGTCGATTTGCCGGCCATGTTGGGCCCGGTGACAATCAACACCTGCTCCGCGTCGGGATCCAGGCGGACGTCGTTGGGGACGAACGCGCCGGCGGCGGCCAGGCGCTCGACGACCGGGTGGCGGCCGTCGGCGATGTCGATGACGCCGCTGGCGTCGACGGCGGGGCGGCTGTATCCGCCGCGGTGGGCGACCTCGGCCAGCGAGGCCAGCGCGTCGACGGCCGCGACGCGCGCGCCCAGCACCAGCAGGCGGTCGGCGGCGGCGGCCACGCGGTCGCGTAGGCGGGTGAAGATCTCCAGCTCCAGGGTGATGCGCCGCTCGTCGGCGGAGAGGATCTTCTGCTCGTACTCGCCGAGCTCGGGCGTCACGAAGCGTTCGGCGTTGGCCACCGTCTGCTTGCGGACGTAGTCGGCGGGGACGTTGGGCAGCTGCGAGCGCGTGACCTCGATGTAGTAGCCGAAGACGCTGTTGTGGCGAATCTTGAGTGTGGCGATGCCGGTCCGCTCGCGCTCGCGCGCCTCGATGCGGGCCACGGTGTCGCGGCCGCCGCTGGCGATGGCGCAGAGCTCGTCGAGCTCGGCTGACACGCCCGCCTGAACGTAACCGCCGTCCTTGGTCAGCGCGGGGGCGTCGGAGCGCAAGGTGGCGTCCAGCGCGGCGGCCAGATCGGAGCCGAGGTCGCTGCCCAGCGAGAGCAGATCGCCGCCGTCGGGATCCACCGCGAAAGCGAGCTCGACCCGCGACGCTTCGCCCAGCGCCTGGACCAGCGACGGCAGCTCGGCCAGCGAGCGGCCGAGCGCCACCAGGTCGCGGGGCGAGGCGACGCCGCGGCGCGCCCGCCCGGTCAGACGTTCGATGTCGCCCAGGCCGGCGATGACTTTCCGAACGGCGTCGCGCGCGGCGTGGGCCAGCACCAGGCGCTCGACGGCGTCCTGGCGGCGGCGGATGGCGGCCACGTCGACCAGCGGGAACAGCAGCCAGCGCCGCAAGAGGCGCCC
The DNA here is from genome assembly GCA_035544495.1 of Polyangia bacterium. Taxonomy (GTDB): domain Bacteria; phylum Myxococcota_A; class Polyangia; order Fen-1088; family Fen-1088; genus DATKEU01. The sequence goes on along the minus strand of DATKEU010000554.1, from coordinate 7,862 downwards.
GCCCATCGCCGAGCGGGTCTGGTCGAGGACGTCCAGCAGCGACCCCGTGCGCTTGCGATCGAGCAACGTCTCGGTCAGCTCCAGGTGGGCGCGCGCCTGCTCGTCGAGGATCAGCGTGTCGGAGCGGCGGAAGAAGTCGAGCCGGGAAACCGGAAGCGTGGCGCCCGGCTGCGTGCCGCGGGCATAGCGCAAGACGCGGGCGGCGGCGGCCGCGGCCAGCGGCGCCCGCTCGGCGAGTGCCCCGTCGAAGCCGCCGGGCAGCGCGTCCGCCAGCGCGGCCGCGGCCGCGGCGGTGGCGCTGTCGTCGGCGCGCGCGTCGACGGCGGTCTGGGGAACGCGCGGGTAACCGCGGCGCAGAGCCGCCGCCAGATCGCCGTCGTCGCGCGCCACCAGCAGCTCGCGGGGCTCGGCGCGCGCCAGCTCGTCCAGCAGCGCCTCCAGCGTCGGGGCCAGCGTGGCGCGAAAGTCGCCGGTCGTCACATCCAGAAACGCCAGGCCGTAACCCTGGCGCGGCTCGCCGATGGCGGCGGCCACGAACTGGGGCGCGCGCGGGTCCAGCGCCTCCTCGTCCAGCACCACGCCCGGCGTGACGATGCGAACGACGTCCCGCTTGACGATCCCGCGCGCCAGCCGGGGATCCTCCAGCTGCTCGCACAGGGCCACCCGGTGCCCCAGCTCCATCAGCTTGGCCAGGTAGCCGCGGGCGGCGTGGTGCGGGATGCCGCACATGGGGACGGGGTCTTCCTTCCCCTTGTCCCGCGAGGTCAGCGTCAGATCCAGCGCGCGGGCGACGTAGACCGCGTCGTCATAGAACATCTCGTAGAAGTCGCCCAGACGAAAGAACACGATCGCGTCCGGGTACCTCGCCTTCACGTCGAGGTACTGGCGCATCAGCGCCGTCGGGGCAGCGGCGGCCTGCACGAGCACTCAGTCGCGGCGGCGGCGCCGCCCCCTACTCTTTGGCGGCGGCCTTCTTGGCGCGCGGCTTGCCGGCGGGCGCCGCCTTGGCGGAGCGCTTCTCACTGCGCTTGCGCGCCACCCGCGCCTTCAGCTTCCGCTGGCGGGTCTTGCGGCGCATCTTCATCGAACGGCGGTTGTCTCGTCTTCCCATGGCCCCCGCGAATACCGGTTCGGCGGTGGTCTGTCAAGGCGACGCCTCGGCGCGGACGCGCGCCGGGATGACCGCCTCGCCGTGCTTGACGCGGACGCCGGCTCCGACGGGGACGCTGACATGCAGCAGCGCCAGCGCCACGCCGCGCCCGTCGGGCAGGCTGGCCGCGCTGGTCACGCGGCCGGCGCGCGCCTTGACATCGGCCTCCAGGGCGTCGCCCGCCGTCACGTCGGCGGCGTGGGCCGCGTCGACGTCCAGGCCGACCAGCCGCCAATTGATGTGGCCGCGATCGCGAATGCGGACCACCGGCTCCTGGCCCAGGTAGCAGCCCTTGCCGTAGTCGATGGCGCCCCCCAGGCCCACCTCCATCGGGAAGTAGTCGGTGGTGATCTCGGCGCCCCACAGCGGCTCCAGCGCGGCGACGCGGGCGGCGTCGGCCAGCGCCGGCGACAGCGCGCGCACGCCGGCCGCCGCCAGGCGCGCGTCGATCGCGGCGACGTCCGCGGGCGCGCCCGCGACCCAGAAACCGTCGGCGCCGAGCTCGCGCGCGCGCACCAGCCACAGGTCGCCGGCCGCGGCGTGCGAGAGCGGCGGGCGCGCCGCCAGCTCGCCGACGTCGACGCCGGCCGCCGCCAGGCGCGTCGCGGCCGCCGGTCCCAGGACGGCGACGATGCGGAAGTCGCCGCGCGCGCGCGCGGCGAAGTCGTCCATGATCGCATAGCGCGACAGCGTCGCCGCCAGCGCCTCGGCCTGGCTGCCCGGCACGACGATCCAGACGTCGTCCGCTCGCACGAACAGCCGGAGATCGCCCACCACCTGCCCCTTCGGCGTCAGCAGCGCCGAGCGCGCGCCGCCCCCGACTGGCAGGCCCGCGACGGGACCCGTGACCAGGCCGTTCAGAAACCGGATGCGATCGGCGCCGGTCGCCACCACCAGCGCCCGCCCGAGCGGCTGGCCCGCGCCGAAGTCGACGCGCACGGCGTCGCCGGCCAGCGCCTGGAGGAGATCCCGATCCTGATCCCGATCCTGGGTGTCACCCATGCCGCTGTTTCATAGCGCGGCGTTCACGCAGGCGCACGATCCGCCGGCGCTCGGCATCGCGAAAGCGGCGTCGCTCCTCCGCGGTCTGGGGCACCAGCGGCGGCACCGGCCGCGGCCGCCCCTCGCCGTCCACGGCGACCAGGGTCAGGTAGGCGCGCGTCGTCTGGCGCCGCTCGACGGTCGCCGTGTTCTCCGCCAGGACGCGCACGCCCACCTCCATCGACGTATGGGCGGCGTAGTTCACCTGCGCCTGCACGATCACCACGTCGCCCATGTGGACCGGGTGCAGGAAGTGCAAGCGATCCATGGACGCCGTCACCACCGGGCCGCCCGCGTGGCGCGCCGCCGCGATGCCGGCGGCGATGTCGATCCACTGCATCAGGATCCCACCAAAGATCGTCCCATGGACGTTCGTCAGCCCGGGCAGCACCAGCTGGGCCGTCTCCACGCGCGAGGCGGCCGGCGTGTACGGCAGTGGATGGCCGGGTGTGCGCGTTCGCACGGCGCGGCCGCCACGGCCCTTCGAGGTTCGCGTTGGCATCGGCAGATGCCGGTAACACGCACCCCAGCGATGGTCAAATCCACACCGCCAGCGCAAGGGCCGTGGGCGAGCGCGAGAGGGGGCGTGTATAGTGTCGCCCGATGCAGAAGACAGTGACGTCGATGGTCGCCGGTCGCCATCGCCGACGAACGACGCAGCTTCTGACCGTTCTGGTGCTGGCCGCGGCTTCGCCCCCGGTGGCGCTGGCCAAGAAGATGACCCTGCAGCAGTTGATCGATGCCGCCCACACCGCGAACCCCGGACTGGCCGCCAACGCCGCCGCGGTCAACGCCATGGAGGCGCAGCTCTCGGAGGCATGGCGCTACTGGTTGCCATCGGGGGACCTGCTGTCGCTGGTGGCGCCGTCACCGAACCTCAAATGCCTCGGTGCGGACGGGATCACCCATGACACCGTCAATTGCGTGCAGACGAACAACGGCGAAGCCAGCCTTGCTCACATCTCGTGGACCAACGTTTTCACCCGTACGGAGGTCAAGCTCGTCCAACCGGTGTTCGACTTCGGGAAGATCTCGGCCGGGGTCAGCGCCGCCGAGGCGGGCGTGGCGGTGTCGCGCGAGCGGCAGGCGGGGGCGCGTGCCGATCTGGAGCTGAACCTGCGCAAGGCCTACTACGGCATCAAGCTGGCGCGCGAGATGCTGGATACCCTTGACGAAGGCAGCGGGTACATCGACGACGGCATCAAACGGATCGAGAAGGATCTGTCGTCGGGCAAGGGGTCGGCCACGGTGACCGACCGCTTGCGCTTGCGCACCGTGCGCGCCGAGCTGGATGCGCGCATCCTGGAGGCGCGGCGCCTCGGCGATCTGGCGCGCGACAGCTTGCGTACGCTGCTCGGCCCGGAGGCGCCCGCCGACCTGGACGTCGACGACGATCCGTTCGAACCGATTGCCGTCCCCGAGCACCCGGTGACGTATTACGAGGATCTAGCCCGCGTGAGCCGGCCGGAGGCGCGAATGCTGGACCACGCGGTGAAGGCCAAGTGGGCGCTGGTCGATCTCGAGCGGCGGCGTGAATACCCCGACCTGGTGCTGATCGGGACCGGCTCGTACGCCCACGCGGGCGGCGTCGACGACCCGAAGAACGCGTTCTACAGCCATTACTTCAACTCTTTCTCGGCCGGCGTGGCGGCGGCGGTGCGGCTGCAGCTCGATCTCGGGCCCAAGCTGGCGCGCGCCGCCCGCATGAGGGCGGAGGCCAACGAGATCGAGTTCCGGCGCAGCGAGGCGCTGGGCGGGATCATGCTGGACGTGCGCAAGACCTACGGCGAGCTGCGCGAGGCCACGGCGCGCACCGAGGCGGTGCACAAGGGCGAGCGCGCCGGCAAGGCCTGGATCTCGGCGGTGGCGCAGAACTTCACGGTGGGGCTGGCCGAGGCGCGCGATCTGTCGGACGCGCTGGTGGCATTTTTCCAGATGCGGGCTCGGTACCTGCAGTCGGTGTTCGATCAGAACGTGGCGGCGGCCGCGCTGACCCGGGCGACCGGTGCGTCGTCGCTGTGATCAGTGGCCTGCTGATTCGGCCGGCTCAATCGGCGCCGATCTTGAATGACTTCACCAGCGCGGCGTAGTCGTCCTTGAACTTCGGATAGGCGGGCGCCGGCGCGTTGAGGACCAGAAAGTAGACGACGTCGCCCTGCTCGATGGTGGTCACCTCGCCCATGCGCGGGCCGCCGGGCGCAGCCTGGCGGAACTGCTCGCGGCGGCTTCCGGGCAGCAGCGCAGGCAGCGGTTTCAGCTTGGCGTCGGGAAAGATGTTGCGGCCGCCCTTGCCGGCCATGGCGGCGCGGGCAGCGGGCGAATCGGGGCGCTGGGCCAGGATGACGGTGGTGGCGCGGGCGGCGTCGCCGTCCGGCAGGACCACGCGGCTGGTGCTCAGCGTGACGACCGCGCCGGCCGCGCTGTCGGCGGTGGCCTCCATCACCCGCCAGGACAGGGGCCAGCGCGCGCGAAACCCGAACGGCGCGCTGGTCAGGGTGACGGCGTCGGTAGTCGCGTCGAAGACCAGCGCGGGCGGCAGCGGGGCGCCGGCCGCCAGCTTGGGCTCGGCGCCGGCCGTCGCCAGAAGCCGCTGCGCGCGCCCGTCGCCCGGATCGCGCTCGGCGAAGGCGCGCAGGGCGCCCAGGCCCGGCTGGATGCGGCCGCCGGCCAGCAGCGCGCGCCCGAGGACATAGTGGGCGCGCGCCGGCACGGTCGGAAGCGCCAGCGCCGCCTGCGCCAGCGTGGCCGCCTTGTCGGGATCGCGCCCCAGAAGGTGGACCATGGCCCGCGCCACCACCGCCGTGGCGCGCAGCGGATCCCGGCGCAGCACGTCGTCCAGCAGCGCGCCGGCCGCGGCCCCCGCGCCCGGCCAATCGAGCGCCGCCCCCAGCGCCAGCGCGCGGCCGGCCAGCGCGCGCCGATCGAGGTCGAACGACGCCTCGGCGGTCAGCGACCAGGCCTCGTCGAGGAGATCGTGGACCTTCTCGTCGACGACGGCGCGCCCGTTTTTTGCCAGCAGCGGCGGGCGCTCGGCGACCGTGCGCTCCAGATGATCGAGATCGCGGCCGAGCTCGCGCACGTGGCCCAGCGTCTCGTCCTTCTTCACCCGGATGCGGTAAGCGCCGACGTCGGCCCGCAGGGCGGCGCCGTCGAAGAACACGGCGCTCGCCGATCGCGTCGCGCTCCCCTCCCCGTCCGCCTCCAGCGTCATCCAGCGCCCGCCGATCTGCCCGACGACGATCGCCATCTTGCCGCACGTCCCGGCGCCGCCGCCGCCCGCGCGCACCAGGATGTCCCCTTGCAATAGATCGTCGCGCGCGACGGCGCTGTAGAGCCCCTGCCGGTCGGCGGCCTCCAGGGCCAGGAGCTCGGCCGAGCGCAGAGCGCTGGGATAGCGCCACCAGGCCGGCGGCGCGTGGCTGCGATCCTCCTCGATGTCGGGCACGACGCCGCCGTACTGCTCGATCGCCTCCCACGCCACCACCGCCGAACGATCCCACCCCGCGTACCCCTTCGGCGTCGGGACCGGATCATCCTGCACACAGCTCGTGCTCATCCGCCGCGCCCCCATCGCCCCCGGCGCCCCCTCACCCGCGAACACGCGTGCGCCAATCAGCGCCACCCCCGCCAGCGCGGGCGCGATCGCCCTAAACGCCGATGAACAGCCGGTGGCCGAAGTTCGGTTCCAGGTCGGAGTTAAAGATCTTTTCGGCCGACGCCTTGATGTCATAGTCGGCGCGCCTGTACGAGAAGACGTGGGTTTCACTGTCGTAAACCGTATAGCTGGCACGCGGATCGTAGTCACGCGGCTGGCCGACCGAACCGACGCTGACGATGTATTTCCATGCGGGCCGGAGCTCGAAGCTTTCGGCGACCACCTCGTGCACGCCGTCGGGCGACAGCGCGAACGCCTTGCAGAGGTGTGAGTGCCCGATCAACGTGATCTGGGCCAGCTTGTCCCAGATCGCCATGCACTGCGCGGCCTGATCGCGGGCGAAGATGTAGTCGAACTCCTCGATGTTCAGCGGCGAGCCGTGACAGAAGTGAACGTCGCCGTTGCGCACCTCGTACGGCAGGTTCCGCAGCCACTGCATGTTTTCGGGATCGAGGAGGCGGGCGTGCATGTCCAGCGCGTGGCGCGCGGCGTGGTAGTAGTACGAATAATCCATTCGCCCGGCGACGGCGGCGTCGTGATTGCCGAGGATCGTGTGAGCCGCCTTTTTCCGGATGAGGGCGCAACACTCGTTGGGGCTGGCCCCATAACCGACGGTGTCGCCCAGGCAGATGAACTGATCCACCCGCTCTTCCTCGAGAGCCTTGACCACCGCCTCCAGCGCTTCGATGTTGGCGTGGGTATCGGAGAAGATCCCAAAACGCATCGACTCGCTTGCTAGAGTAACACTTCCGCGCCACCCGGGCGGGTGGCAACCGCGCTTTTTTGCGGCGGGGCGGCCCCGTGTTCGACGCCGCCCGCGCGCGCGGCGCCGGCGGGCCACCGGATCAGGGCGTTTCTGCCCGATCGTTGACCCTGTCGATGACCCTGTCGCTGGCCCGATCGCCTGCGCGGTCGCCGTCATGGGGCTGCGCCTGCGGCTGGATGACCACCCGGCCCAGCACAGAGGAGAGCTCGACCAGGGCGGTGCTGGCGCCGGCGGTGCCGGCGGCGGCGGCGCCGCGCCTCCCGCCGCTGTAGAACGCGCGCGTGCGGTCCCCCTGGCGCGACAGCGTCCGCAGCGGCAGCGCGGCCTCGATCGGCGCGGCCGAGCGGGCGCGCAGCTCGAAGGGAACCGGCGCCTGGGCCAGCGTGGTGACGACCCTGACGTCGCCGGCATAGCTGCGCAGGTCATAGTGGCAGGATGGGCGAAACAGGCCGACGAAGATGACGTCGCCGGTGGTGGCGGTCAGCCGCACCAGGGCCGAGCGGACGTCCTCGGCGCGGATGCGCCCGTCGACCAGGCGAGCGTCCAGGCGCCCGCCGCTCAGGCGCCGCAGGTCCATGTCCCCTTCGACGCCGTCGAGATCGATGTCGCCGTCAACCGAGGCGACCGTCTGCCCGCCCTGCAGCTGCCGGGTGACCACGCCGCCGCGCACGTCGGAGACGCCGATTCGGCCGCCCGTGGTCTCGAGGCGCGCCCCGGCGCGCAGGCCCGACGCGGAGATGTCGCCGCCGAAGGTCTTCGCCTCGACCGCGATCTCGGGCGGCACCTCGACCACCAGGTCGACACTGCTCCCGGACAGCGGCAGCGAGCGCTCGCCGCCGGCAAGCTCGACCCGCGTGTCGATGTGGATCTCGCCGTTCTCCCACGCGGTGTAGTGGACGCGCAGTCGCCCCAGCGCCTGGCCGCTGGGGGCGCGCTTTTCGGCGATGATGTGCACCTTGCCAGGCTCGCCCGAGCCGCGCACGGCGATCCGGCCGAGGGCGTTGTCGATGCGCACCATCTCGCCGCCCGGCATTGGGACGACGATCTCGCGGCGCTCGGTGACGGGCGCCGCGGCCGGCGGCGCGGACGTCCCGCCGTCGGCGCCGTGGGCGAAACCGGAAGCGCACACCCGCGCCAGCGCCACCGTGAGGGCCGAGAGCCAGCGCGGCGCCCGATTCAAGGCGCGCCCCCTCCCGGTCCAGGCGCGCCGCGATGGACGGCGGCGGCCAGGAACTCGATCTTCTTCTGGT